>CAVOFA010000109.1:0-9187 GCA_963694865.1 Gammaproteobacteria bacterium | reverse complement strand
GCATGATGCGTCTAACATTGCGGCGCTAATCGTAGAGCCTCTGGCCGGCACCGCCGGTGTCTTGCCACCACCCAAAGGCTACCTCAAGCGCTTGCGGGAAATTTGTGACCGGCACAATATTTTGTTGATCTTCGACGAAGTCATAACCGGCTTTGGCCGCATGGGTTCCATGACCGGCGCCGAAGAATTCGGAGTGACACCGGATATAATGGGCCTGGCGAAACAGATTACCAACGGCGCCGTGCCGCTGGGTGCGGTAGTTGTCGGTGCTGAAATTTACAATACCTTTATGGACAACGGTGGTCCGGAATACATGGTGGAATTTCCCCATGGCTACACCTATTCGGCCCATCCTGTGGCCTGTGCTGCGGGTTTGGCAACACTGGATATACTGGTTAAAGATAAGCTGGTAGATCGTGTTAAGCAGATGGCACCGGTGTTTGAAAAAGCAATCCATAGTCTGCAGGGCAGTCCTTTCGTCACCGATATCCGCAACTACGGACTCGCCGCCGGTATCAGCCTCGAGCATTATCCGGATGAGCCGGCCCGACGGCCCTTTGAAATCGGACTAAAGTGCCTGCAGAAGGGGTTCTATGTGCGCTGGAGCGCCGATACCTTGCAGTTAGCGCCTGCCTTCATCGTTACTGCAGAGCAGATAGATGGCTTGATTAACGCCGTGGGAGAATCGCTCCATGAGCTCGACTGAAACATCGCAATCGGCCGAGGACGACAAACAGAGTGTGCTGGGCCGATTTTCTCTCTAAATTCTCGTATTTTGTGTCTAACGGGGACGAAATGTGCATTTTGTTGCCGCGTCACAGAATACGAATCGAAATTGATTAGTTATAGTTCAGGTCTAATACTAAACAATCCAGCCCTGAGGCCGAATTAAAGTCCTTAAATGCTGCAAATTCCAAGGGTCTCACTGCTTAATAAATTGCCAATGATGTCTATCCGCCTTGCACTAGTACCTCTGTCTCTGCTTTCTTATACAGCCTGTGGCTTTTTGGGTGGTACCGGTGTGTACCCTGAAACCAGTTTGTATTGCGACAATTTCCTGATCTACAAGCTGTGTGCCCGAGACATGAACAACGACGGCGTTGTCGAATTTGTTTATTTTCAGGAATCAGAAGAAGTGTTCATGTGGCGGCCAGGTGCCCGCGATGAAATCCCCCCCGAGATGAAAATTCACAAGTGCGCCCAGCCCATGGAAGACAGCCTCGCGGCAATCACGTCACGGGTTTTTTTCGTCAACGAAGACACCAGCTTCATCGAGAGACAGGACATAAAGGGTGCCATGATGATCAAATACATGGCCAAGCTGCCCGGTGTGACCACGTGCAATATGCGGGCCGAGCAGGAAGCGGCGGAGCTCAAGAGTTGAACTCCTCAGTCCCCACCTCTTCCTTAATTTCAGACTGTCGTCAACGCTAGGCGCCAAACAGAGTAATATTAAATATTCTGGCCATGATCAATATCGCGCTTAATCCCGTAAATACCGCCAAACTAAGAAAAGAGAAATACCTGGCGAAGGTTGAGGGATAAAACGCCTTGTCTTGCTTCGGTATGACGGTCAGGCAATAGTAAACATTGAAAAAGTAAATTACCGGCGCCACGAAGAAAGCCAGTGCGGAGGCTACCAGCACCAGGTACACAGGTCTGGGTACGCCAATGATTATCCCCAGTGCAGTCACCAGGGAAAATATCATGGTGGCGCGGTAGATGTTGTATTCCGAATACCATTTCTTTCTGTGTTCATCTCCTATTTCGTCCTTGTCCAGGCCCTGCAAACTTGCGGTGGCTGGAAATATATTGCGACAACAGGCGCCCACAATCCGAGGCCAGCCATCAAAATAATTGAACGCGGTCGAAAACGTCGCAGCGAACGCACCAATGAGGAAGATAACCATCAAGCCGTTACCGACACTCTCGGTGAAAATTCTGGCGATGTCGCCAATGACGTCCTGTCCCGAGACTTCGCTGGGGTACATCCAGATGGCGGCGAGGATCAGAAAGATACAGGCGATGATAAACGACACTATATGGCCGATACGAAAATCCCATAGGCCGATGGTGAACCAGCGCTGGCAGTACGTCTGGGCGTGTTCCGGTAGTCGGGAAGTGTCCACACTCAGGTGCTCTTTCTTCGGGTTAAAGGGATCGAAGCGTTGGGCCAGTCCCATGTCCTCCAGGTTCTCTCTGATCCTTCCCATGCCCACCTTCTTGGCCTTGCCCCATTCCGATGCCTGCAGGGAAACATCGATACCGGTGGGTAGCAGGCCCAGAAAGCCGGCAATAATCAGCCATGACCCCGACGGCATGTCGAAGATAAAAAAGTATTGCACAACAGAGACCGAAGGCGGATTGACGAAGAAAACGAATACGGTGGTAACGAATAGAAAACCGGCAGCTAATTTGGCCACCCGTTCTACAATCTTGTAGTTACCACGCAGCAACACGAAAACACAAAATGTACCTAACACCAAGGCGAAAACCTCTATCGGTATTTCAAATCCGAGCGCCTCACCGAATAGATAGCTGAACAGAAAATACAGCACCGCCGCCGCTGCAATCAAGCGACCGGCCTGACCGATAACACATTGCAGTATGGTGGTCGCCATTACATACCACAGCGGCCATTTCTTCCACGCCGTGCCATAGGCTTCAATCAGGCTCTTGCCAGTCGCATTGGTGAAGCGAAAAGCCATCTCGAAGCCGTAATATTTGAAGACATAGGCCACCGGGATACACCACATCAGGGCGTAGGCGAAGCGCCCGCCGGCGGTGGGGGCAGTAATTATGTGACTGGTGCCGATGCCGGTCATCATGAGAATAATGCCGGGCCCAAAATGTGAGGCCATCTTGCTAAAGGACATATCGGGAATTTCGAGTTCCGCCAGGGCGGTCTCCCCGGTTTGTTGCTTGAGTTTGTCGCTGGCGCTGTCGTTAGTATCGGTTACTTCTTCCACTTTTTATTCTCCCCGATGAAATCCTATTTAGCATAGGTATATTAATTATTAGGTACACAAATTATTTTGAATTATTAAGCCAGACCCAGTTTCTCCGCCAGGCCGATGCGCTGTAACTTTCCCGTTGGACCCTTTGGTATCTCGTCCAGGAAAACCACAGTCTTGGGTACTTTAAAATCTGCCAGCCGTGTAGCGGCATAGTCGCGCAAGCCTTTTTCATCAAGTTCAGCGTCAGCTTCAAGGACGATGGCGACAGCTACTTCTTCACCCAGCTTGTCATGTGGTACCGCGAAGGTAACAACCTGGGCGACACTCTCGTGATCCAATAAAATTTCGTCTACTTCACGGGGAGAAATTTTTTCGCCGCCGCGATTAATAATTTCTTTTAGTCGACCGGTTAGCGTCAGGTAGCCCGCAGCATCCAGTTTGCCCTGGTCTCCGGTGCGAAACCAGCCGTCAGTAAACGCGGTGGCGTTTGCGTCTTCATTGTTAAGATAGCCTGCCGTCACATTTTCACCCTGGATTACCACTTCACCAATTTCTCCAGCCGCTAAATGCTCGCCCTGTTGATTCATAATAGACACTTTTGGTCCGGCGGCGAGTCCCACCGAGCCTGGTTTTTGGGTACCTCGTGGCAGGGGATTACAGGCCATCTGGTGAGCCGCCTCGGTCATCCCATAGGCTTCAATTACCGGTGCGTTGAAGGTGGTTTCCAGCTCCTGCATTACCTGGGGTGGCAGCGAAGCCGAAGAAGAACGCAGAAAACGCAGCTTCACACTGTCGATGATCTGTTGATTCCGGCTTGATCGGGACAAGATCGCCTGGTGCATGGTGGGAACGCCTGTGTACCAACTGGGTCTGACTTCCTCCAGCCAATTAAAAAACTTCAGGGCGTTAAAGCCGGGTGTGCAACTGACACTCGCACCGGCGTGCATCGAACCGAGCACGGCTGCAATAAGGCCGTGTATATGAAACAGCGGCATAATATTAAGACAGCGATCAGTCGGGATCAGCGCCAGAGAGGCGGCGACATTGCGTGCAGATGCACAGACATTGGTCTGGCTCAGCGGCACTAATTTAGGCCTGGAGGTGGTGCCAGAGGTATGCAGTACCAGTGCTAAATCGCCAGCTTCGGCAAAACCTGTGAGTGGAGAGCTGTCGGTGACAGGCTCGCCCAACAGTTCAAAATTGCCGGCAGGGTCCTCCACCTTGTGCGATAAATGGGCTATGTTGATACCCAGTTTGCGGGCGCTGTCTACGGCCGGAGAATCACTGTCTGCAGCGACTACCAGCAGTTTGGGCTGCAGATCCTTCAGGTAAAAGTCATATTCTTCACCGCGGTAACCGGGATTCAGGGGCGCGGTAGTGGCGGCGGCGCCAATGGCGATAAAAGCGCTGGCCATTACTGGCCCATTGGGAAGCACGATAGCGACAGGGTCGTTGCGACCCACCCCGAGTTCATTGAGACGATTGGCAGTATATTTAACCTGAGCACGTAACTCATTATAAGTGAGGGCTTTTTGTCCAGGCGCTATGAGCGCGGCGGCATTGCCTTCACCGCGATTTACTAATTCCCACAGTGTGCTCATGCTAATACTCCACAGAAAAAACAGCAGTGTGCGGAAACAGCATGTAGTATGTCAAGACTGTGTGTAATTCTTTTGTGTAGGGCGTGGTTCTTTTCTGATTTTGACATTTCTGTGAATATCCAGCAGTCTCGTTTGTCTCATTGCAGGGGACGCGTGAAGCCAGGCCTGTTCGATAATCAGTAAGGCCTGCGGTTGCTCAAAAATTCGGGGAATAACTGTGCGAATATGTATTTATGGAGCCGGTGCAATCGGCGGCTACCTGGGCGCCATGCTCTCAACAACAGACGCTGAAGTCAGTTTGATTGCCCGGGGCCCGCATCTGCAGGCGATGCAAAAGCACGGCTTGAGACTGATCACTGCAGCAGGCGAGAGTGTTTATCAGCTCAATTGCACCGATAAACCGGAGTCACTGCCGCCGCAGGATTTTGTTGTTGTCACTCTCAAAGCCCACTCCGTACCGAAAATAGTACCGCAAATAGATGCCCTGCTGGCAACCGACGGCGCCGTAGTTACGGCGGTTAATGGCATCCCATGGTGGTATTTCTATGGTGTCGAAGGTGCGCTGCAAAACCAACGCCTGCATAGCGTAGATCCAGACGATCAACAGTGGCAGCAGCTGCGGCCCGAACGAGCGATAGGCTGTGTTGTATATCCGGCCTGTGATTTAGTGGAGCCAGGTGTCATTCGGCACGTGGAGGGGAATCGCTTCACCCTGGGCGAGCCCAGCGGTGAGAAAACCGAGCGCGTAAAGTCACTCAGTCAAATCTTTATCCAGGCGGGACTGAAGGCACCGGTACGACCAAGAATTAGAGACGATATATGGGTGAAGCTGTGGGGAAACTTATGCTTCAACCCGATAAGCGCACTCACCCAGGCTACCCTGGATGTTATCGCCACCGCGTCGGGCACCCGGGCCATTGCTCACGGCATGATGGCAGAAGCTCAGTCGATCGCCGAAAGTCTGGGGGTGAGATTTGCGGTAGATATTGATACTCGCATCAACGGCGCGGCCAAGGTCGGTGCGCATAAGACGTCGATGTTACAGGACCTTGAACAGGGTCGCCCCATGGAAATCGATGCGCTATTAACCGTGGTGCAGGAATTGGGGAAGATGACAGGGATAGCAACTCCCACCATAGACATTGTTTTAGGGCTCGTGATTCAGCGAGCGCAACAGGCGGGTTGTTATAACTAAAGCCGGCTGACAGAGCTGCCAAATTCCAGCGACAGAATATAACGAGACTAAAATGAGCAAATGGATACGATTCAGACGTCAGGATTCAGTAACAGATGAGTTTGGTCACTTACTTGATGCTGGCGCCTTCGAGGATCAACGCGTCAAGGTTTGCGTGGGAGACCTATTTGCGGGTGCCACAGTCACGGACGAAATATTGCAGGTAGCAGACCTGAAATTGTTAACGCCCTGCTGGCCTGGGAAAATGCTTGGTTTGTGGAATAACGTCAGGCCTTTCGCCGACAAACAAGGCCTGGCCATCCCGTCCGAGCCACTGTATTTTCTCAAGCCCAATAATTGCTATTTACCACATCTTGGTCAGATTCAGCGGCCGCAATATTATGAAGGCAGGATTATTTACGAAGGAGAACTAGGCGTGGTGATTGGAAAAGCCTGTCGCAGTGTCTCCGCAGCCGAAGCGGCAGATTACATTTTCGGCTATACCTGTGTTAACGATATCACCGCGCTGTCACTGATTGACAAAGATCCCAGCTTTCCGCAATGGTGTCGCGCCAAGAGCATGGATACCTTTGGGGCATTTGGACCCAGCATATGTACCGATGTAGATGTGGAGCAGCTACAGGTGCAGACCCTCTACAGGGGTAAATTGAGGCAAGACTATGCGATCAGCGATCTCATTTTTTCACCCCGGCAGCTTGTCAGCTTATTGTCTCAGGATATGACGCTGTTGCCGGGAGATTTGATCGCCTGTGGCACTGGCGCCGGTGCTCTGCCTATTAAACCGGGAAGTACGGTAGAAGTTTGCATCGAAGGTTTGGATTCTCTGAGTAACACCATGGCTCCCTGAAGGTGAACGGGAGCAGATACTGTGCAATAGTATCCGCAGCAACTGGCCTGGAGAGTGATACTGGCTGCCAGTTGCCGCAGACTCTATTGGCTGTTAAAAATTCCCTTCGAGGACGACGTCGCCATCTATAACAATTTGTATTCTGGTGATATCTCTAACGTCACTTCCATCTGGCAACAAGGCGGTTAAATCTTGTTCGGGATCGTCATCACCGTTTCTGAATTTTACTTCGGCACGGCCGAGATCATTGACCGTTATGGTGCCAAACTCTACGGCATTGTCATCGAAGGAAACCACGAGGGTGAAAACAGTCCCGGCAACTGCATCTTCCAATTCAACTTCAAACTCCTGCTCGACTTTGCCATTGATATCTTTAAAACCAGTCTCCGCTTTACCACTTACCTCGCTGAAGTCTGATTCAAGCTTGATCTCGGCGCCTACTTCGACCGGGTCGCTGCTATCGTTGCTGTTGTCGTCGTCATTGCTATCATCATCATCGTCATTATTCCCGTTGCCGTTACTTTTCCCGCTGCTTTTTCCCCGTTTATTGTCATCGTCGCCATCCCCATCCCCATCGACATCCACCACTACTTCAGCGGCAACTATCGCAAACTCGGTATTCAGCTGCCCCTCGACTTCAACAAATGCTCCAGGCACTAACTCACCACTTACAACAGTACCGTCGTCGATGACAATAATGGTATTACCACCACCATCAATCTCAAGCGTAAATCCAGCGTCTGTTATTGCAGTTATCGTACCTTCCAGCTCGATATTTCCCTGCTCTCTGTTACCCACATGAATGCGTGCTGCCAGCAGCATGCCGTCCTGCATGCCGCCGCGTACATTAACCTCATCTCCGACGATTAAATCTGCCGCTGCCACAGAGTTGCCACTACCGCTGCCGCGGCGGGTAATATCGGTAAACGAGTCGACGTTGACATCTACACCCATAAGAGTAATTACGGTAGCGTCTTCTATTATGTCCGTGGCGGTAATGCGGCCGCGCAACCGAAACTGTTCCGAGCGTTCGTCCAGTACCTTGATTTCATCGGCAACAATGCCGACATCGGCAAAAAAGGCATTTACGCTGACAAAATCTCCTACTGAGATAACACTGATTCCGACTTCTTCACCGCCCTCTTCGATTTCAGTATCGCCATTGACGATGACATCGACATCCACCTCGTGAATGCTCACCGTGATGGTGCCTACATCGCCTTCGGACTGTACTACGGCGCTTACCAGGCTGCTAAATTTTATTTCGGAGCCTTTGGCAGTGGCCACGCTCGAACTGAATGCGAAAATCAGCATTGAGAGAATGATGAGAAGATTTCTGGAGTATTGCATGGTTGATCTCCGTGATTAAACTGACAAAACCTGTGGCAGCTCAGACCTGAGCCGGTTACTTTCTTAAGTTGTTGGCACCGTAACAACTGCCGTTGTAGATTTTATTGACGCAGTTCACATAAATATTGGCACCGTGCTGGAAAGGGCGAAAAGCGTGACTTACCGCACATTTTCCCGGCTAATAAGAGGGACGGAGGGAATTATCGAATTAAGAGGGACGGTGGGAATTATTATGTAGTAAAAATAATTCCCACCGTCCCTCTTAAATCAAATGCCTAGAGCTTGCGGAATCGAATCAGCAGAGAATCGCGGATAGCTTCTTCGCGCAAATGACTGATGGCCTGATACTCTGGGTCCTGTACCAGGTTTGTAAACGCCTGAAAATTGGGCCATTCCACCATAAAAACCAGGTCTGCATCGAATTCACCGATAATCGCTCCCTCGGGTATATATGAAGCGTCTGATTTGCCACCGTGCTTGGTAACGAATGCGCCTGCGGCTTGTAGATATTCAGTGTATTTCGCGGCCCCGCCATCCTCCTTGAACCACAGCGCGTTGAACATAAAGAAAGCTTCATCGTCAGCCGGTTCCTACGCTCGGCTGGCTTGATAAGTAATGGTAATCATCGCTGCCATAGTGGTGAACAACAAAGCGAGTTTCAGAATTTTTTCAAACCGAATATTGCGGTGCTAGGGTTGCTAAACATAACTGACTCCAATTGCTGCAGAATTAATAGATTGAGTCACAGCTGACCGTGGCGGTGAATAGAAAATTCACCCTTGGAATATAAAGCTGCCAAGCCCAGGCGCTGTAGCTGATGGTTACCGCCTATTCTGTAATAAGACCAACGCAAATTCAAATGTATACTCTGCGCCGGGAGTTCGGTGAAAATGTACCCTGGCTACTCAGCCGTCGTGACCTTGTTGGCTAATAGGCTGGATTCGGCGTCTTGAGTATAACCACGATGCGGCTGTTAACAGGGAATACAGCCCCAGGATAAATACTAATTGTTCGGGTTGATTATTGAATTCATAGTAGAAAATAAGTGCTGCTCCCAGCGCCAGCCCAAGCAAGGAAACTATAGTAATAATCGCCGATGAGTGAGTCAGATCACGAATGCGATAGTTAGCGTAGGCCATCAATACCGATACCAGCAAAAATGTGATGCTGCCGAATTCAAGTATAAGCTGTAGACTGCCCGCAAGCACCAGTGTGAACGCCAGGATGGCCATGCTGA
>CAVOFA010000108.1:0-9205 GCA_963694865.1 Gammaproteobacteria bacterium | reverse complement strand
TACATGATGGGAGGTATTCCAACCAACATCAATGGCCAGGCGCTCACCCAAAACAGCAACGGCGAAGATGAAATTATTGATGGCTTCTACGCCGTCGGCGAGTCAGCCTGTGTCTCGGTTCACGGAGGCAATCGGCTAGGTGGAAACAGCCTGCTGGACCTGGTGGTGTTCGGGCGCGCTGCCGGTAAATACATCGAGGAGTCCTTACGTCAAGGGATAGAGCAACGCCGGGCTTCAGATACAGATATCGAACAGGCAATGGCTAGGTTGCAACGACTCAATGACTCTGACAGCGGTGCAAGTGTTCCCGAATTGCGCACTGAACTGCAGAATGTGATGCAGAACCATTTCGGCGTGTTCCGTAAAGGCGAATTTATGCGGGACGGTATAGAGAAACTCAAGATACTGAGAGAGCGTATTGCCAGAGTGCATTTAGAAGACAAGAGCCAGATCTTCAATACCGCGCGCATAGAGGCCCTGGAGTTGGAGAATTTGTTTGAGGTGGCCGAAGCAACCGCGATTGCAGCAGAATGCAGAACCGAGAGTCGTGGCGCTCACGCGCGCGACGATTTCCGGGATCGTGATGACGATAACTGGTTGTGTCACTCGATGTATTTTCCTGCGGACAAACGCGTGGGCAAGCGTGCAGTGAATTTTTCACCAAAAACCATGCCTACGTTTGAACCTCAAATTCGTAGTTATTAAGGTTCCTCAACTATTGATAAGCTGCCAAAGCTCTAAGGTGAATTGTGTTAGTTAGTATTTATCGCTACAACCCCGACATCGATGACAAACCGGTGATGCGGGATATCGAAGTGGAAATTCCTGCCGGCAAAGACCTGATGATTCTGGATGTGCTGGAATTGGCAAAGCGCAAAGATTCCAGCATTGCTTACCGCCGCTCTTGTCGAGAAGGCGTCTGCGGCTCTGACGGTATGAATATTAATGGCCGCAATGGGCTGGCCTGTATCACTCAGCTTTCAGAGGTGGTTAAACCGGGTAAGAAACTGGTGTTGCGGCCCTTGCCTGGACTACCGGTTATACGCGATCTGGTGGTAGACATGTCCATTTTCTACATTCAGTTCGAAAAAGTTAAGCCCTATTTGATCAATGACACTCCCGCACCCGCGATCGAGCGCCTGCAGTCACCCGAAGACCGGGAGAAGCTGGACGGACTCTACGAATGTATTCTGTGTGCCTGCTGCAGTAGCAATTGTCCTTCGTTCTGGTGGAACCCGGATAAATTTATCGGACCAGCCGGGTTGCTACAAGCTTACCGGTTTTTGGCAGACAGCAGAGATACTGCGGCGGCGGAGAGATTAGCCGGACTGGATGACCCATTCAGCGTGTTTCGCTGTCGTGGCATCATGAATTGTGTCGCAGTTTGTCCCAAGGATTTGAACCCAACACGAGCTATCGGCCACATTCGGACCATGCTCATACAGCAGGGCACCTAGCCGCTGTGGCATGAGATTTGACAAAAAAACTACTTATTTGACAGGTTTCAGCTTTCGCTTCACTGCGGCTGAGAGGCATTCGATATGCATGACAATTTAATGGAAGTAATGTGGAGTAGCGGTCATCTTTCCGGTTCCAATGCCGGTTATGTTGAGGAGCTCTACGAAGATTTTCTCAATGATCCGGATTCTATCCCGCAGCAGTGGCGTGATTTCTTCCAGTCGCTGCCCGCCGCTGCTGCTGCTGGCCCGGCGGAAGTTTCCCATGCGGAGATCCGCAAGGACTTCAAAGCTCTTGCCAAGGTTAGTCGCTACAAACAAGTCCTCAGCAACGATGCCGTTGTCAACTCCGAGCACGAGGGCAAGCAAGTTCAGGTGTTGCAACTGATCAGCTCATACCGCATCCGCGGTCATCAAAAAGCGAAGCTTGACCCGCTCAGCATTATGCCGAGGGAGCGAGTGCCCGATCTTGAGCTGGAATTTCATGATCTTTCGCCAATCGATTACTCAACCATATTTCAAACGGGCTCGCTATTTATTAGTAGAGAAAGGACAAAGTTACGGGAGTTGGTTGACACCCTTGAGCGTATCTATTGTCATTCTATTGGTTACGAATTCATGCACATCGTAAATTTAGAGGAGAAGCAATGGATCCAGCAAAGAATTGAGAGCAATGACGGTAAGCCCAAATTTGAGTCTGATGTAAAACGACACTTGCTGGAAAGGTTGATTGCGGCCGAGGGGATTGAGAAGCATCTGGATGCGAAATACCCTGGCACTAAACGTTTCGGCCTGGAAGGCGGTGAAAGTTTGATTCCCGCTTTGGATGAGTTGATACAACGGGCAGGAAAGTACGGTGTCAAAGAAATAGTTCTGGGTATGTCGCACCGCGGCAGACTCAATGTGCTGGTAAATATACTTGGCAAAAACCCCGCGGATTTGTTCGATGAATTTGAGGGCAAAGCAGTCTATAAAAAGTCCGGTGATGTTAAATATCACCAGGGATTTTCCTCAAATATCATGACCGCCGGTGGCGAAGTGCATATGGCGCTTGCCTTCAATCCTTCTCACCTGGAAATTGTTGCACCGGTTGTGGAGGGGTCTGTCAGAGCTCGGCAAACCAGGAGAAATGACAAAAAAGGTCAACGGGTACTGCCGATTATAGTTCACGGCGATGCCGCATTTGCCGGCCAGGGTGTGGTAATGGAGACATTCCAGATGTCCCAGACCAGGGCCTACACCACTGGCGGAACTGTGCACATTATTGTTAATAACCAGCTTGGGTTTACCACCAGTCGTCAGGATGACGCCCGTTCGACAGAATACTGTACCGATGTGGCAAAAATGGTACAGGCGCCTATTTTTCACGTCAATGCGGATGACCCCGAAGCGGTTTTATTTGTGACTCAACTCGCCATGGATTTTCGCTATCAATTTCACAAAGATGTCGTGATCGACCTGGTTTGTTATCGACGCCGAGGACATAACGAAACCGACGAACCCTCGTCCACCCAGCCGCTAATGTATGCGGCGATCAAGCAACACAAAACTACGCGGGCGCTCTATGCGCAACAACTTGCAGTAGAAGATGTGATGTCAGTTGCAGAGTCGCAGGCGATGAATAAGTCTTACCGAACCGCGCTGGACACGGGAGAGCACGTAGCGAAAAGCTTGGTGAAAGAGTCCTCCATCGAACTATTTGTCGATTGGAGTCCCTACATAGGGCATGACTGGAGCGCGCATTTCAACACTTCGATGCCGATTACCAGTTTGCGTGCACTGGCAAAAAAGCTTGTAGAAATCCCCAACGACTTTGTGCTGCAACGGCAAGTTAAAAAACTGTTCGATGATCGTGCCAGTATGGCTGCTGAGGAAATTCCCGTGGATTGGGGCTTTGCCGAGTTGTTGGCCTACGCCACTATTTTGACTAGTGGTAACAAGGTCAGGTTTACCGGACAAGATGTAGCTCGTGGCACCTTCTCTCACCGTCACGCGGTGGTCTTCGATCAAAATACCGGGCAGCCTCATACCCCGCTGCAAGAACTTGAGAAAGACCAGGGCAATTTTACTATTTACGATTCCCTGTTGTCAGAAGCAGCGGTACTGGCCTTCGAGTACGGGTATTCAACCACCACTCCTAACGCACTCGTTATATGGGAGGCTCAGTTTGGAGATTTCGCAAACTCTGCTCAGGTTGTAATAGATCAGTTTATTACCAGCGGTGAGCACAAGTGGGAACGGCTGTGTGGTTTGACCTTGCTGTTGCCCCATGGTTATGAAGGCCAAGGGCCAGAACATTCCTCGGCGCGGCTGGAACGCTTCCTGCAGTTGTGTGCAGAACATAATATTCAGGTGTGCCTGCCAACCACCTCCGCCCAGGTGTTTCACATGTTGCGAAAACAGGTGTTGTGTCCATTGCGTAAACCGCTGATCGTCATGTCGCCAAAGAGTTTGCTACGCAACAAGGCAGCCGTTTCTTCATTGCAGGAAATGGCAGATGGCAGTTTCCAGGTGGTTATCGATGAAACCGATGCGCTTGATGCCAATAAGATTCGCAAGCTGGTTATCTGCAGCGGTAAGGTTTACTACGATTTGCGTGCGGAACGACGACTACGGGATATTAGCGACATAGCGATTATTCGACTTGAGCAGCTTTATCCTTTTCCACAAGATGAATTCGCGCAATGTATGCAGCAGTATCAAAATCTCAAGGCAATAGTGTGGTGCCAGGAAGAACCGATGAACCAGGGTGCATGGTACTCCAGTCAGCATCATCTGCGTCGTTCTATAGTGGAGCAGTTTCCGGAAATTTACCTGCAATACGTTGGACGCGACGCGTCGGCAGCGGCGGCAGCGGGCTATCCGTCATTGCACAACAGTCAACAGAAAGCATTTATTGACGAAGCCTTGGGCTGATACCAACTTTGAATTGGCTTTCGAGAATCGAAAGCTAAGCTACAGGAACAATCATGACTCTTGAAATTAAGGCACCTACACTACCCGAATCCGTACCCGACGGCACTATCGCAACCTGGTATAAGAACGTGGGTGACAGTGTCACTCGTGATGAACTTTTGGTGGATATCGAAACTGATAAAGTAGTCATTGAGGTGGTATCTCCAGCGGATGGCGTCTTGCAAAAAGTCCTGAAATCCTCTGGCGAGACAATTGTTAGCAATGAAACGATCGCCAGCTTATTGGTTACGCAGGGAGATGCTCAGGTTTCGAGTGCGGAGCAAGACAGTACAGACGCCAGTGCCGATGCAGCTGCGGAGGCCGCGATCAGCCCCGCCGCCAGGAAACTCATAAACGAAAACCAGCTAGCCGCAGATCAAATATCGGGTAGTGGCAAGGACGGGCGCATAACCAAAGAAGATGTTTTGAATCACTTGCAGACGGCCTCTATGCCAACTTCTCCGACTCCTGAGGAAATTGCTGAGGTAAGCACACAATCTGGCCTGAGTTCACCGCAAGGTCGGCGTGAAGAACGCGTGCCAATGAGTCGTTTGCGATCCAAGGTTGCTGAACGTCTGCTACAGGCAAGCCAAACCACGGCTACGCTAACCACCTTCAATGAAGTTAACATGCAGCCGGTAATAGATATACGTGCTCGTCACAAGGAAGAGTTCGAGAAAACTCACGACGGCGTGAGACTGGGCTTCATGTCTTTCTTCGTTCGCAGCTGCACCGAAGCCTTGAAACGTTTCCCAGCCGTTAACGCCTCTCTCGATGGCAATGACATTGTCTACCATGGTTACCAGGACATTGGCGTAGCAGTATCATCACCGCGCGGGCTCGTTGTCCCGGTGTTGAGAAATGCAGACAATATGGGCCTGGCACAGATAGAGAAAGAAATTCGGGCATTCGGTGCAAAAGCCGGGGATGGAAAACTTGCAATCGAAGATTTGGCCGGTGGTACCTTCACCATTTCCAATGGCGGAGTATTTGGATCCTTACTGTCAACACCTATTCTTAATCCACCCCAGACCGCAATATTAGGCATGCACAAAATTCAGGATCGGGTGATGGCAGTTGCCGGTGAAGTAAAGATATTGCCGATGATGTACCTCGCGCTTTCCTACGATCATAGAATTATCGATGGCAAAGAGGCTGTGCAATTTTTGCTAACAATAAAAGATTTACTCGAAGATCCAACCAGACTCCTGCTGGAGATTTAAACCAGACAACGCAAAGACAAAATGTATGGCTAAGCAATATGATGTAGTAGTTATTGGTTCCGGACCTGCCGGTTATGTGGCCGCAATTCGCTGTGCGCAATTGGGATTTAAGACCGCGTGTATCGAGAAATGGCTGAACAGTGACAACAAGACTGTTTACGGTGGCTCCTGTTTAAACGTAGGTTGTATCCCTTCCAAGGCGCTATTGGATTCCACCCACAAATACCTGGAAGCGCAACAGCATTTCGATGTGCATGGCATCAAGCTCGGTGATATCAGCATGGATGTGCCGGCCATGATCGCGCGCAAGGAGAAAGTAGTTGGCCAGTTAACTGAGGGGATTAAAGGTCTATTTGCTGCCAACAAGGTGGATGGCATTGCCGGTGTTGCTAAAGTAGTAGCCAACAATAAAGTGCTAGTCACTGACCACGATGGCAAACAACAGGAGCTGGCTGCTGGCAGCATTATTATTGCGGCGGGCTCAATCCCAATCGACATTCCGCCTACACCGATCGACGAGGACACAATAGTAGATTCTACTGGTGCGCTGGAGTTCCAGGAAGTGCCGAAGCGACTTGGTGTAATTGGAGCTGGAGTTATCGGGCTGGAGCTTAGCAGTGTCTGGGCTCGCCTGGGATCTGAAGTGACAGTACTGGAGGCGCTGGATGATTTTCTGCCGATGGTGGATAGGCAACTCGCCAGGGAAGCGTTGAAGATACTAAGCAAACAGGGGCTGAATATTAAACTTGGGGCCCGTGTCACCGCTAGTAAGCTGAGCAAGGGAGTCAGCAAAACGGTGACGGTTGAGTACAGCACGGCAGAAGGTAAGCAGAAGGCCGTATTCGATAAGCTCATCGTTGCCGTCGGTCGCAGACCCTACTCAGAGTCCTTGATAGAGGAAACCGTAGGCATTGAAATTGATGATCGCGGCTTTATAAAGGTTAATGAGCAGTGCGCGACCAATATCCCAAACATCTATGCCGTTGGCGATGTTGTGCGCGGGCCAATGCTGGCTCACAAGGGCATGGAAGAAGGCGTCATGGTTGCCGAGCGTCTTGCCGACAAAAAGACCCAGGTTAATTACGCGCTAGTGCCCTCGGTGATTTACACCCATCCCGAAATCGCCTGGATTGGTAAAAACGAAGAAGAACTTAAAGCCGCAGGCGTGGACTACAATGTCGGTAATTTCCCCTTTGCTGCCAGCGGTAGAGCACTGGCAGCCAACGACTCGGAAGGGCTGGTCAAGCTGCTGGCTGATGTCCGCACCGATCGCATTCTCGGCTGTCATATAATCGGACCCAGCGCTGCGGACTTATTGCAACAAGTCGTCATTGCCATGGAATTTAGCGCCAGCGCTGAGGATATCGGACTTACCATGTTTGCTCATCCAGCACTGTCAGAAGCTATTCATGAGGCAGCCCTGGCTGCGAATGGACATGCTATTCATATCGGCAATCGCCGCAAACGCAAATAATCGAATTATCTAATAAATAGACGGAGCTCAAATGAATTTACACGAGTATCAGGCAAAGCAGTTGTTTGCCGATTACAATCTGCCCGTATCGAAAGGGATTGCAGTCGATAGCCCGGTGGCGGCCGCCGCCGCCACCAGTGAAATCGGTGGCGACAAGTGGGTAGTCAAGGTGCAGGTGCACGCTGGTGGCCGTGGAAAAGCCGGTGGTGTTAAGTTGGTTGACAGCGCCGCCGCCGCCGAGGAATTTGCGAGCCAGTGGTTGGGTAAGAAGTTGGTTACGTATCAAACTGATGCCGGGGGCCAGCCTGTGCACAAGATATTGGTCGAAGCCTGTACGGACATTGCCCAGGAACTCTACCTGGGTGCCGTAGTAGATAGAGCCAGCCGCCGAGTGGTGTTCATGGCATCGGTGGAAGGTGGCGTTGAAATCGAGAAAGTAGCGCAGGAAACACCGGAGAAAATACTCAAGACTACTATCGATCCGCTCACCGGTGCGCAGGCGTACCAGGGTCGTGAGCTGGCGTTCCGTCTCGGCTTGAGCGGCGTACAGGTTAAGCAATTTACCCAACTCTTCCTGGGTCTGGCGCGGCTGTTTCATGATTTGGACCTGGCGTTGCTGGAGATTAATCCACTGGTCATTACTGACACCGGCGATCTGCATTGCCTTGACGGAAAAATCAATATTGATGGCAACGCCATGTATCGACAGCCTGGATTGCAGGAGATGCATGATCCCAGCCAGGAGGATGAGAGGGAGGCGCGGGCTGCAAAATGGGATCTCAACTATGTAGCCCTCGATGGCAATATCGGCTGCATGGTCAACGGTGCGGGCCTGGCGATGGGCACCATGGACATAGTGCAGCTGTTTGGTGGTAGCCCGGCAAATTTTCTGGATGTGGGTGGTGGCGCCACCAAGGAACGAGTTTCAGAGGCATTCAAGATAATTTTGTCAGATGAAAATGTCAGTGCCGTTTTGGTTAATATCTTCGGCGGCATCGTACGCTGTGACCTGATAGCGGAAGGAGTTGTCGGTGCGGTACAGGAAATTGGAGTTGCGGTCCCGGTAATAGTGAGGCTGGAAGGCAATAACGCCGAATTGGGCCGGGAAGTATTGCAGAAGAGCGGCGTTAATATCATCGCCGCCAGCAGCCTTGCAGACGCTGCGGAAAAAGTTGTATCGGCAGCTGGAGGTGCGCAATGAGTATTTTGGTTGATAAGAACACGCGGGTCATCTGTCAAGGTTTTACTGGGGCCCAGGGCACATTTCACTCCGAGCAGGCGATTGCCTATGGCACCCAAATGGTCGGTGGTGTGACTCCCGGCAAGGGCGGTCAGGTGCATCTGGATTTACCTGTTTTCAACACCGTCACAGAAGCATTTGCCGAAACGGCAGCCGATGCTTCGGTTATCTATGTACCGGCCCCGTACTGCAAGGACTCGATATTGGAAGCGGTGGATGCAGGAATAAAGCTAATCGTTTGTATAACCGAGGGCATTCCAACCCTGGACATGCTGGTGGCAAAGGAAAAATGTGATCAGGCTGGTGTACGCTTGATCGGTCCGAATTGCCCGGGCGTGATTACCCCTGGCGAATGCAAAATTGGCATCATGCCCGGACACATCCATCTCCCTGGCAAAGTCGGCATCATCTCCAGGTCAGGTACTCTTACCTACGAGGCGGTGAAGCAGACAACCGACGGCGGCTTCGGTCAGTCTTCCTGTGTAGGCATAGGCGGTGATCCTATTCCCGGCTCAAACTTCATCGATATCCTCGGCTTGTTTGAAGAGGATGGGCAAACTGAAGCGATAGTAATGATAGGCGAAATTGGTGGTACTGCAGAGGAAGAAGCGGCGGCATTCATTAAGGCCAATGTATCCAAGCCTGTCGTAGCCTATATTGCCGGAGTGACAGCACCTGCCGGAAAACGCATGGGACACGCCGGTGCGATTATTTCCGGCGGCAAGGGCACCGCGGAAGAAAAATTCAGTGCACTGCAGGATGCCGGGGTGAAAACTGTTAGAAGTCTCGCCGATATTGGCAGTGGTCTGAGCGAAATAACGGGTTGGTAGAGTTGCTCCAGCCCGTTTTATTGATA
>CAVOFA010000107.1:0-9237 GCA_963694865.1 Gammaproteobacteria bacterium | reverse complement strand
AATTGATGGAATACGCCTCTTCCATGATCACCCTATATCCAGGAGATGTGCTGAACAGCGGCACTACTGGGGGTACCGCTCTGGCGGGCTTCGAGAACCGCGAGCGCAGCGGCTTTCTGGTGCCAGGCGAGAGCATCGAGGCCACCATCGATGGTATCGGCACGCTGGTGCACGAAGCCGCTGCTGGCGAGGAGCCTCCAAGTAACCTTTCTGGCGCCCAACTGCAGCCTGTTGGTAGCCGGCGCATAAATCAATAGGAAGTAACTAATAGAGGGCAGTAAAGGGGCAGGTCACGCTTTCACTTAAAACGCAGCCTGCCTTCTTTTTGTCTTGGTTGATCGATTGATCCAATAAAATTAGAAAAAGGGGACAGTTATGAAAACAGCAAAAACACTAGCTCTACTTTTTTACTCCTTGTCTGTCTTGTTTCCTGCTGCACAGGCGGCAGAGCCAGCCAATATCACCGTCACCCGCCTGGGCGATGGTCCTATCATCACGCCTGAGATGGATATTCGAATGGGCGGCAATATCCAGGGGCCCTCGTTGATCAAGGTGCCTGATTGGGTAGAGAATCCGCTCGGCAATTACTATCTGTATTTTGCAGATCACCGCGGCACCTACATTCGCATGGCCTATGCCGATGAAATCACCGGCCCATGGACTGTGCATTCACCAGGTACCCTAACACTCGAAGACTCCTTATTTCCCACTACTTGCCCGCCGTGTTCACCGGAACCAGGGTCAAATGCGTCTCTGTATGCACATATCGCATCACCCGATGTGCACGTGCGCGAAGATCTTCAGCAAATAGTGATGTACATACATGGCAGGGATGTAGGCAGACAATTCACACGTGCAGTTGTGTCTCAAGACGGCATTAATTTCGAAGGCAGAGAGGAGGATTTAGGTCGCCCTTACTTTCGTGTGATTGAACAGGGCGGTTTCTTTTATGCCATGAGCATGCCTGGTTACCTGTATCGCTCTCGTGATGGTTTATCAGATTTCGAAGCAGGCCCTCAGTTTTTCAACAGAGACATGCGGCACTCCGCCCTATTGATTCGTGATGATCAACTTTATGTATTCTTCACCCAGGCTGGACAAGAGCCGGAACGAATTCTACTTTCCACCATTGAGTTAACGGATGATTGGCAGGAGTGGACTGCTTCTGAACCGGTAGAGGTATTGCGTCCCGAAGTAGACTACGAGGGCGCTAATCTGCCCCTGGAATCTTCCAGAAGAGGCCATATCGATGTGCGGGTCCACCAGCTTCGGGACCCGGCCATTTATCAGGAAGACGATAACACCTATTTACTCTATTCGGTTGCGGGCGAGAGTGGAATCGCTGTTGCTGAAATTGAATTTAGTGACCGTTAATTAATTTCATTCACTGCACTTATATTGCTCTTACATTGTCCTTACATTTATTGATCACACGCATATAAAGAACAATCACTACAATCGAAAAGGTGACTCATGAGTCTTCGCCCTTATATTACCAAGCTGTTAGCGCTCGCCTTGCTGTGTTATCCTCTTGCTAACGTTCTCGCACAAACCACCCTGTCACCCACGGATCATTGCCGGGATTTTTCGGCGGATGCGATTGTCACCTTCGCCGATGCTGACCTGGCCGAAGTGGTTAATGCAGCGCTTGGATTGGAGCAGGGGGCAGCTCTCAGTTGCGGACAAGCAGCCGAGTTAGAACAGCTGGTTGTTGGCACCACTATTCAGCGAGTAGTTTACGGTGGTACCTTAAGACCCTCCCCGGACAAACCCTTCGAGAGCCTGGAAGGTATTCAGAATCTCACCGGCTTAACCAGGCTGAATTTACTCAATCGACTGATTACTGACATCAGTCCACTGCGCAGCTTGACGAATCTTGTTAATCTGAATTTGCACACTAATTGGTTCAGTGACCTTAGCCCCTTAGGCGATCTGAGCAATCTCGAACAACTCATTGTCAGTGAAAATCCGATCTCCAACATCAGCCCCTTGGCAGGGCTCACCAAGCTCCGTCAATTACATGTGCACGGTTTGTATCCCCATCAACTTAAACATTATCTCGATATGGATGACGGACGTGACCCCAATGTGGTGTTCAATGGCATCACTGACATCAGTCCGCTTGCCGGGCTGACGGAAATGCGATTGCTGCGAATTCATCTCAATGCCATATCCGATATCAGCCCGCTTGCTAATCTCACCAAACTCACTCATTTGCGCATCTATGACAGTAAGATTAAGGACATCAGTGCGTTGGCTGATCTGGATGATCTGGTTCTGTTGTGGGCTCATAACAACCAGATAGAAGACATCAGTGCACTGAGTGGCATGGATGGCATGCAGCAGCTCAGTCTGAATGACAATGCCATCTCCGATGTGAGCGCTCTGAGTAACATGATCGATATGGAGCATTTGTTTCTCAGCAATAACAAGATTGAAAACATAGCCCCACTTAGGCAGTTACAGGCATTAAAAGTACTGCGCCTCGAGAACAACGACATTACTGACGTGAGCGCTGTTGCCGGCCTTAGTGAACTAGATGAATTGAGCCTGGCACAAAACTGGTCGCTCTATAACGTGCAACCTCTGCTACTTAACTCAGGTCTGGGAGAAGGCGACGAGCTAGACCTGCGCTTCACCCATGTGCGCTGTTCCGACATGAACGCATTCGCCAATCTGGGTGTTAATGTACTTAGAGTTACAGCAATGAATGGGTCATCCTGTCCCGGCCGCAGGTTGGAAGATCCCTAAATTCTCAAAGCATCAGCAACGAGAAGTGGAGAAATTGTCACTCGATCTCTTTATTGTTGCCGAAGTTGCCGAAGAGCATCCCTCAATATTCGCCCAGACCTGCTGTAGCCTTCAGGCATGGGTAACACGTTGTTGGCTTGAACATAGTTCTCGTAGTCTGCCAGCATCTCAGCAAGCAAAGCCGGTTGCTCCTTAGCAAGATCCCTGGTTTCTCCCGGGTCAGCCTTAATGTTGAACAAGTGCCATGCTGTTTCACTCTGCCCTGTGCGATTTATCACGATTTTGTAATCGCCTTTGAACAAAGCGCTGTTTCCACCTAACTCATAACCTATGGGATCGCTAACGTCATGCACTAGCAAGGAATCGCCAGTTAGAAATTCAGAAAAATTGCTCCCAACTATTGGTTCCACTTCCCTGCCTAGCCAATTGCCGTCATGATCATCAACTCCAACCAGACTCAGAATGGTGGGTGCCAGATCTGTCACAAACGTAAACTCATCGGTCATGTCGCCTTGTCTGGCGATGCCCGGGCCCGAAATTACCAGCGGTACGCGCAGGCCACCTTCGTTGGCGTGAAACTTGTAATAAGTCAGGGGCGAAGCGGCGATCGTCGCGTTGCTGGGACCAATGGCATTCCATGAGCCACGTTCACCCAAGGTTTCATAGTCGGAGTTGTAGCCCACGATATCAAACCAGGGGGCAAGTGCCGAACCACCATTAGGCCGAATTATATTGGAGCCTTCGGCGCCATTATCTGAGGTGAATACAAAAACAGTATTGTCATATTCGCCAATGCTTTCCAGGTAATCCATTAAGCGTCCAATGTGCATATCCATTGCATCTACCATGCCGGCATACACTTCCATACGCCGGGCGTGATGACGCTTTTGTTCCTCGGTCAGGCTGTCCCAGACTAGCGTGCCCGGGGTGACCACTGCCTCCGTGCCCACCGGGATAACGCCCGCCCTTTCGGCAGCAAGGCGCCTTTTCTCGCGCATGACTGTCCAGCCATCGTCGTACAAGCCGGCATACTTGTCTGAAAACTCCCGGGGGGCCTGTACCGGCATGTGAACTGCCTGAAAAGGGATATAGGCGAAGAAGGGCTGATCGTCTTCGGCATTCGATGCGATAAATTCTATGGTCTTGTCGATGAAATACTTCGATGAATAAAAATCATCCGGCAGGGTGTGTTCTGCCCCATCGGCATACCAGTGGGCACGATCGTAGATTGGCAGATATGTGCGCTGCTCCCAGTTATCCGCCCCGGTATCCGCCATGGCAATAGTGCGGTCGAATCCTCGCGCCGAGGGAAGCAATTCCGGGGTATGACCCAGATGCCATTTACCGGTCATGTATGTATGGTATCCACCGGCCTGCAAAACATTGGCAAGCGTGACTACCTTATCGTTCAACACACCCTGGTAGTGCTCATAGGCCCTTTGTTCTGCCGGCAGGGCCTCAGGAATATTTGGTACACCGTTCCTGTGGCTGTCCACGCCGGTAAGTAGCATGGCCCGTGCCGGCGCGCAGCTACCGGCAGTATGGTAATTGGTAAAAGAAACGCCTTCCGCCGCGAGCCTGGCAATGTTCGGAGTATTAATCTCGCTGCCAAAAGGGGAAATATCCGTATAGCCCAGATCGTCGGCGAGAATGAGTACGATATTGGAACGATCAGATTGCTGTGCGCTGACGAGAGTTGGCGCGCCAAGAATAGTGAATAGGGTGAAGCTAAGAGCAAACGGGAATCGGAATTTCATAACTTATCCTGAGTGAAACCGGGGCCAGAACAAAATTTTCGTAGGCCATGGACAGATAATAAAAGGGGTCAGAGTAGTTGGACCTCTAGTTCTTAGCAATCAAATTACTCTGATCCCTTTGATTGTGAATATTTCCGCAAAGCCATGCCTGCTGTGAGTGAGCCATAGATATTCCCATCACTATCTGCAATCACACCCTCCTGACTACCGTTTACATCGGGATCCTCGATGAACAAAGTAACGCGACCATCTCTCACATTCCCGACTCGAATGCCTTCTTCAAAACCAGGATTAGATCGTGGTGTGTTTGAAGATGAGGAATCGGTGACATACAGCAGGTCATTGTCATCGATGAACATGCCACTGGGTCGACCAAATTGTTTCCACTCGTCGAGAAAATTGCCCGACTGGTCAAATATGAGCACTCGGTTGTTACCACGATCACCAACAAATAACCTGCCAGCGGAATCCATAGCCAGCGCGTGAGGCGTATGAAACTGATTCGGACTCTCGCCAGATGATCCCCATGTCATGAGATAGTCTCCACGAGAATTGAACTTCACGATGCGAGCGTTGGAACCAGGGCCATGTCCGTCACCGACAAAGATGTCGCCATTGGGCGCAGTGAGCACTGCCGAAGGCATATTGAATGTCTCCGGTCCGTCACCAGGAACACCGGGTTTACCCAGGGTCATGAGCAACTCACCTTCGGGGCTGAACTTGAAAACCTGATGACCTTTGCCTTCGCCAACAGTATCGATGTCACGTGAGCCGACATCATCCGTCACCCAGACATTGCCATCTCTATCCACATACAATCCATGGGGACGCTGGAACAGATTTGCACCAAAACTGAGAAGATGATTGCCTTGCCGATCGAATTGCATGATAGGGGCAAGATTTGATCCGCGGCAATCGGTGGCACCGCAGCGATCAAAGATCCAGAAAGAAGAGCCATTCGGGTGGATTGCCAGGCCCGAGGTGGCGCCGATTGATCTGCCAGGCGGTAGCTTGAAGAATGCTTCGTCGATGGTGTAGTCATCGGTGGGGGTGAAACGGGCGTCCGCAACTTGGGAGAATGCAGTGACAGAGAACACGAGCGAAAAGAGTGCCGCTAGTGTCTGCCGGAATTGGATTTTTCCCAGTTTTGGCATAACCGTATTTCTCAGCTGTCGGTGAATAAAAACTAGGGACAGAACAGGTAAGCGTGGTCTGTCCCTTATCACTACTTACAGAGCCGCCAGGCGTTCCAGATAAGGCGTGACCACCGCAGCAATTATGATGGCCTGGGTCCAAGAATGAAAACGAAATTTGCTGTCGATCTGGGCGAAGCGGATGTCCATGTAGGCTTTCTGTTCAACGAACCGCGTATCAATTCGAGCGTTCTGTTCAGCGAACCGCGTATCAATTCGAGAGTCCTGCTCAGCGAACCGCGCCGTCAGTCGAGACTGAAGATACTCTTTGGTAACCAGGGACTCCAAATTCACCATAAACGCCTCTGTGAGAACCTCTGCCTGAACTTCCGCTTGTTCCAGTGGGACGCCCGCCTGTTCCAGGCGGCGCACGAATTTATGGGTGTCGAAAGTCGTGATAGCCATTATACACTCCCTGTAGTTAGCTTATCGAGCCCATAGTATAGGCAAGCACAAGCTCTGTCGCCACAACGAAGGGAAAACCTAATCAAGGGGGCAGCAATAAGATAGTAAAATAAAAAGCAACAGAGGGATGAAATGCCCCCTTTCTTAAGTTACTAAGTTGTGAGTGTCCCCTGTATTATTCAACCAGATAGACCCCCCCACCGCACAGACAAGATTTACCACCAGACCATATAACCCAGGGTGAAACCCCCAAACCTTTCCTGCAACAACGAAACTGAATGGACCAAAGGCCAGTGTCAGCGAAATAATGAGCCCCAGCACCAGGCCGACCAACACCGGCCGAGCACGCAAGCCCGACCAATTGACACCGAGCATGAAGGCGGGCGCAAGCTGCACGAGTAAATCGAATTTGCGGTCAAGCAAACCAATCAGGGAGGTTTGCTCCTTAAGCACAATAGCGAGCAAACTCAGCGCAGCAACCACAATCCACGAACAGCGTTTGCCCAGGCGTGTCAACTCCGATTCCGCTGCGCCGGGCCGAATATACACGGCGTAGATGTCCTTGGTAAACATTGACGAAATCGATAGCATCGCCGAGTCCGCCGTTGACATTAGCGCGGCCAACACAGCACTGAAGATGAGCACCACCAGGGCGTAGCCAAACAAAGACTGTTCCTGGATAATGCGCAACACGCTGGCAAGTGCCTGGTCAGTTGCAGCACCCTCAAGCCCGGGCACGTAAGCCAGGGCATAAATCCCGACGATGACGGCGATAAGCACCGAGATGAACGGCATAAAAGCCATCGCTGCAAAGCTTCGTTTTAAGGTGCGAACTGACTTCGCCGCGTAAATACGCTGAATCGCTTGCGGGTAAAGCGCCCCCCCCATTCCAACAAGAAGAATATAGCTCAACCATTGCCTGAGCATCGATGCATCAGGACGCTCAAGTTTTACTGCGTTGGGGGTTTGGGCAATGACATCGGTTGCCGCAGTCAGAGGTCCGAACTGGTTGATCATCAGAAACAATAACACCAGAAATCCGACGAACAGCACCGACCCCTGAATGACATCAGTCCAGGCGATAGCACGGATTCCACCCAGCGTTCCATAAGTCACCATGATCAATGCCAGCAACATCACGCCGTAGTTATAGGCGTCATCGCCTGCCGGACCAGCAAGCCCCTGCAAGGCGCGGCCCATCGTCATGAGTTGGGCAAGCAGGTAATTACCAAGTGCCACGATCATTACGATCGAGGTGATCGTGGCGAGTATTCTGGAGTTGAATCGATCTCGCAGATAATCTACCGGCGTGATATAGCCTCTTGCATGCGCCAGTCTCTGTAATTTGAAGGCAAAGGTCTGATAGAAAACAATAATAGCCATCATGTAGTGAATGCTTATTATCCAGGCGAAGCCAAGCCGATAGGTAGCGCCGGCGACGCCGAATATGGTGTTACCACTGTACTGGGTGGCATACAGCGTCAAAAATAAAATGGAGAAACCAAAGCCCCGGCCGGCGAGGTAAAAATCCTGCAAGGAGTCTTCTTTGCGGGCCTTGCGGCCGAGCCAACCAAGCAGCAGCAGCGAGAACAGGTAGCAAGAAAAAAACAGCCAGGCGCCGGGGCCGAAGGGCAACATATTACTCACTCTGCTGGCCCCTCGCCACGAAGACAAAGCCAGCCGGTGAACAGGGAAGTGACGAAAAGCACAGCGAGGCTCACCAGGGCCCACAGCGGAAATCCGAACAGCTGAAGGCTATAGTTCTCGGGCCAGTACCAGGGTATGAGCAGCGTCAGTAAAACCAGGTAGACAAGTACGATCCACGCGCGAGTTTTTGGGCTGGGGGCAGGAGAATCTTTCACTTGTGAATCAAAAGCCAAATAGGGAACACCAAATTCACCGTATGTGAGAACCTCTGCCTGAACTATTATTACGCTTTCGCTAGAGCTTGTATCAATGGGACGCCCGCCTGTTCAAGACGGCGTACAAATTTATGCGTGTCGAAAGTCGTGATAGCCATTGTACACTCCCTGTCGTTAGCTTATCGAGTCTATAGTGGCAGCCTAGGGCTGATCGCCAACACTGTATTCCAGAATCTCTTCCTTAGAGTAAAACACAATTCCTCGACCCTTTAAAAACTCAAGCTGCCCGTCCATTTCCCTTAGCTCAATCCAGGTTTGCTCTCGTTGAAAGATATCGTCCTCATCTATCACTTTTAGCTCATCCAGAAATGAATCATCCAAAAAGTCGAGCTCCGCTTTTAGAGATTCGCGATCTGTGTTTTCAGAGTCATCATTCTTCTTTGCTGTTTTAAGCTGGACAATATCAACATAAGCTCTTTGCCAGCTAGGTACATCAGATTGCCAGATTTTCATTTCGTTAATGTCGGTTTCTTTCATCTGAATGCGTGCAAAGCTCGCGCTCATACCTCTTGCGTCTGTCGCGGTCATATTCGCGCGTTCAAATTGACTTTCATTCGCATTGGCGCCATAAAAAACCATTCAAATCGCCCTGGTCTGCGTAAAAATACCTTCACTAAAATTTGAGTAGGACGCAATCACAAAATTCATTTGTGCCGCAGTAAAATTAGCTCGCTCAGAAATATCACTACCAACAATGTGAGCGCCTCTCAGGTCGGTACGCTCATCTTTGTGTTCATTGGTTTCGCGAGCCTTGTCACCCACTGTTCTTTTATCGTTGCCAGAATGCAAATTTAAGCCCCGAAGGTCAAGACGTGATAAATTGAGAGAATAATAAATCCCAAATTGATCCATGTATGAGAAATGTCGATTGAGGTTGTTATCCTCGAGCGCAGCCTTCAGTTGAGAAGGTATACCCAAGACTTCATTTAAACTTAATTGGTTCTTAATTGGTTCCAGTTGATTAATTTTTTTATTGAAGCTCTCGATAACATGCTTTTTTTGATTCTTGCTTGGTAAGGAGTTTGGCTCTGGGTTTTCCCCCTTCAACATCTCAAGAATTCTCGCGGCTGTGCTAAAGACCTCCTCTGCTTGTTCGCTGAGAACCTTGGTTTTTTCTGTGTAGTTATACTTGACAGGTTTACTAGTAAACGTGCCAGAACTTTCCACATCTCTCACCCATTTGTCAGTCTTACTTGAACTCGCAAAATC
>CAVOFA010000106.1:0-9562 GCA_963694865.1 Gammaproteobacteria bacterium | reverse complement strand
AAATCACGAACTTCTGTTCGAAAAGAATTCAATTCAATAGAGATCATGTTGCTATTCCTTAGTCGACCACTTATTTCACCAATTTTGGGAGAATAGCAATAAATAAAGTCATTAACGATCTAAGAGGAACTCAATACCCGCCGTATCTGGCCGGAGCCACCGGATGGCTGGATCGCCACAAATTAGATTAACCAGAGGATAGATTGAGCAACCGCACTCTGGAGCGAAGTTGGGACAATGTACATCTCGATATACATCGCGATTGCCTGTCTGTTTACGTTAATTTCCGTAAAAATACTGACGGAGACCCATGGTACGGATTTGGATAATGCCGGTGCAGTGAAATGAGCAGGACCATCCAATTGTTCAGGTTTTGACGGATGCAGGTTGCGGGAAAACATTTTATATATAAAATGTAGAGTCCAGTCCTCACTGCAATCGCACTATGTGGAAGCCACACGAACGAATTAAATATACCGTTGTAGAAGACCAGTGGCCGACCGCTAAAGAGGTAGAGGCGAGCAGGTTATTCGGTCCCATTCAGATTGGCCCCATGAAACTTGGCTCGCGCACCTGGGTACCGGCGATGGTGCCGTGGAGGTCAAACGAGAATGGTGATGTCACAGAAGACGTACTGGCATGGTACGAACGATTCGCCCGCGGAAAACCCGGTGTGATCGTTGTAGAAGCAACTGGCATCCGTGATATACCCAGTGGCCCTTTGTTGCGCATCAGCAGCGATAAATACCTATCAGGGCTTACCAGACTGGTAGACACTATTAAAACAGCCAGCGATGGTGAAACTCGCGTTCTCATCCAGATTATCGACTTTCTTCAAATCCGTCGAAGACCGGATCCAACAAAGTATCTGAATCGGCATCTGATACTTAGGCCTGAACATTACGTCGCCTTATCCCTGCCTTTTGAAGTAGAAAACGAACTCGCAGTGCGTGCTGCATTGCGATCGCTTTCGCCCGAGGACCTGGAGTCTGTTCTTAACCAGAAAGAATGGGAAGATCTGCAATACGGTTATCGCGAGCGAATAACCGACACTCACCTGCCACATATCGCTCAACTACCGGAAATATTGCCACAGCTGTTTTCCGATGCGGCAATCAGAGCGGAAGCAGCAGGATTTGACGGTGTGGAGTTACATTATGCACACGCCTACACCATGGCTTCATTCCTCTCCGCAACCAATAACCGCACGGACGGATATGGCAACAGCCTTGAAGGCCGATTGCGTTTGCCCCTTGAGGTTTATAGAGCCGTTCGTGAAGCGTGCTCAAAAGACTTTGTTGTCGGGTGCCGGTTTTTGAGCGATGAAATTATTGACCAGGGTACACGCATTGAAGAGGCGTGCAGTATTGCCCGGGCGCTGGCAGATGCAGGAATGGATTTTCTTTCAGTTTCCAGAGGTGGCAAATTTGACGATGCTAAACAACCCAGAGTTGGGGGTGCCGTGTACCCATACACGGGACGTAGTGGTTACGAATGCATGCCTAGTTATATCTCGGATGCACAGGGCCCCTTCGGGCGAAATGTTGAACCTGTTTCCCTGATACGTGAATTTTTGCGCCAAAATGGGCTGAACACGCCGGTAGTTCTAGCGGGCGGGCAATACGGTTTCTACCAGGCTGAATCACTCCTAAAAGAGAACAAGGCAGACATAATAGGCTTCGCGCGCCAGGCGCTGGCAGATCCGGACTGGTTTTTAAAAGTAAAACTCGGCCTTGGCAATCAGGTGCGCTTGTGCAAATACACTAATTACTGTGAAGGTCTGGACCAGAAGCACAAGCAGGTTACCTGCGAACTGTGGGATCGGGAAAACCTGGACCAGCCTGGTATCAGTAAATCTCATGACGGAAAGCGTCGTTTGCTGGCACCCGTGTGGTCCCCGCCGGTAATTGAACCCGTTACAAAATAACCGGCCCTAACTCTGGATAGCGAGAGCTTCCTCGAACGCTACGTTATCGTCACCGGCAAAGGCCGCGTCCCGCAACTGCGCAAGTTCCGTTGCAGACGGCAAACTAGTATTGGTTTTTGAATCTGCCAAGTTTTGGACGCGTTGAATGATTTTCAACATTTGTTGAGTGGTGCGATACCGGGTATCCCCATATCCTTTGATCAACCGGCCACAGCTTGCAAGTTCAACTGCAGCTTCCTGGTCGTGCGCAGCCAAAACATGGACTGCTTCCAGCCAAAGGGCTATGAGCGTATGTTCGTGTTGATAACCCAAACTGCCACGACGAAATCTGCGCATTTTGGCCAGTATAGTAAGCAGGGCAAAAATGCTCACAGTGTCGGTCCGCAGCTTGCGTCCACCCATAAAAAAATTGATAAGGCCAAGCATTATGCGGCTATTAGAAATAGCGGATGCTAAACCAACGGGTAACATCGCACATACTTCCTCAACACGCGGTCTGAAAAATTCCGCGACATACAAAATTTGTTGGTCCTCTGCTCGTACTTCCTTCCGAATGGAATCACCACGTGCCACGCGGGTTTTCAATTGCGCAACTCGAGGAATATCTTCGTAACACATCCAAAGTGCCAAATACCTCGCAACATGACGGCTTAGCAGAAAATCGGAATTTCCATTGTCCAGTCTGGCAATGCCCTCCAGGTGATCCAGGTATTGTCGGGCATAATCAATATCCTGATAGTCCACCAGTTTAGTAATGCCGTGATAGAGAATTTCGTGTAAACACGGCTCATACGCCCTGGCAAGCGTAAAGAGCGCTTTACCCTGGTCTGTTTTGGCATCCGGAAATACAAAATCTGCATCTGATTGTGCTGGATCAAAACTTTCAACTACTGAGGCCGGTTTACCAGCGCGCTCGAAACTTGCATTAAAGGCAGACAGGTTACTCTCTACGGATTTTCCGCTTTCACGAATCGCCAGCTCGTAACTTGCCCTATCAAAGGGCAAGGTGTCAGAGGCCGCCAGCGCTCCAAGCATAACGGAGCTGATAACTGACTGATGCGCACTAGCCAGTTGCTCCATATCGTAGTGGATAAATCGCTTTGCGTACCGGTCCGCCAGACCAAGCAATGCAGTTGCATCAATTGATCCATCTCCCACATCGGATTTTTCACTAATGCCATACACCCGATGGCTGGAAGATATAAGGGTAGTTTTGTCTTTGCTTACAAAACCTCGTTCAATCATCCGCCCTGCTTCGGCAATTTCCGAAGTAATAGTGATATCTATGTCTCCCTGAGCAGGGAAAAGGGACAACACGGGCTGTTCGTTTACGGCTACTGCACGCGGGTACAATTCCAAATAGTAAATTGTCGCACCGGTACGCTGTGCAACGCCCGCAAGAGAAGTGGTCTGGCACAACCAGTTATTAGCTTCGGCTACGTCGATGACCCAATTGGTAAACACACCACCGCCTTCACCCCCAAGCGCTGCAGCTACCATTTTTATGGGTTTTACAGCATTGCTCACAGGGAATTCGCGGCTAATTGGTCGTCCTGCATCCAGGAAATTACCCGTCGTCGTACTCTGGCTATAAAGCGGTCCCAGGCACTGGGGTTGTATATTAGATCCACCCGTGAAAAAGACGGACAAAGCACCGCCGAATGGACATTCTCTCCACACACCCCACACCCAACACAACTGTTATCGACATAACTCACCGGGTCTTCACGCAGCGGGTCGGGGTTTGGCTTTATCGTTAGTGATGGGCAACCTGATAATCTTATGCAGGCATGGTCACCGGTACAGGTTTCACTATCGATAACGAACCTTGAACGCACAGTACGGCGTCCGTCATTTATAGATTTTTTGATCAGTGGTTTTATCCGGCGCTGCCGGTTCAACATACACTCCCCTTCGGCAATAATCACCTTAAGCCCGGGTTCCCCGGTGGTCAAAGCCTCGCGCAGTGTAGCTTTCATTTTATCTATGCTGTACGTGCTAACAGTTCTAATCCATTTTACCCCAGCACCACGACAGGCTTCATCGATAGACTGCTGATCCAGCCTGCTGGCTTTGTCAGTATCCATTGTCGTGGCTATCAGACGATTGGGTTGCACCAGCGAAGGGATATCCTGACCACCGGTGGCTGCAGCATATCCATTATTTACGATTATCAGCACGCCATCGTGTTTATTAAAAACAGCACTGGTAACGCCACTGGTCAATCCATTGTGCCAAAAGCCACCGTCACCCATGATGCTGATAGCCTTGTGGGGCAGCGCAGTGCGGATGCTGGATGAACTGGCCAACGACAAGCCATAACCCATAATGGTATTGCCCAGATTAAAGGGTGCAAGAGTCGCAAAAGAGTGACAACCAATGTCGGAGGAGATATGAAACTCTCCCAGGTCTTTCTGTACCTGTTTAATCGCAGAAAACATTGGGCGCTCTGGACATCCGGTACACAGTCCCGATGGTCTGGGAGGAACATTTTCGGCTAATAACTGGCTATCTTCCGCGACGAGCACTTTTTGGAAACCGCGCACTTCTGCACTTGTTAGCCGCAGATTCAGCCCCTCGACGGGAAACCGCTCCAAAAATTCCGTAATGCCAAGTAGGGTTATTTGACCAGTATATTCACCGGCACTTGGCAATATTTCCTTACCATATAGTCGCGTATCGATATCGGCCTTGCGAAGAATACTAAACATACTATGTTCAATGTATTCCGGTTGGCCCTCCTCGATGAGCAGCACTTGTTTCTTACTCTCGCAAAAGCGAATCACTTCTTCCGGTATAAGCGGATACGCTACGTTCAGCACATAAATCGGTACATCCGTATTACCAAAACAATCAGCCAGACCCTGACGCTCCAGGGCGCGGATCACCGTGTTATAACTACCGCCGCACGTTATAATTCCCACTTCATCATACTTACCGGGAAAGAACTCGTTCAGAACATTGTCACTGATATATTGAACGGCTGCAGGCCAGCGGCTTGCTACTTTTTCCTGCTCTTGTTCGTATACATTGGGCGGCAGAATGATTTTTTCCGCCTCCCTTTTCGGTTGCACCTTGTTTAGGCTGCTATAAGTCGGAGCAACATTGTCTCCTGCAGTAAATTCACCCGTCACGTGGCACTCACGAATTCGCATCATGTAGAACACAGGTGTAGAGCTCGCTTCAGAAAGGCGAAAACCCTGTTCCACCATAGCCACCATACTGGTGAGGTTGGGTCTGGGATCCAGCAGCCACATCTGGGCTTTCATGGCAAAAGCATATGTTCGCTCCTGCATAATGCTCGAGCCTTCACCGTAGTCTTCTCCAACGATGACCATTGCCCCACCCGTGACCCCCGAAGACGCCAGATTCGAAAGGGCGTCGGAAGCCACATTGGTACCGACAACCGATTTCCAGGTAACAGCTCCCCTTAGTGGGTAGTTGATGGACGCACTTAACATTGCAGCGGCAGTAGCTTCGCTACCACTGGACTCAAAATGTACGCCAAGCTCCTCGAGTATGTCCTTGGCATCATTCAGGACATCCATCAGGTGGGAAATTGGGGAGCCCTGATACCCGCCAACATAGGATACTCCGGACTGCAAAAGCGCCTTGGTTACGGCTAGTATTCCTTCTCCCTTGAACACATCGCCCTGACCTGCTCGAAGTTTTAAAACCTCGGACTTAAATGAGCGTTCTGCCATGGGTCAGGCGCCTCTTACTCAGGAAGCTACCAGTGCAAGTACACGAGTAGGGCTTCCGGAGCCTTCTTTTATTTTAAGGGGTGGTGCGATTATTACCGCGCCTTTAGGTGGTAGTAAATCCAGGTTACACAATCCGGCAAGTCCGCATTTATTGGCTCCATGCAGCAAATTATGACAGGGAAACATGGGCTCCTGCCCGGCTGCCTGCCCTCCGTCGGTACCCACTGTTTCAACACCAATGCCACAAACATCACGCTCGGTTGTCAAAAAGGTTACTGCTTCAGGTTCCCAACCGGGCGTATGGGCACCATCTTCAGCCATGTTCAGGTAAGCCTCATTACTGGTCTTCTTTGACCAGTCGGTGCGATACAAAAGCCACGAACCCGCTTCTATTTCACCATGCTGTGCCTCCCAGGCCTTAATAAAGTCCACCGATATAAGAAAATCAGGGTTTGCTGCAGATTCGGCTGCCGCGTTCATGACACACGCTGGTGCGATAAATCGCTCAGCTGGCAGTGTGTCAGTCGCATGCTCTTCAAAATTCTGGCCTGAAACCCAATGAATAGGCGCATCGAAATGGGTGCCCGTGTGTTCTCCACACTTAAAGTTATTCCAGTACCAGGCCGGACCCCTGTCGTCGTAACGTGAAATTTCTTCAATATGAAAGGGCCATGACACACCCCAGCCAAACTCCTTCGGCAATTGGAGGGTAGGAGTGCTCGGTTGCAGGGTGGTACTTAAATCAACTACTTTGATACCCCCTCCGGCAAGACCCTGTGCAAGCGCCATCAATGTTTCGGTACTCATACTTTTCTCCCTTATCTGTAATGTCCTTCACTATGTGTTAGATTATACTTTAAGCCTAAAATATAATCTAGATATCTTCCCCCAACACTATGCTGGAGAAAGCAATGCATCAAACCCTGTTCCCACAAGGGTGGGCAAGGCCCAAAGGATATGCAAACGGTATTCTTGCCAAGCCGGGCGCGCAAATATTTGTCGGTGGCCAGATAGGCTGGAATGACCAATGTGTTTTCGAAAGCGATGATTTTGTAGACCAGGTGAAGCAGACGCTTTCCAATATTATTGTTGTGCTTGCTGAAGCTGGAGCAGGCCCGGAACACATTGTTCGGATGACCTGGTATATAACCAACAAGCAGGAGTATGTCGACAATGTAGCCGCTATGGGTGCGGCTTATCGCTCGGTAATGGGTAGAAATTTTCCCGCAATGAGTGTCGTTCAGGTAGTGGCCCTGGTTGAAGATCGTGCAAAAGTAGAAATTGAAGTAACCGCAGTATTATAGGGCTTACCGTAGGCCCGGGACGGAATAATTAACAACAGACACCAGCCACCTACCTGGCAAGCCAGTGCTGACACCAGAACAAGCCCGCCTATAAAAGACCCTTCAGATGAATACTCCATCCCTAGATCCAGCGCAATCGTAAACATAAACGCAAAACCCATGCCGCTGCTGGTAACAAATAGCATCCCCATAAGAATCACCGCTATTGGGCGTAATCCGGGCTTCAGGGGTGTATGTGCGAACCCGGAATCTGGCTCTGTAGGAGCAGGTCCCTGATATGGAAGCATCAGCACGGTAAAGGCCAGGGCCGCTAGCCCCGCAAACAAATAGCCACCTTGCAGGCCGTAAAGCCCTACAGCCGTGCCTACACCAGCAATCATGAATGACATCAAAAAGACACCACTCATGTTTACAAAACCAAATTTTTGATCCGGAGTTTGGCTGCTGGCAACTATTCTGGAAGTCGCGCCCATCAATACACCCACGGCAATTCCACCTGCAAAATTGCGCCACCAGCAATGGCAACAGAAGCTCAAAATAGAACGCACTGAACATTTCTACCAGTACCAGCAAACCACCAAATAGAATGACCAGCTGACGCGGGCTGAAGAGTGGTAGAAGCGGTTCAGGCTGACTAAAAATCGCTGGTGTGTTTTTGATTAGTTATATTCCCGCTCATCCAGGAAGGAAGGCCAAGCCATTTTTGTTGCACGGCATAAATTAAAAGTACTTGAAACTGGGTTCAACTGGGCTTAGCATCAAGCAGACACTTTAGGCCTAAAGTATTATGAGCGACGACCAAATGACCGACAAAATGGCCGCTCAAAACAGGCGCGTGAATTAATATGAGTTCCAGACGCACCTTTATCAAACAATCAGGCGTGGCACTATCCTACATACTGGGAGGTGCCCACGTAGTGATGACCCCTGCCGCTGCTCGTGAACGAGAAATTGCGCTGCAGCTATTTTCAAAAACCGAAGTGCTTACCCTTGAAGCATTGGCAGATGCAATTGTGCCTGGCGCTCAGAAAGCCGGCATATGCCACTTTCTGGATCACCATTTGGCGCAGGCCGCGGAAGATTGTCTCCTGATGATTAAATATATGGGGCTAGCCAACGAGGCTTATCCCGACTTCTATCAAGCCGGGATTGAAAATGCCCGGATACATGCCTTTAATCGGTTTGGCAAAACCTGGGCTGAACTCAATCCTACCGATTCGACTATTTTGCTGGACGAGATGGCAAACGATAGAATCGCCACGTGGAAAGGCGCACCCGCATCGTTTTTCTTTTTTGTACTGCGCTCGGACGCAGCCGATCTGGTTTACGGTACTGAGGAAGGTTTTGCCAAAATTGGTGTTCCTTACGCGGCACATATCGCACCGAAAAGTAGCTGGTAAGCTGTGAAAAAAATATCAAGCCTACACAAAGTAGACACTCTCATCGTAGGTGCGGGAGCTTCAGGCTGTCTGGTTGCTGCGAAGTCAGCCAGGGCTGGGCAAAATGTCCTGATTCTGGAAGCGGGCCCGGAACGAAAACTCGAGGACTTATTCAGCTCCCAGATCTGGGCACGTAAACTTAAGTGGGGCGGAGCACATGTTGAGGAAGAAGGAAACCTGAAGATTGGCCATGCCTTCAATTCAGGATACGGAACCGGTGGCAGCGCCCTGCACCATTTTGCAGTCTGGCCACGCCTGCATGCCAATGATTTTAAAGTACGAGACACATACGGAGTAGGGCTGGACTGGCCATTCGAATACGCGGAACTCCAACCGTACTATGATCGTATACAAAAAGAGATTGGTATAAGCGGAGATGCCAGCCAGGAAACCTGGAGACCTCCGGGGGACGCATATCCAATGCCCGCACTCCCGGTGTTTCCTCAGGGAAAAATCATCGCCAGAGGCTTTTCGGCGCGCGGCATGCAGACTGCACCAATCCCCCTGGCAATTAACAGTGTGCCCGGAAATCAGCGACCCGCCTGCCTGTTTGATGGCTGGTGTGATGCAGGTTGCCCGACAGGTGCACTGGCTAATCCCCTTGTTACCTATCTGCCACAGGCATTAAAAGCAGGTTGCGAGATTCGGCACAATGCTACTGTCACAAAAATACTGCACAACAAACCGGGCACAGCGGTAATCGGAGTCGAATATGTGACGCGTGACGGGAGCGTGCATCAGGTGCTTGCTGACACAGTCGTGCTTGCTGCCTTTGCGGTGCAAAATGCCAGGTTGTTACTTGCATCTCGCACAGACAAATTCCCTGATGGCCTGGCAAACGAGCATGGCCTTGTGGGCCGCTATCTTATGACCCACCTTTCAACATCAATCTATGGATTGTTTAAAGAAGAGACCAGTCCCCATCTGGGACCTACAGGTGGGCAGCTTATTAACCAGGACAATTACGCCAACAAACAAAGAGAAAACGGTGCGTTCGGATCCTGGCAATGGCTAATTGCCAATGCACTCAAACCCAACGATTTATTGGGAATCGTCAATACACGACCTGATATTTACGGCGCCGCGTTGCACCCATTTATGACCAGGGCAGCCAGGCACATGGGCAACATGGTAAATATTGGGGAGGACGTCGCTCAGTTTGAAAACCGCGTATCACTCAGTAAAACA
>CAVOFA010000105.1:0-9742 GCA_963694865.1 Gammaproteobacteria bacterium | reverse complement strand
GGTGGGAATTACTTTCACAGGTATGCGTCGCACCTTCTCCGCACCCCTCAGCTTTTCGCCCTCTACCAACGCCTTGCGCCGCTTTCGTTCTGTCATCGTTTTCTCATTCATTGATCTAAGTGGTAGTGCTGCTGGTATCCCAACTCGGTGAGCAGCTTATTCACCAACGCTCGACTGGCTCTGCGCATCAAAAAGTCTCGATCTGTAATCAGATCAGCAATCTGGGTTAGCTCCAGATTTTCGAAACCACAGGGGTTGATATTGGCGAAAGGTGACAGATCCATATCGACGTTGAGACTAAGACCGTGATAGCTCCAGCCATTCTTGATACGCAATCCCAGTGCCGCCATCTTAGCACCATTCACGTACACACCAGGGGCATTTGTCCGAGTAGAAGCGCCTATCCCAAACTCTTGCAAGGCGGCAATAATCGCTCGTTCTATCAACTCAACCAACTCCCTGACAGCAATTTTTCTGCGCTTCACGTTGAGCAGGAGATACACCACTAACTGGCCCGGACCATGGTAGGTGACCTGACCCCCTCTATCGATTTGTACTACCTCAATGCCGCCTGGATTGAGAACATGTTCTGCCTTGCCTGCTTGTCCCTGGGTATAAACGGGTTTATGACTTAGCAGCCAAATTTCGTCCTGGCGTGTTGCATCAGCATTTTTTGCTAAATACTGCATAGATTTCCAGATCGGTTCATATTCCTGCAAACCAAGTCTACGCACTATTAATTCGGGGAGTTGGATCTGGGAAGAAGGCGATGCCTGGGCCTGGAACCACTTATAATCTGTTAGCAACACTAGGGCACCTACAGTACCATTTTGACACTTTCCAGGGTTTTTAAATCCTGGAACAGGTTTTGCAATTGCACTTCGCCAGTCGCCGTAATGGTGACGTTAACAGACAGGTAATTTTGCTCTCTGCTGGGATGTAGCTGGATCAGATCGGCTGCAATTTTTCCCGCGTGTTTCTCAACGATGGCAATGACTTCCTGTGCATAGCCTGCGCTGGCCTTGCCAATGATTTTTATTGGATAAGAACAGGGAAACTCAATTCTAGGAGCTTCCTGATTGCCTTGATCTTTCTCAGCCACTGTTAAGTATCTGTGTTGTTAGGCGAAGAGGTCGCTGAAAAATAGGCTTAACCAGTCGATGAAGCGTTTGAAGACGCCACCGCGTTCAATTTTCTGCATGGCAATGACGTCGCCCTGGTAGAGAATATTGTTGTCCAGCACCACACTGACCACGCCCATGATCTGAGACTTGTCCAGCGGTGCTCTGATAATTTCATCCACGTCGACAGTCGCCGTCATGGCTTCAGCCTGACCGCGAGGGATAGTGATATAAACTTCTTCGCTGATGCCCAGGTCGACGGCATTTTGGGCGCCGGAATAAACCGGTACGTTTGTCAAAACCTGATTGGCATCATACAATTTGTGGGTTTCGAAATAGCGGAAACCATAGGTGAGAAGTTTCTGGGTCTGGATGGCCCGTGCATCTTCACTCTCCGTACCCATTACCACCGTAATTAAACGCATACCATCGCGCTCGGCCGAGGCCACCAAACAATAACCGGCGGCATCGGTCCAACCTGTTTTCATACCATCGACATTACGATCGCGAAATAACAGAGTATTTCGGTTCGACTGCCGTATTTCATTGTAAGTGAATTCCCGCTCCGCGTAGATCGGGTAGTATTCCGCGTGCCTGTTGATCGACGCCGTTGCCAGCGTGGCCAGATCACGAGCAGACATAGTATTGTAATATTCTTCAGTATCCAGACCACTGGCATTCATGAAGAAAGAAGCATCCATACCCAGCACTTCACTGTACTGGTTCATCATGTCGGCGAAGGCTTCTTCGCTACCCGCAATATGTTCGGCGATCGCAACACTGGCATCGTTACCAGACTGAACAATAATGCCTCGCAACAAATCATCGACCCTGACGTTGGTGTCGACACCAACGAACATCTTGGAGCCTTCCATGCGCCAGGCTTTCTCGCTGATATGAACTTCATCACTAAGACTCAGATTGCCTGATAGCAATTCCTCAACCGCAATATAGGCAGTCATTATCTTCGTCAAACTCGCTGGTGGCAGTGCTTCATCGGCATTTTCTTCGATGATGACATGGCCGGTTTTCGCATCAAGCAGGATATAACTGGTGGCCGCTATGTCGGGCGCGCGGGGAATAATCGCAGCGGCTGCAGTGGCAAAATTAGCTGAGAAAATCATCGACAACGTGAAAACTAGGCTGCTGATGCCGGGGTATGGCCGGGCTATGAAATCCATGAATTTAATCTTTAACGACATAAAGAAAACCGTCTGGGTTGTAGTAGTGAATTTTGAACTGGGAAGTGACGAATTCAATGTGAAACCAATTGGCGAGAGCCAATTACTCGGTCACAGTGTACGGACTTCCCAGGTTAGCAGCAACCACACTTTGAGTGATTTTCCTTATTTCAGCCGGGTCAGTTACCGGACCAACCCGTACCCGGTGCAATACACCAGTGGCCCGATTATCGACTGAGCGAATGATCACCGGTTTGCCGGTCAAGCGTCGCAATTGTCGGGACAGTTCCTGCGCTCTGCTTAACTCGGTAAAGGCACCGACTTGTATATATTTTTCTACGCCGGCAACACGGGCCAACACTTGTAGATTGGACCTTGCTGCTGAATTTACAGGTCGATCAGCCAGGCTGCCATCGACAATAATGGACTCAAGTTGTACCCGGGCTGTACCACGATCTGAGTAGCCCAATTTCAATGCCGCAGCATAGGACAGGTCAATGATACGATCACCGTGGAACGGCCCTCTGTCGTTTACTCGCACTATGATGCTGCGGTTGTTGTCCAGATTGGTCACCCGCAGAAAACTGGGTATGGGCAAAGATTTGTGAGCGGCCGATGCCTGGTACATATCGAATACTTCACCATTGGAGGTTTTGTGACCGTGAAATTTTTCGCCGTACCATGACGCTACCCCGCGCTCATTGTATCCAAGCTCGGTGGGGAGCACGCGGTAGGTCTTACCCAGCACCGTGTAGGGGCTGCGATTGCCCGCCATGGTTCGCTGCAGTGGCTCTGGAATCACCTCTGCTATCTCCGCCAGACCTATATCGGCTGACGGCGCTCGGTCTTGTTGGATGCTATAGCGACTACCAGAGCTCCCAGTCGTGGTTACCGGCGTGGTACTGCAGGCTGCAGTCAAACCGAGGAGTGTTATGAATGCGGTGGTTCTGAGGATAGCTTGAAACATATGCGCCCTATGCAGTCAGTAAAAATCCATGCCGTCAAATTTGGCCTGGAGCATAACTATCTAGCGTCCAATTCACTGATTTTTTTAATTTTTTCATCGTAATAATGCAGTGATCCAAGCCTCGATTCGACAGCATGCTCACCGCCTCGTCAAGAAAATGGCTTTTTAACTCGTGTTTTCAGTGGCTTAGCGAGTATTGCCCTGCCCTTCCGTCTGAATAGACATGAGCAGGCCGAAGCCGATAAAGAGCGTGACTATCGAGGTTCCACCCCTGCTCATCAGGGGCAGAGGCACCCCTATAACCGGCACCAATCCTGATACCATGGCCATATTCACAAAAATATAGAGAAAAAAGGTCAGAGTAACGCTGCCCGCCAGCAGTCGGCTAAACATATCCTTGGCGGAATAGGCGATGTACGCGCCCCGAATTAGCACGAACAGATACAGACTTATGAGGAATAAAACACCCAGCAGGCCGAATTCTTCGGCCAGCACAGCGAGGATAAAATCGGTATTGCTCTCGGGGATAAAGTCCAAATGGGATTGAGCGCCATTGCCATAGCCCTTGCCGTAAATTCCGCCGGAGCCAATGGCGATTTGGGACTGAATAATGTTGTAGCCGGCGCCGGTTGGATCACTATAGGGATTAAAGAACGTTAAAATTCTATTCTTTTGATGCTCCTGTGCCAAAAACAGATACCAGGCCGGAGACACCATCAACAAGCTTATAAACCCGGCTATTATTATGCGCCAGCGTATTCCAGCCAGCAGCACTACGAAAATTCCCGACATCGCTACCATGAGGCCGGTGCCGGTATCGTTTTGGACGATGATAAGAGCCGCCGGCACCATGATCATAATGGCAGACCAAAACATGTGCTTGAAGCCCGGAGGTAGTGGACGACTGGCCAGATACCAGGCTAATAACATAGGCACTACAAATTTCATCAACTCGGAGGGCTGAAAACTGGGCAATCCAGACAGGTCCAACCAACTTTTTGCACCGTTGGCTTCTACTCCGATCAACAGCACCACAGCCAACAAAGCCAGCCCGGCTGCGTACAGAGAAGGTGCCCAGCGCCGAAAAAAATGCACATTGAATTGGGCGACGATGAGCATGACAACCATGCCTACAACCATGGTCAAGCCCTGGCGGCGGACCACAGCTTCGTCGTGGGCGCTGGCGCTGTAGAGAACGAACAAGCCGAAACCGCAGAGCAGTATCAAGCCTACCAGCAGAGGCGGATCTGTGTGTATCACGCTCCAAAAAGATCTGGATTTTATAGCGCTCGAACCAAGGCCGTCGGACTGTCGAATGAAGTCCTGGTTAATCATCAGCCTGGATAAATGCAGCCTGAACCGCTTCGGCCTCAGTTGATTCTAACTGACTAATTACAGTTCGCTGTGCTTCCAAAGCAGCGAAATCAATTTGTAGAATGTCCAGTAGATACGTGTCAATCACTCGCTTGGCGATGGGACCGGCAACACTGCTGCCATGCTCCCCATTCTCCACGAATACAGAAACGGCAATCTGCGGTGGAATATCAGGATTTTCAGTGGGAGCGAAGGCAATAAAGAGGCCGTGGTCTTTGTTTAAATCCGACACCACAATATCTGTGCTCTGCAATATTTTCTGACTTATTCCCACCACCTGTGCCGACCCTGACTTGCCTGCCATCTTGTAAGACATATCGCGATCGGCCATCGCGATAGCCTCGTAGGCAGTACCGTAATCCCTGAAGGTATCGGAATAGGGACGGTGTACAACCATGGTCATCGCTTCTTCCATATAGCGCCAATAATCCGGATCATTCAGCATTACATCAGGAACTGCATCTTCGATATCTGGCTGGAACGCCTGGCCATCTATTTCTTTTAACATGCGCGGCGGCACTACTTTGCCCTTGTTAGCAATTATCGACACCGCCGTGGCAAGTTGCAGCGGGGTCGTCCACATATACCCCTGGCCGATGGAGGAATTAATTGTGTCACCTGGATACCAGGGTTCACCTCGACTGGCCATTTTCCATTCCCGGGAAGGCAAAACACCGGTGCGGGCATAGGCGATGTCCACTGCAAAGTTGTCGCCAAAACCGAATTGAGACATAAATTCATGGATGGTATCGATACCCATGCGGTTGCCGAGGTCATAGAAGAAAGTATCACAGGACTGGTAGATTGCCTTGCGCAAATCCGTGTGCCCATGACCACCGCCTATAACAGTACGCAGCGTATAGTCACCCCATCGGTATGAAACTCCCGGCAATCGAAAATAGCCCGGGTCTTCAATAGTAAAATCGTAATCCACTATGCCATGGTGTAATCCACTCAAACCCAAAAACGGCTTAATAGTGGATCCGGGCGGATAAGGATTTGTGCTGCGGTCAAACAGTGGCGTATTAACTTCATCTGTTACCAACACACTATAGTCTTTGTTGCTTATCCCGGTGACAAATAAATTCGGGTCAAACCCGGGCTTGCTCACCATAGCTAATATGCCGCCGGTGGCTGGATCGATAGCGACAATCGCTCCACGAAAGTCTCCAAGGGCTTGCTCAGCCGCTATCTGTAATCGACTATCCAGATGCAGGGATATATTCTTGCCAGCAATTGGATCGGTGCGATCCAGTCGCCGCATAACCTGACCCCGATTATTTTTTTCTACAATTTCATAGCCGACAGTTCCGTGCAGCAAATCTTCATAAGTTCTTTCAATACCGGTCTTGCCGATATGGTTGGTGCCACCATAATTTTCACGCTCTTCATCGCTGAGGCTGTCCAGTTCATCGCGATTAATTTCAGAGACATAGCCAACGGAGTGTGCCATCAGTTCAGCTAGTGGGTACTGGCGAACCAATTGATGCTCGATTGTGATGCCGGGTAATTTATGTCCATTGACAGCTACGCGGGATTTTTCTTCCTCAGACAACACATAACGCAAGGGTACGGATGAGAAAGGCACACGATTACGGCGTATTCTATTATTGAATTGTTCGATATCATCTGCGTTCAGCCGGATCAGGGTGCTGAGAAAACTCAGCGTGGCATCCATATCTTCAACCTGCTCGCGAACAATGGTTAGATTGAAGATCGGTTGGTTATCCGCCAACAAGCTCCCATTGCGATCGAAGATTAATCCGCGAGGAGGTGGGATATATTGAGAATGCAGTCGATTGCCATCGGAGCGAGCGGAAAAATACTCGTGTTGGGAGATCTGCAGATTCACCAATTTGACCACCAGTGCTGCGAACAACAACGCAACGAAGACGGCGGCGACAGCCAGACGCCTGTGGAACAGCGCTCGTTCCCCCTCGTGGTCTTTTAGTTGCCATTTTCCTGTCATAACGTGAGAACTGCGTAATGGTAGTTAAGCCTGATTGCTGCCACTGCTTAGAGTAATCGGCTAGTTAAAACTACTCTAAACCCTAACTTGATCAGGATTTAGACAATAAGTCTGTAAAATAGTTTAAATCAATACAAAAGTGTTATTTTAGCGCACTATTTCTCGTTTTTTTTACTAGGGAACCTCTGATTAATGAATCAATATCTCTGGCCGGCAGAGCGGCCGTAGGTCAAGGCGTCTTGCTGCAGTATAGCATCCTATTCTCTATGATAAGGGTGGCCTTTCAATATACAGGAGGCTCGGTAAAGTTGCTCGGTTAAGAGTATTCTCACAAGAGGGTGGGGAAAGGTGAGTCCGGACAATGACCAGCACGCATTGGCTCGGGCCCGACAATCTGCACTGAGGCCATCCGGCCCTCCTATCAAAAAACTGAGATTGCGGCCCTGTAATTTCAATTCATCCAGATGCCGTGCCAGTGTTGCTGTGTCCAGCGTCTTACCATTAACCTCCAGCGCGACCACAAAATCATCCCGCTGCACACGACTTAACAGCGCCTCTCCTTCTTTCTGTCTACACTGATCGATGGTTCGAGATTTGCTTCGGCGCTGCAGCGCCACCTCGACAATTGAAAAACCTAATTCTTTACCCATGCGCTTCTCATATTCCGCAATTCCCTGTTGCACCCACTGCGCCATTTTACTGCCAACTGAAATCAGTCGCACTTTCATGCGGACGAGCTCTCGCTATTAATGCCTTCGGCCTTTCCTGTTCCAAGTTTATCTAAACTAAAGTTCCATAATTCTTCCAGATTGTACAAGGCGCGAACCGGAGTTGTCATCACGTGCACGAGTACATCCCCAATGTCAACCAATACCCACTCGGCCTGAGGTCGTCCTTCTACACCCACTACCTTCACCCCGGACTCCCTCGCCTTCTTCACGACAGCATCCGCCAGGGCTTTTATATGCGTACTCGAAGTGCCTGTTACAATTACCATAAAGTCGGTAATTGAGGTGAGTTTAGAGACATTAATACAACGAATGGATTGCCCTTTCATATCTTCTAACGCAGCAACCATGAGCTTGGAAGTTTTTTTACTGTTCAATCGGATTACCTTTATTAATTTACGATAGCTGTACTACTTTACATAGAGATTATTCATTCTGATGTAGTCTATTACTTTCTCATCAAGAACATCCGACAGGTCAGCATTCGTTGCCAGGCCCTCTCTTACCTTGCTCGATGAAATATCAAAATCAAAATCCTTAACAAACTTTATATTGCCACAGGCTGTTGCAAATAATTCGCTCGCAGTATCCACCAATCCCCGTCCACTACTCAGCAAGTGTATAACTTCTTCTGAAACAATATTTCCGGGCCTGCCCAAAATCAGGAAATGACATAACTCAGGGAATTGCGACCACGAGTGCCATTGCGGCATTGTATTGAAGGAATCTACGCCCAGAATCAATACCAAGGCAGAATCAATATGCCTCGTCTTCAGCATCGACAGAGTATCGACCATATAGGAGGTGCCAATTCTGTTGATCTCAATAGGGTCGACTTGAATTCGGGGTTCATCGGCAGACGCCAACTCAATCATGTTAAGCCGATGAGCGGATGCAAACTGTGCCGGCTCTCGATGATTTGGAATGCGGCAGGGCACCATCCTCACCTCATCCAGCGCTAATTTTCCCAAGGCACAGCGGGCGGCCTCTATATGCCCGTTATGCACAGGATCGAACATACCGCCAAGCACACCTAGAAAGCTCATTGTCGAATGTGGCCATCTCCGAGCACGATGTATTTTTGCGACGTCAACCCCTCCAGGCCAACTGGCCCCCGTGCATGCAACTTGTCTGTCGAAATACCGATTTCGGCACCAAGGCCATATTCAAAGCCATCCGCAAACCGCGTCGATGCGTTAACCATGACCGAGCTGGAATCTATTTCGCGCAAAAAACGCTGTGCTCTATTGAAGTCTCGGGTCATTATGGAATCTGTGTGCTTAGAGCTGTACTTGTTAATGTGGGTGATAGCCTCATCGATGCCGGACACGATCTTGATGGACAGCACTGGCGCCAGGTATTCCTCATACCAATCTTCTTCAGTAGCGGGAATCGCAGCGTCGACAATGTTTCGGGTTTTTTCACATCCCCTCAATTCAACCCCCAGCTCCAGATATTTTAGCGCCAAACCTGGCAAGATCTGCGCGGCTACCGATTCCGCCAACAGCAAAGATTCCAGCGTACAACAGGTGCCATAACGCTGCGTCTTGGCGTTAATCGCCACTGTCGTCGCCTTCCCCAAATCCGCATCGTCATCGACGTAGAGGTGACAATTACCATCCAGATGCTTTATCACCGGCACCTTGGCTTCTGCGCTAACTCTTTTGATGAGACCCTTACCACCACGGGGTATGATTACGTCTAGGTACTCAGACATGGTGATCAGTTTGCCGACAGCATCGCGGTCGGTTCTGTCCAAAACCTGCACCACATGTTTGCTCAAGCCCGCTTGCTCCAATCCCACCGCGATGCAGCTTGCAATCGCCTGGTTTGAATGGATCGCCTCTGAACCGCCACGCAATATGGTCGCATTGCCGGATTTGAGACAGAGACTGGCGGCTTCGCAGGTTACATTAGGTCGAGATTCGTAAATAATTCCCACCACACCCAGAGGCACTCGCATCTGCCCTACCTGAATGCCACTGGGCCGATATTTTAAGCCTGTGATTTCTCCCACCGGATCCGGTAGGGCTGCAACCTGGCGCAGCCCCTCTATCATGGTGTCGATGCGTGTCGTCGTCAGCTGCAGTCGATCCATTAGCGCAGCTGCAAGCCCCTGCTCCGCTCCCGCCTGAAGGTCCAACCCATTTGCGGCCAGCAAATCGTCTCGGCTGGCATCGATGGCAGCGGCGATAGCCAACAGCGCAGTATTTTTCTGTGCTGTGGTCGCCTTGTTGATTTCCCAGGAGGCGGTGCGAGCTTGAACACCCAGTTCAAGCATGTAGCTTTCGATATCTGTCATGTCACGTTCCGATCGGGTTGATCTGGGGAACCTCGTTGCTTGTTCGCTCTCATCCATTCTCTCCTAAGAGTCTGAGACAAGAAGTGAAAGGGGATTGTGG
>CAVOFA010000104.1:0-9792 GCA_963694865.1 Gammaproteobacteria bacterium | reverse complement strand
GCTACCGCATGGATCTCGCCAATGGCGGCACTATCACCTGGCAGGCGGATTGGCGCCATAAGGACATAGTCTACCAAGACCCGGACGTGTTTGAGTGGGCAGCAGTTCCTGAGTACGATGTTCTCGATCTTCGCGTGAGCTACCTTTGGCCGAAAGGAAATCTTGAAACAACGCTCTGGTCACGTAATGCCAACGATGAGGAATACTTCCTTCACAACTGGCCTCTGCAGGGTAGTGGGCAGGCAACACCAGCTCCACCCAGGACTTATGGCCTAACAGTAACTTGGCAATATAATTAATTAGCCAGCAAAAAGAGCGGCCTATGGCCGCTCTTTTTTTTGCCCCTCCTTAATGACGAGAATCTATGCCGCTGCGTCAATATTCACTGGCAGCTCAATGCGGGTTTCTATTTGTCCCGCTGCCACTGCTGATTTTTCTCGGAAATCCCGCCATTGGCCTACTGGTAGGTTCAGCGCTATCACTCAGCTTTAACGGGAAAATCATTCCAATATCCGGGCAACTCGGAAAACTAGCGTTACAGACCGCTATTATTTTGTTGGGACTAAAACTGGACGCCGAACGTCTTATACAGATCAGCGCTGACTATAGCCTGTTGGTCACGGCTTATGTGTTGATCACTCTGGCAGTAGGACTGCTGATGGGTAGGATGCTAAATAATAATCCTGTCTCCAGCCAATTGATCAGCAGCGGTACTGCAATCTGTGGTGGCACCACCATTGCCAGCCTGGCACCGATCATTAACGCCAGACCGGAGCTGACCGCGGTTGCTCTGACACTGGTTTTCTTGCTGAACGCAGTCGCGTTGTTTATCTATCCGCATATCGGCCACTACCTAAGCCTGAGTCAGGAGCAATTTGGCGTCTGGTGCGCGCTGTCAATTCACGACACCTCTTCTGTTGTTGCAACAGCATTAATTTATGGTGAAGAATCCGGCGCCGTCGCGACCACGCTGAAACTCGGCAGGACCCTCTGGCTAATTCCTCTACTCATTGTTGCTAGCGTGCTGCAAAACCGAAGCAGTAGCCGAGTGCAAATACCTCTGTTTGTGATCTTATTCGTCATCAGCGCCATGATTGGCAGCCTGGTCGATTTCCCGGTCTGGTTTATCGACATTGTCAGCTTCACCAGCAAGGCGCTGCTCGTGCTCGCGCTTTACTGCATCGGCTCAGACATTACGCGCAATACCTTGAGCGAACTCAAGGGCAGAGCGTTGATTCATGGACTGTTGCTGTGGATCATCGTGGCCCCAACCACCTTGGCTGTCGTTGTCTTTCTGATCTAACGAGTCAGAATCCCTTATTCCGATTCGTTATTAAAATATTTCGATCTATTCCTTCCTAAGAATCTTTGGCTCTGGTCTAATCCTTTGCCATGAGTTTCAAGAACACCAAAATCCATCTCTCCAGCATCCTTGCCCTGGGGATGTTTGCTATATTTTTGCTGGCTCCCGTTCTTTGGGCGACCATAGCCTAAGCCAGGTCCTAACGCCTGCCTACTGACCAGCTTGATAGTACGGCGAGTCTTTACGCCGCTGAACTCCGTCATTGCCAGGACCACAGCTCGCGGTTAAATAATCCGAAATCAAAGCAGCACACTCTAATCTAACGGCAACAAACGGCAATTCTTCTGCATGTACCGCGCAGCCACCTGCCCCGGCACATCTTGTTCTGTACGATCAACTATCTTGATAAACACCGACGACTCCTCAACATGGCAAACCAGGTCAGTAGGCCTCGCTCCACAGCACACCATCGGCAACAAGACTGGCTATTTGTTCCTCATCAAAGCCCTGTTCCAGAAGTACCTCTGCATTGTGTTGACCTGCAACAGGTGGTGGTCCAAGTCGCTGTCCACCGCCATCGAACAACACCTGCCGCCCATGCCTGAGGTATGTGCCCCACAATGGATGCTCAGTCTCGGCAGTCAGACCCAACGCGATGGACTGTGGATCGGTCAGCCAGAACTCTCTTGGGGTGATGGCGTTGGCACGCACACAACCAACGCCGGCACCGGCCAGTAGATTCTCCCAGAAAGCAGAATCGCTGCCGGCAAACAGAGTTTCCAACACATCCGTGGCAGTTTGTCCGCCTGCTTGCAGCACCTCTAACGCCGGGGCCTGCATACCCGCTCCGCTTAGCACATCAACGAACAGTCGATATTCCTTCTCGTTGGTCATGGCCAGAAATACCCACTCATCACCGCTACAGTGATAGAGCCGGTAAGTTGCAGACAATCCCAGCAACTCGGCATCGGGCATGGCGCGATCCGGTTTGCCTGGAAAGGTTAGAAAATCGTCACTATTGGCATAGGCGTTAGCACCGAACATATCGACCAGTATCTGCTGGCCCTGACCAGTGCGCTGCCTGGCCACCAGGCCAAGCAGGGTAGATGTTGTTATGACCAGCGAGGTATTGGGATCCGGGTTAACCTCGTTAGCGTGCATCAAGCGACGCGTCCACAGCCGCAGATCATCAATTTCCAGCAACGCTTCAGGGACCCTTTCACCCATCTGGTAGAGCACGCCACCCATGGCCGCGCCGGGTATCGGGTGAGTGCTTGGTCGTTGTGCCCCGGGACCAGCCGGACCATAGCCATTGGCCTGCATATACACGATGTCCGGATTGATCTTCTCAACCTGTGCATAACCAATACCCAGCCGCTCAGGTACGCCGGGCCGGAAATTGTGAATAAGCACATCCGCATCTTCAATAAGACCCAGTACGATCTGCCGGCCGGTTTCCGACTTGAGATCGATGCTCAGGCTGCGTTTTCCTGCATTGACCTTCGCCGACCCCAGGCCCCCAAGAAGGCCACGGAAAGGATCACCGCCGATTGGCTCCACTTTGATCACTTCGGCTCCCATGTCTGCCAGGTAAGAAGCCGCCAGTGGTGCTGCAATAATCGTCGCGATCTCCAGCACTCGTATGCCAGCAAGCGGCAGCTGACCGTCATTGGAGCGCCCAGGTGCACTGCGGGGTGTATTACGCCAAAGATCCGCCCAACTGTCATCGGGCGCCGCTTCATTTCCCGGGTCACCCGGCGTTCGCGTCAGACGAGCCACAGGACCAAGCTGCTTTCCGCCATCCTGGCGATCGATCACATGGCCATTGGCAACAATATCGGGATCGGCGATTGCCTGTTGGGTGGTCTGGTGTGCGGTCGCCACCACCCCGCCATCCGCTACACAGGCGGCCATCCACTCCTCTGCTGTGCGTTCCTGAATGCGCAGTAGCATTCGTTCCCTGAAGGCTTCCTGTTTCTCCTCCGGTAGCATCATCTGTCCCTGGTCATAGTCAGGATCTGCGAGCACATCTATCAATTCGGTGACGAGTAGAAAATTATCAAACAGGTGCGGCAGCAAATTACCGAACTGCACCCAACGACCATCGCTGGTCTGGGCCGGGTGATAGAACAGGCTCGGAATGGGTGGTTCGATGACTGCCGGCGGCACGGCGGGAATGAGATCGCCGAAAATGTCAGGGAATTGAGCACCTATCATCCCGGCAAGTTCATGGGGCAGCATGCCCTGTAACATGCTGGTTTCGACCAATCGACCCTCGCCGTCGGCACCTTGCTCCAGAAGGGCTGCCAGAATACCGGTCGCGGCGGATTGTGCACAGGCATGCACGCCTACTTGCAGCGCGGAAAAACTAGGCCCAGCACGATCCGCAAGCCCGGAAAAAAGCCGCATGCGGCCCGTGCTTGCGGCAACCAGGTGCTCATACCCCGGGTAGTCGGCACGCGGACCCTGGCTACCATATCCGCTGATGTGGCAAAGGATGAGATGAGGATGACGCGCATGCAAACTGGCATAGTCCAGCCGTTTGCGCTCCAGCGCAGCAAACCGCCAGTTACAAATCAGCACATCTGCACCGGAACACAGATCGTCGAGGGTTGCTAACCCGGACGCGGTTGAAAGGTCCAGGGGCAAGCTGCGTTTTCCGCGACGCCACATACGTGAGGCAGGCAGTGCCATCATCGGATCAATACCTGGACGTTCGATCATGAGTACCTCGGCGCCAAAGTCTGCCAGCATCATCGTGGCGATGCCGCCCGCGGGACCGCTGGTCAGATCCAGAATGCGAACGTCTTCAAGTGGCCGTACCATCATCTTCTCCTTTTGGAGCTACTTTGCAGTGATAGACACCGTATTGCCAGATGCCTATCCGTATGGATTTTCTCTTTGACAGGTATTCACCATCGCTTGACCAAGCAAGTCCGGTAAATCACTGCTCAACGCTGGCTGTGCCATTGCTGTTAGTTGCGGGATTGACCGAATGCGCCTAGATAAGTTGTCTCTTGCGAATCTCCGACGGCCGCGACCAGTCCTGGTATCAATCCATCCTGGACCGCGTTTCTCAGCGTTATTTCGATGGTTTGCTCAATTGTGTGCGGATAGGTTTTCCATACTTAGTCGTTAGCTCATCCGCATTATATGTCCTGACTAACGGTTAATCGCAAACCGACGTTTGCGAGGCCTCCTTCGACCAGTGTTTTCCAGAGTCTGGTCAGACTTGCTGAATCGGCATACAATCATGCCAGCAAACCATTGCGACAAGGGAATCCCATGTTTACGAATACAAGACGTCGATTCATCCAATATATGGCACTGGCGGGTGTTGGCAGCCGCACATTGTTTCAGACTGGTGACGCCAGGGCTGCATTGTTTGAAGCAAAAGAGAGCGTTGGGCTAGGCGGCCCCTGGCCCGAGATGACCTATCGTAAGCTGGGCAAGACGGGTTTCAATGGCAGTCGATTAGTGTTCGGCTGTGGTGCGGCGCTGTCCAAACAACCTCGGGATGAGTTGCTCCACACGGCATTCGATCATGGCGTGAATGTGTTCGATGTAGGTTACAGTGAGTATTACGGTGATGCCGAAAAAAACCTGGCGCCGTTCCTGAAACAAAAACGCGATGATATTTTCCTGATTTCAAAAGCCCCCATTCCGGCCGGAATCGAGTTCGACGAAATACTCGATATGTCCACTGCCAAACAAGCCGCAAAGGCTTGGCTGAAAGAACTTGATAGGAGTTTGAAAACGTTACAGGTCGAACACGTTGATGCCTACTACCAGATGGCGAGTAATAATGTCAGCGTAATCGCCAACGAAGAAGTTTACGCTGCCTTTGAATCCGCCAAAGCCGCAGGCAAAGTCTCCCATTTGGGTGTCAGCACACACCAGAATGCCGAGAATGTATTGAAAACGATGATTGATACTGACTGGTACAGCCTGGTTCAAATTGCCGTTACACCCGGCGGTTGGTATGACTGGAATGATCGAACCATTCTGCCTGGTTCTCCGCCCATGAAAGATATCAAACCCCTGTTTGACAAGGCACGTGAATCGGGCATCGGCATGATTGGCATGAAAGCTGGCAGATTCCTTGCTGGACGTCGATTCCTTGGTTGGGGAAATCCAGATGCTTTTGACAAGTTTTATGATGAAAAAATCGCCAAGGCCAGCTTATCCCAATTCCAGCGTAGTTATGCCTTTGTGTTGGCCCACGGGCTTGATGCGGTTAATGCCGATATGCAGAATTTGCAACATCTGAAAGAGAACCATATCGCAACGGCAACCTCTCAAGATTACTTTGATATCGCATAACAGGTACGCAAACAAACCCAGGCAGTGACATAGACAATATTTGATGAGAACTCTTTATTATCAACCGAGTTGTGGCATATCGGGCGATATGCATCTGGCTGCAATGATCGATCTTGGCGTCCCGGAACAGTACCTCACTGACGAACTGGCGAAATTGAACCTGACCTCTGAATTCAAAATCACATTTGAATCCGGCTCGAAGATGGGCATCTCTGGCACAAGAGCCGAAGTTCATGCGGCGGACCAACACGATCATCGCCATCACGATACGATTATAAAGATGATCACGAATGCCGGGTTCAGCCAGGCAATTGAAGCCCGCGCATTGAGAGTATTCCAGATCATTGCGGTTGCAGAGGCCAAAATCCATAACATTCCGATCGAACAGGTTCACTTCCATGAGGTGGGAGCGATCGATTCAATCGTCGACATCGTCGGCGCTGCCATATGTCTTGAATGGCTCGGTGTCGAGCGGGTGATATGTAATGCTGTTGAGGTTGGCAGCGGATACGTCAACTGTGCCCATGGCAGGTTCCCGGTACCGGCTCCAGCGACCCAGGAAATTCTGTCCGGTGTACCTTGTACCTACGGCACTGTATCCGGAGAGAGCACCACGCCAACCGGCGCGGCCATATTGAAAGCCAGCGTCGATGAATACGAGCCAAAAAGCGCATTTATTCCCGAAAAATTTGGCTACGGTGTCGGCCATAAGGACTTTGAAATTCCTAATGTGCTGAGGATAGTGCTTGGAGAAAGTACAGCTAACCAAGTTAGCAAATCGGAACAGCATTACAAAATAGAAGCCAATATAGATGACATGGCCGCAGAGAATTTTGAACCACTGATACAGGATCTTATGGCTGCCGGTGCCGGTGACGTATTCTTTACACCCATCATCATGAAAAAGAGCCGACCGGCAACGTGCCTGTCTGTGCTGTCAAATCAGGCCAACGTGCATGCGCTGGCGGACATGATCCTGAATCGATCCTCTACCATCGGGCTTCGAATCGTGCCATTCACGAAAAGAATCCTGCCAAGGGAACTGAAAGAAATAGAAACCAGCTTTGGCACAGTAAGGATCAAGGAAGTTACTCAACCTGACGGGCGAAAGCGATGGAAGTCCGAGTATGAAGATGTGCAGCGCATTGCCGTGGCAAAAGGCAAAGATTTTCGTAGTGTGAAGCAACTCATCGACTTTGAGATTATGCAGCAGTTGCCAGGCACTAACTCGAAATAATGCCAGAGGTTGTCCCGTCTTGCCGACGTAGTTCCAGTGCAGCCTGCACTGCTGTGAGGCGAGTCCGGGTCATTATTAAAAAGACATTCTGCAGCCTCAGTGAGCAACCCAACACAAAACCGAGGATCGTTTATTTTCGTAGAAGAATGACCTGGGTGGGTGAAGGACATTTCATCTGGAATCACCTACAGGTGAACAATTATTGAAACTGCAGAAACAGGGTCTAAGACAATCGCGGTTTGTCGCCGATAATCCCTGCTTCTGCGAGTGATTCGAGTTCTGTTTCGCTGACCCCCAGCATTCCTCCAAGAACACTTTGATTATGCTGGCCAAGTGTTGGTGCCGGTGTGCGCAATTGCAGCGGGGCTTTGCCCGGTCGCCAGGGCGGGCTGGGATGGGGTTGCCTCCCGACATAATCTCGTTCCATCCACTGCAGATAGTCCCGGGCAATCAATTGCGGATCATCCAGCAAATCTGCTCCATTATTCAATACGGCGGCGACCACGCCCGCTTGTTGAAGCTGGTGCATCAGCGAGATAGCGTCCTGACCTTGAGTCCATTGAGACAAGGACGTTTCGATCCGGTCGCGCTGTTCCAAACGTTCGCCTGCACTGAGTTGTTGGAACGACTGGAGATCCGGCGTCTGTTCGCACAGGTGCTTCCACGCTTCGTCGTTTCGAACCTGAATCATAATCCAGCGGTCATCTCCCACGCAGGGATAAACCCCGTCAGGCACGTGTTCAAGGTGTCTGTTTCCGGTGCGCTTCGGAGACTCACCGTAAACCGACTGATGCAGAATCCCCGGTGCAGCGTGCGGGAACAGGCATTCCACCTGACTGAGGTCTACAAACTGACCCTGCCCTGTGCGCTTTTTGTGATAAAGCGCTGTCAGCAGGGCTGCAGTACCGTTGAGGCCGCCGATAGCATCGCCGAAGGCGACATGTTGCATGGTGGGTGGCTGCGCATCGCTACCCTGCAAATGAGGCAGACCCGAGGATTGTTCGACGGTTGAACCGTACGCACGGAAACCGGACCATGGCCCAGTGCAGCCGAAGGCTGGCATCGAGACCATTACCAATTGAGGGTTAACTTCAACCAGCTGTTGATACTCGAGTTTAAGTTTGGGTAATACTCCACCCGAATAGTTCTCAACAAGCGCGTCCGCATCCGCCACCAGACGCAGCAAGAGATCGCGCCCCCGGGGGCTCTCTAAATCCAGAGTGACATTAAGTTTATTTCGATTAGCGTAAAGAAAGGGAAGAGCTTTTTCCGCACCATCGTCAGCAATCCACTCTGCTGTGGCTTCCCAACTGCGCCACCAGTCAAAGCGAGTACAGCTCTCTACCTTGATGACCGTGGCGCCCAGGTCAGCCAGGTTTCGCGCGGCTAGCGGCCCCGCCCACCCCATGGACAGATCAATGACCTTCAGCCCTTCAAGCGGCAGGCGCTCTGTTTGCGCCGACTCAGTAGGCGTCGTCGAGGCTTGTGTTGTCTGCCGAGGCGACCTCAAACTCCCGGGATTGGCAGGGGTTATCCATTGATCGTTGTCGGCACCTAACTCCGCTGCGCGACCACCAAATGCCGGGGGAGTTTTCGCTAATCGAAAAGGCACCGAAGGCGCCTTAAATGTCTCGTCACCATACGAAAAATCGCTGAAAGCCTGACGCTCAACATACTGGTCGACGTGAAACAATTCATCCATCGTTGGCACGCGCGCCAGCGGAATTCGCATGGCCTGACCTTGATAAAATAGATCCTGGGCACTACGTGTTGATAACGCCTCAAGTATGAGCGGCTCCAGAACATCCGAGGCTTCCAGGCGCGCTACAGAGCTCTCGAACAAGGGCACATCGGCCAGATGATCGAGCTCTAACAGTTTACAAAAAGCTTTCCATTGGCTGGGACGCAGACAAGTGACCCCGAGCCAACCATCCATGCAGGGCCAGATACCCATGGGGTATGTCGGAGGGAAACGGTTGATACCCATTCTGGAGGGCAAAGGAATATTGTTGTAAGCGTTGATAGGACCGATGTCTGTGAGGCACATATTTGCTTCATAGATGCTCGCGTCAAGGCAAAAGGATGGCGTTGACCTACCCGCTATTTTCTCTTCCTGCTGGCCTAACAGATAGCCGAGGGCGCCGTTGAAGGCACTCAGCCCACCGATCATTTGAGCCTGATAACCTTTAGAGATTAGCGGCGGACCTTCGGGATCACCGATCCCGTACATGAGTCCCGTCAGCGCGTGTATAACACCGTCAGATCCTTGAAAATCCGAATAGGGGCCACTCAACCCGAACCAGCTAATGGCGCAGAGGTTGCAGTCAAAGTGTTTTAGCGACACCGATGCGGGCAAGGTTTGCGGATCCAGCAACACCAGGTCTGCTTCGGCGACCGCCGGATGGTTCGCCGCAACACCACCAGCAGTAACGCTTTGTTTGTTTGCATTCAGATAACCGTGCAAGGCGCTATGGCCGTTGTTCAAGCGTGGTTCAAGACCTCGGGTGACAAAGCCATCGTCTGGTTCCACGTTGATGACTCTCGCACCATAGTCGACCAGGAGTTTACCCGCGTAACTCGTGGCAATGGTGCCACTGATATCCACAACCAGAAGATCCTGAAACGGACCTTGTGTGGTATCAGTTAGTCTGGCGATGGTGGGTTTTGAGTCTGTCATTTCGTGGGCAGTTTACTAAAATAAGTTCTCTCTGACTCGTAGCTTCTTCACTGATTCCTGTTTTGCTATCCCTTTTTCTTTGCACACTTCGCCGGCTCTTTGGAACAATGTCATCGCTAAAAAAGCGCCGAACAACCGAAGCATCGCTTTAGACATGTCACTCAGCGCACATGGTCAGGATAACGGCCGCAATGAGCCCTGAAGGACAATTCGAAAATCCCTCTTGTAGTAGGTATGGAAAGCGTAAGCTAG
>CAVOFA010000103.1:0-10010 GCA_963694865.1 Gammaproteobacteria bacterium | reverse complement strand
TTCCAGGCCGATAAAATCTGCCGTCACTGGAGAAAGTTTTCGCGCCGGCGTTTTGTTGATCAACACCGCAGCATAAACTGCCTCGGCGCCCTCAGCGCGACAGTAGGCGAGTATTCGCTCCAGTGTCACCCCTTCGTCTAAAATATCGTCAACGACGAGTACTGTCCGCTCTTTCAGGTCAAGTTTTGGATACGCTTCCCAGTGCAGATCGGCGCCACCGGTCTGCTGCCGATAACGCGTCGCGTGCAGGTAATCCAGCTGCAAAGGAAAATCAAGCCGGGTCGCTAGCTTACCGCTGGTAATCAAACCACCATTCATAACGCAGAGAAGAATGGGGTTGCTGTCACCAATTTTCTGCTCGATAGCTGCCGCCATTCGATCCAGGGCTACCTCCACTTCTGCTGCGCTGTACAGGCAGCGGGCTCGGCGCCTCAGATCGGTAACTTCTGCCGAGGTCAATTGCTCACCTGTTTACAGATGCGGCGAAACAGTCATGGGGCAGCACCATCAGGAGTTTGCACCGGGCTCTGGTTGGAGCACACTAATTCCATCCAGCGTAGTAGTTGGGAAAGCAAAATCAGCATCGTGGGAATGTACAATTTCAATAATCTTCAACATCACGTCCTGTTTAATCTCATGAAATCGAATCCAGTTGGTGGTCTTGGTGAAGGTGTAGATAAAGAAATCCAGGGAAGACGCGGCGTAACTATTCAAATTAACAATCAGAGTCTGACTGCTATCGATTTCCTCATGCTGCTGTAGCATGGCTTTTACATCGGCCACTATCGCGCCCATCTTCGACGCATCCTCATAACGCAGTCCAATGGTTTCTTTTATCCGTCGATTGCTCATCCGCGACGGGTTTTCCAGCGCCAGAGTGTTAAACACCGAATTTGGAATGTAGAGCGGACGCTTATCGAAGGTACGCACCACCGTTAGCCGCCAACCGATACTCTCCACGGTGCCTTCGATTTCCCTATCCGGAGATCTGATCCAGTCCCCTATAGCAAAGGGCCTGTCCATATAAATCATAAGCCCGCCAAAAAAATTGGACAGCAAATCCTGAGCCGCAAAGCCAATAGCGATGCCACCAACTCCACCGAAGGCCAGCAGCGCCGTTATCTCTATTCCTATCGTCGGTAATGCAACGAGAACTCCGGAAATGATAATCGCCAGGCGCAGCAACTTCGCGAGTGCGCTGAGAGTGGTAGAATCAATTCTAGACTGGTCTGGTGCAGACTCCTGCTGCGAGCGAATTCGTTCCACCATGGCCTTTTCGGTCAGCGTCGTGAATCGAACCAGGAATAAAATAAACAGACAAATGAGCGTAAGCTCCCGTGCCAATTCGAGATTGTTCGGGGAGAACAGCTGGGAACTCACATAGCCATCGCTGATTTCAATAGCCCATAACAGGCCCATAATGAGGATAAACCAGCTCAGCGGTGACTTGCTCGCTTCCAGCAAGGCATCGTCCCAAACGTTATTGGTCTTGTTCGCTCGAACCTCAACAAGCTTCAGAATCCGCATGGCGAAATAACGCGAAACCAGGGTGAGGAAAACCGCGACGAAGACTTCTACGCCCCAACCAAATTCGCTTATGCCTGCCAGTAAATCTTCCATCAGCTCAACTATTCTCCACTTGTCATCAAGGTCGTAATCAATTCCGTAGCCTCGAGCCATTGCTCGCTTGCATACAGGTCTTTCACTTCACAGCTACCACGCATGCTGCGCAGATTCTCATTGCCCGGAGTATTACTACTATCGAGCCAATCCGCCACCGCCATAGCAGAATTCTGATCATTGCACACCAGTATCATGTCACAACCGGCCTTAAGGGCCAGTTGTGCTCGCGCCTCTACCTTACCGGCGCTGAGGGCGGCTGCCATCGTCAAGTCATCACTAAAGATAACGCCAGCAAAGCCCAGTGCCCCACGTAATTTATCCTTAATCCAGATTTCTGAATAGCCGGCACACACACTGTCTATGGCCGGATAGATTACATGGGCAGGCATGATACCGCCAAGCACATCGATACAGCCCGCGAAGGTCTTAAGGTCTGTGCTCGTCAACTGCTCCCACTCGCGTGGATCCACTGGGAATTCAGTATGAGAGTCGGCGACGACACTGCCGTGACCAGGAAAGTGTTTGCCGGTGGCCACCATGCCTGCCGCATTCATGCCCGCTATATAAGCTCGCGCCAGGGCAATCACCGTGTCTGCATCTGCAGAGAAAGCCCGGTCCGCGATGACGCGACTGTTGGCGTTGTATAAATCGAGTACCGGCGCAAAACTGAAATCAATGCCGTACTGCAGCAACTCCGCAGCCATGGCCCAACCACAAGCCCGGGCCGTGAGCCTACCACGCTGCGGATCCTCCTGCGCCAGCATGCCCAAGCTGTGCAGTGACGGCAACTTCAGAAAGCCATTACGAAATCGCTGCACCCTGCCACCCTCCTGATCGACGGCAATGAGTAGGTTTTCATTGTGATCACGGATACACGCCACCAGATCCTGCAGTTGCTTGGGGGATGTATAATTTCTACTAAACAGGATTACCCCCCCAACGGCGGGACGGCGTAATAGTTCCTGTTCTAACGCAGTCAGAACCGTCCCCTCTATATCCAACATTAAGACGCCGGCAGCGTTACTGGAGTGATTCATGGCTGTCAGAAGTTACTCTCTAGCGGGAAATTATCGGGATTATTGCAAATAACTTTTCTACGGACAAAATTTAGTTTCCGAGGGAGGTCAATTATTTAGATCATAGTGTTAATTTGAAGAATAAAGTAGCGCAGCCTGCGGCAAAAATAGTGCTTTCTTTTTAATGTTAAAAGTCACTATAGTGACTGATCGACAAGTGATCGATGTGGATATTTAAAACAGCACAGGAGCTATGCCTAAGCAATTACTACTTTTTTAGCCTGGAGACAGGGCAATGAACGATTTAATTCCCGAAATTACAGCATGGTATCAAGACCTGGTCAGTGGCCAGCTGTTTAGAGTCGTAGCAGTGGATGAAGACAGTGGCACCATTGAATACCAAATGGTCGATGGTGAACTGGGCGAATACGACACCAATACCTGGAAACAACTCTACCTCACCGCAGCCGAACCCCCTGAAGACTGGCGCAGCCCCTTCGAACTGAATACTGAAGATCGGGCCTATTCCGATCAAACCATCATTCCTGAAAACTTCTCCGGTGCGCTTGCCGAATTAGAACCCCACTCACTCGACCTCGGAGACGACTTCCAGCTCCTCTAAGCCTTCCAGTTCTTGTTTTTCTTGCACACCGGCAGCGAGTACTCCTGGTTGCCTGTCGGCGCCTGTCACTGCCTGCCTGATGCCTGCCAGCCACCGGTCCCCTGCGGCCTTTGTTTGGCCGCTAAAGTTCTCTTGTGATCATCAGATAACTGTATATAATTACAGTATTATTTGCTGAGGGTATTCTGATGCACAAGTTAACATCTCGCCAGGAAGAGATTCTTCAATTTATTAAGGACTATCTGGCGGAAACCGGCTATCCCCCCACCCGCTCTGATATCGCCCAGAAAATGGGGTTTAAATCCACCAATGCGGCGGAAGAACATTTGCGGGCACTGGCCAGGAAAGGTGCTATAGAAATGTTTCCAGGCACTTCGCGGGGCCTGCGCTTGCCTATCAACGAGCAGTTGGGCTTGCCCATCATCGGCCAGGTTGCGGCAGGAAGCCCACTGCTGGCTGAGGAGTCTATTGCCGACTACTGCGATATACCTGCAGATATGTTCTCGCCCTCAGCCGATTATCTACTGACAGTAAAAGGCACCAGCATGGTGAATATCGGTATTTACGAGGACGATCTGCTGGCGGTACACAAAACGAATCAAGCCAAAAACGGTGATATCGTGGTTGCCAGGATTGATGATGAAGTTACCGTGAAGAGACTGGCAAAAGGGAGAAGTAAAAATTACCTGAACCTTGTCGCTGAGAATGAGGATTTCCCCCCCATAGAAGTAGATCTCCGTAGCAGCAATTTTAGCATCGAAGGTATCAGTGTAGGCGTCATCAGGCGCGGTATTTAGGGCGCCCCTGAATTGCTCGATTAGCGCTCAGGGGGCCTAAAGAGTCGGCCTGGTGACTGCTAGCCTTACTTTTTCTTCGCCTTCTTTGCCGGCCTGGTCATCCGCCAACTGCCATTCTGATAGAAAGCCTTCCATCCAGTGGCTTTCTTGTCGATTTCGCTCTGCACATACTGCTCTTTCGTTTTCCTGCTGAAGCGAATCAGGGTCTTGTTGCCCTTATCATCCTCTGTCGGGGCCTCGAACAGGAATGTGTATTTCGGATCGATTTCATCCTTGTGCGGCAGAATCTCTGCCACCAGGGGCGCTCTGGTTTCCCGATTCTTGGGAAATTTACTGGCTGCCAGAAACAAACCAGAAGCGCCATCTCTCAACACATAATGATCATCCACCGTCAGGCAGATTAACTCTGGCATATCGACCGGGTCCATCTTCGGCGGCGCGGCCTCACCATTGCGTAGAAGTTTGCGCGTATTTTTACAGTCTTCACTACTACAGCCAAAGTACTTGCCGAAGCGGCCACTCTTGAGCTGCATATCGGCGCCACACTTGTCGCATTCGATGATAGCCCCATCGTAACCGCGAATCTTGAACTCGCCGCTTTCGACCTCATAGCCGGGGCAATCGGGATTTTTACCACAGACGTGAAGTTTGCGCTTTTCATCTATCAGGTAAGCATCCATAGCGGTATTGCATAGTGAACAGCGATGCTTTTTCCTCAGCTGAATGTTTTCCTGGGCTTCTGCCTCTTCCGGCGTATCGGTACGAATAGCCTCGTCGCCAGGGGTCAGATTGAGGGTCCTCTTGCATTTCTCCTTCTGCGGCAAGGAATACCCTGAACAACCCAGGAATACTCCGGTAGACGCTGTTCTGATCTGCATGTTGCGGCCGCACTTAGGGCAAGCGATGTCTGTATCGGTGGGATTATTCGTGCGCATGCCATCGTCTTCAGCTTCCGCCCTGGCGAGCTGACTGGTAAAGCCGGCATAGAAATCATTGAGCAAATGTTTCCAGTTCTTATCACCGGCGGCGACCTCATCCAGTGATTCTTCCATTTTTGCGGTAAAATCGTAGTCCATCAACTCCGAAAAGCTTTCTACCAGGCGCTCGGCAACGATATCGCCCATTTTCAAGGCATAGAAACGTTTGTTTTCAACCCTGACATAGCCCCGGTCCTGAATCGTCGAAATGATGGAGGCGTAAGTAGACGGCCTGCCGATGCCCCGCTTCTCTAGTTCCTTCACCAGACTGGCTTCGGTGTAACGTGGCGGTGGTTTAGTGAAATTTTGAGAAGGATCGAGCTGTAGCAATTCCAGTAGGTTGCCAACTTTAACATCTGGCAATACCACGTCCTCGTCTTTCGAGGGCATAGCGCGCAAATAGCCATCGAACTGCATAATGCGACCCTTAATCCGCAATTCAAACTCTGCCGCCTCTGTAGTGATACTGCTGCTTAGATAGCGAGCAGGTGGCATTTGGCAGGCGACAAAATACTGCCAGATTAAGCTGTAGAGACGAACTGCATCCGTTTCCATGGCGTTAAGCTGCTCAGTCTTGACTCGCACATCACTAGGCCGAATCGCCTCGTGTGCTTCCTGAGCGCCTTCCTTGGAGCTGTAGCGCGCAGGGTTTTCAGGCAAATACTCGGCGCCGAAGCTCTTCTCGATGAAATCCCGGCACATAGCGACAGAATCGTCGCTGAGGTGAGTGGAGTCCGTGCGCATATAGGTGATATAGCCAGCTTCATACAGGCGCTGCGCCATTAACATGGTTTTCTTGACGCCGAAACCAAGTCGCGTACTGGCGGCTTGTTGCAGCGTAGAAGTAATCAGCGGTGGCTTGGCCTTGGACGATGTCGGCCGGTCTTCGCGTTTAAGTACCTTGTATTGCGCCTCGCCAAGGGTTTTCAGCGCGGCATCTGTAGTTGCCTTGTTGTTGGGTCGAAAGTTATTGCCCGACTGCTTAACCACCTGACAACGCAACTTCGCTTTCGTATCGTTCTGCAGATCGGCATACACTTCCCAGTACTCGTCCGGAATAAACACCCGAATCTGTTGTTCCCGTTCTACTACCAGGCGCACTGCTACCGATTGCACGCGCCCGGCCGACAAGCCTCGGGCGACCTTGGCCCAAAGCAGGGGTGAAACCATAAATCCTACGACCCTGTCGAGAAACCGCCGCGCCTGTTGCGCTTCGACATAGCGCATGTCCAACTCACCGGGTTCCGAAAATGCATCGGTTATAGCCCGCTTGGTGATTTCGTTGAAGACAACGCGCTTGTACCGGCTTGGGTCGCCACCTATCGACTTTTTTAAATGCCAGGCTATTGCCTCTCCTTCGCGGTCAAGGTCAGTGGCCAGATAGATGTTCTCAGCATTTTTTGCCAACTTCTTAAGATCGGCAACTACTTTTTCCTTGCCCGGTAAAATCTGATAGTTTGCCTGCCAATCCTGTTCTGGGTCTATCCCCATTCGAGTCACAAGTTGCTGCTTGGCTTTCTTCTTTTTGTAGACAGCCTTGGCCGCTGGGGCCATTTTTCGAGTCTTGGCTGCCGCCGCCGCTCGCGCCTCGGGGTCAACCGGCTTGCCGCTACCGCTGGTAGGTAGATCACGAATATGACCGACACTGGATTTGACCACGAATTCTGGTCCCAGATACTTGTTAATAGTCCTTGCCTTGGCTGGTGACTCAACTATTACTAGAGATTTTGGCATTTCTTCCTGCATATTTATCAAAGAGTGGACGTCTGCTCATGCGAGCAGCGCACATATATAAGGTGAAGTTGGGGGCGGGTCAAGTTTTCTACTGAAAATATTTTTCGCAGAATATGCCAGAAAAACAGATTTCGAACTCACCTGACGCCAGGGCAAAGTTCAAAAACGAAAAATAGTGCCAGTTAGGGCATCTTAATTGCAATAGCTTGTAAAGGCGCTAAATCTAATACAACTGTTACGAATACGCTGCTGTTCCGTAATCGCAGAAGCCATGTAGTGGTGGTCAGTGTAGTGACCGTCCTCTGATCGCTATATTTCCACTTCGTGGCACCAGGAGAATTCATCGCTGAGTTCACCAATCTGAATTCCCACCAGACGATCATACAACTCCTGCATCACGGGACCCGCGGACTGGCCGTCTTTATAAATAGCATGCCACTGCGAGTCCACCAGGATACGCCCAACTGGAGCCAGCACCGCCGCCGTGCCGCAGGCCGCACATTCCTCAAACTGAGGCAACTCCGCCCGCAAATCAATGGGTCTGGCTATGGTGCTGAGTTTAAGTTGCTCCCGGGCAATCACCATAATGGATTTCCTGGTAATACTAGGCAGAATTGCTTTGGATTTAGGCGTCACCAAGGAGCCGTCCTTCATGACGATGACAATATTTGCCGAACCGGCTTCATCTATGTAGCGGCCTTCGGCAGAATCCAGGTAGAGCGCTTCATCTGCCCCCTTCTCCTGGGCTTTCCTCGTCGCCATTAAGCCACCCGCATAATTTGCTCCGACCTTAAAACTACCGGTCCCATTTGGAGCCGCGCGGTCGATCTCCGACACCGCCAGGGAAATTACCGCCAGTCCTTCACTTTTAAAATACGGTCCAACAGGTGAAACAAAGACCCTGAATTCGTATCGCTGTGCCCGTCGCAAGCCGAGGTTCTCGCCAACACCAATTAGCATGGGGCGGATATACAGCGAAGCGCTGGAGCCGTAGGGTGGAATCCAGGAGAAGTTGGCACGCACAGTCTCCTCGACCGCTGCAATAAACATCTGCTGGGGCACTTCCGGCATTAACAGCCTGGCAGCAGCCCTGTTCATACGATCACTGTTGAGGGCAGGTCGAAATAACAGAATGCGTCCATCGGCGGTTGTCTGTGCCTTCATGCCCTCGAAACACTGCTGAGCATAGTGCAAGGCAGGAGCGCCCTCGTGGGTCTGAATGATCTCGCTTTCGATCAACTCACCCCGACTCCAACTGCCATTGACATGCTCTGCGCGAAATCGAAAGTCAGTACGGTGGTACTGAAACCCGAGGGCGGCCCAATCAAGCGGCTGCTTATTTAGTTTTGCGTCCAATTTGAATTCCAGAACTGAGGGCCAACGAAGGCGGTCATTATCCGTTATTAGCCCATTAATTTCTAGCGCGCCACCATATCATCTCAGCACTCGACCCGGCTTACGCCGGGCTCGGAGTACTGTGGCACTACCAGGGGGCTTGGGCTAGACTCAACCGCCCGCATAGCATAGGAAACGTGTAAATCCATGAAGCTTGTTGATATAGGCGCCAACCTGACCCACCAAGCGTTTAGCCACGACCTTGAAAAAGTCATAGCCGACGCTGAGGCAGCAGGCCTGGCTCACATCATTATCACCGGGACCGACCTCGAATCCAGTCAGGCTGCTTGCGAACTGGCGAGTAGCAAAAACTCCTTTTTTAGTAGTACCGCCGGCTTGCACCCTCATGTTGCTGCGGCATGCTCAGATCAGACTTTTCAGCAGATAGCTCGGCTGGCCAGACGGGCGCAGGTAGTTGCTGTGGGCGAAACAGGCCTCGATTTTAATCGCAACTATTCTCCCCCGGCGGCCCAAATAGAGAGCTACGAACGCCACCTGCAGCTGGCAATCGAACTTGAAAAACCGCTGTTCTTACATCAAAGAGACGCGCACGCTGAGTTTTTTAAACTGCTGAAAAAATACCGTGCAGAAATAACTGGGGGAGTAGTGCATTGTTTTACCGATTCCGAGTCTGCGTTGGAAGACTATCTGGATCTGGACATGTACATCGGTATCACCGCCTGGATCTGCGACGAGAAGCGGGGGAAATTATTGCAACGCCTGGTTGCTCAAATACCTGAGGATCGACTGCTTATTGAAACTGACGCCCCTTACCTGCTGCCGAAGACGCTGCAGCCGAAACCGAAGACGCGCCGCAATGAGCCAAAGCACCTAACCGAGGTCTTACGCTGCGTTGCCGAGCACACGGGCCGAAGTCAAACACTGTTGGCGGCAGCCACTGCGAGCAACGCTGCTTTGCTTTTTAAGCTGCAGTTTTAAGTGCCTACTGGGTTAATCAGAGACTGCATAGATCATCCTTCGTAAAAGGCCAGCCTATTTCCACTTCCAAGGCCTTGCTTTTAACCACCGGGATACGAATTCCATAGAGAGAGATCAGAGCTTCTTCCGAGCTGATATCAACTTCTTCGTGTACGTCGTCAGTACCAACAAAAGCTATGTCAATTGAGAGCCGCACCGCGTGTACCTATTTATCAACAACTCTGATAGTCTAGGCCTCAACCCGACAATACCATTAGCAGTAACCACAGAAATGCCGGAGGTTGAGATGCAGAGACGTAGTTTCGCTGGAGTTGCCGCCGTCGCTCTCGGTCTGATTCTTGCCGGAACGTCGGCATTCTCTCAGACGCAGCCGCCGACGGAGGGTCCGGCTGTCGACGGGTCCCCCGCGTGGTTTCTGCAGGGACCGCTTCCTGACCCAGGTGGACGAACAACCGCTCCTCCGGCTGGAAACGTTACGACAGCCCCTCGCAGTGAAGGCACCGATACCGGTGCGGCTGCCGTCGGGACGCCGCGATGCAGTCACTCGCCAATCTGCGACAATCGACTTGGCCCCCGGCGGCAGGAACTGCAACGGGTGCAGTGGGAACAAACGCTGGGGTACACATTCACGTATCCTTATGAGTTGCCTCCCGGTCCTGGTGGTGCCCCGGCAGTGGCCCTCGATTCGCACGACAACCTGTGGGTCTTTCAGCGCGCCGAGGCCGGCAGCCCGCAGCTCTTCAAGTTCGATCCGAATCACAACCTCATCCTGGAGGTCGGCCCGGACGTGATCGGCTACCAGGACAAAGCGCACGGCATGGCCGTCGATGCGGAGGACAATCTCTGGATCACCGCCACGAATGGCGCCACCGTGATGAAGCTCAGCCCCGAAGGCAAGCTGCTCCTG
>CAVOFA010000102.1:0-10041 GCA_963694865.1 Gammaproteobacteria bacterium | reverse complement strand
GTTGAGCCTTGAAAATTTTACCATCGAAAAAAATAATGAGCGTGAGACCTTCAATGCCAAGCTCGATTATTTTGGTAGCGAATTACTTATCAACGGTGAAGGCGGCGGCGTACTGGACGCATTTGTAGAAGGTATCAAGCAGGCCATCAATATCGATTTTGAAATTATGGAATACGGCGAGCACGCGCTGGGCCAGGGTGCCGATGCCGAGGCTGTCACCTATATCCAGCTTAAATGTAACGGCCGGCGTTACAGTGGTGTTGCTATTAGCAAAGATATCATCGGCTCTTCCCTCAACGCCTTCATGGGAGCTGCCAGCCAGTTGCTAAGCGAGCAGCGAGCCGCGGCCTGAAGCACGAAACCAATGTCCTGAACAGATCACGCAGCGAGCTGGCTTGATTCGGATTAGTTGCTCACGAGGCGATTTCCAAATTGCTTGGACTGAACCTGTCCAGTAAGCTGCCTGTTCTCTTACCCCTATCTCTCACCCCTGCTCCTATCCAGGGCGTTGGGCTTCTGCTTGCGGCCCTGTTCTGATGCGTCGTTCAGCCTGTTTTGACGCTGCCTCTGAAAATCCTCCCGATTTCTCAATGATCTGTATCAACTTATTGTTAATCTAAATGATAATGATAATGATTTGCATTTATATAATTTCTTGGCTATTCTCACCTCACGCTAAAGTCATTTCCCAAGTAGTTAGCGATATTGAGGAGTAGAAGTGTGTTAAAGAGGGTTATTTATACTGCCGCCGGCGTTCTAGGTGTTTTTGGCAGTACGTCTGGTCTCGCGGTGGAGGCAACACCGACGGTCGAGGAGTTGTGGCAGCTGATACAGACGCAACAGGCCGAGCTCGATCAATTACGACAAGAATTGGACACAAACCGGTCCCAGACCAACGGCGTTGAAATCCAGATGCTGGAAAATAGTGAGCGCATCGAGGCGGTAGGTGAGGTCATCGACAGACCAGGGAGTCTGGGTACGGCCAGTTGGGCCAATAGCACCACCATCGGTGGCTATGGCGAAATGCTCTACAACGATGAAACCAGCAGCGCATCGACCAGGGAGCTAGATATTCAACGCTTCGTGCTGTTTGTAAGCCATGAATTCAACCAGGACCTGCGCTTCTTTTCTGAGCTGGAAATCGAACATTCCTTTATTAGCGACGATGCCCGCGCACCCGGTGCAGTGGAGTTGGAACAGGCCTACCTGGAGTGGGACTACAGCCGTAATCACAGCGTTCTGGCCGGTATGCATCTCGTGCCCATGGGTATCATGAATGAAACCCATGAACCCAATACCTTTTATGGCGTAGAAAGAAATCGCACCGAGTCGCGCATAATTCCAAGCACCTATCGAGTCAACGGAGTCAAGTTTGCCGGCCAGCTTGGATCAGGATTCAGCTATGACCTGGGCATACATGAAGGACTGTTTTACGAGAGTGGTAACGGTGGCGAACTCAGCATCAGGGACTCCCGACAGAGTGGCGCCCGGGCAGAAACAGACAGCCTGGCCTATACCGGCCGCCTCCGCTACACCGGCATACCGGGTCTCGAACTTGGCCTTTCCCTGCAGTATCAAAATGATATGACCCAGGACAACAGCACCCGTGGCAACACCGGCAGGGACGGTGTGTTTGATAGCCTCGATAACCCCATAGACGGGCTGGAAGGCATTCTTACCGAGGCGCATATTGCCTATCGATCGGGTGCCTGGGGATTTAAAGCCTTGGCTGCGCAATGGAATATAGATGACAAGATTGAATCCGTCGCGAATAACGATGGCAGTAACAATGGCCTCGGTCGCGACCGTCAGTATGGTTATTATCTGCAGCCCTCGTTTCAGCTTACCGACAAACTAGGCCTGTTTGCCCGTTACGAGCGTACTGACGAACGCGCAGGCAGCAATTTTGGTGACGCCAGGAATTCCGCAACCAAGCGTAGTTTGCTGGGTATGAATTACTGGCTTACCGACAACGTTGTCATGAAATTTGACTACCAGGTTGAGGATGACGATAAGTCCAGAGACCTGGATGGTTTTAATTTGGGTGTTGGCTGGCAGTTCTAACAGGTCGCTTGCTGCTTGAGTTGGCAGCTGATCTGTTAACGCAGGAATAAGATGTAAATAGGTAGGAAATAGGGAGTTAAGAGCAAACAGATGAACACGAGAATCAAGCCATCATCATTCAAATTACTACTGACATTGTTGGTCACTCTGTCGCTACCGTTGGTGCTGGCGAGTGACGACTCCATCGCGCCGGAGGAATTTCTCGGCCGCGTGTTTGCTGGCAATTTGCCCGCTAGTAATACGGTCTGGATCAGCGGAGACAAGAAGGAAATCGTCGAGAGCATTTTAGGGCACCGGCCAGATTTCTTGCGCGTACGTTACTGGGGTGACCGCGATCGTTCAGCCTGGATTGTGGATGAAATAGGAAAAACCGAGCCCATTACTATAGGCATAGTCGTCACCGGTAAGCAGATAGAAGAAGTTAAGGTGCTGGCATTCAGGGAGTCCAGGGGCTGGGAGATTAAACACGAATTCTTCACGCGCCAGTTCGATGGTGTTCAGATCAAGGGCAGCCAGCGCCTGAGCAGGTCCATAGATGGTATCAGTGGGGCGACTCTGTCTGTTAAAGCGATGACGAATGTAAGCCGATTAGTGCTTTATCTTGCGGGGTCCGTCACCACGTAGACGTAGCATTGCTGCCATCGAGCTGTATCGAGCAATTATGTGAACAACAGGGCGAGTCGCAACAAAGATTCATCGACAACGAAAAGATTTCGATCGTTGTTGAGCCTCCATCGTCGAATGGGGGTTGTCAGCGCCTTGTTTATTATCCTGCTGAGTTTCTCTGGCCTGATTCTTCATCATAGCTCGCTGTTTGACCTCAATGATCAGTTTATAGATTCTTCAGGGTTGCTGAGTTGGTACGATATCGAAGTGCCGGATATCAGCATTGCCTATCGTGCCGGCCAGCATGGCGTGCAACTGATCGCTGAGTCGATTTATTTTGATAGTGTGCGCTTGCCCGGTAGTTATCCTGACTTGAAAGGTTTGGTTGCGACGGACTTTGGATTCGTTGCTGCTAGCGCTAGCCAGTTGCTACTGCTGACAGACCGTGGTGAAGTTATCGAGGTCTTGGGTCGGGTCAATCGCCTGCCGATGGGAATTCGCCGCATCGGCAGTTCCGGTTCTGGTCAGCTGGTGTTGGAAACTAACGCGGGCCTCTTCGATGCAGACCTCGAACGGTTACGCTGGTCCCAGTCGGTGAGCGCAGAGTCACAACTTGACTGGAGTGAATCGTCAGCAACGGATGAGGAACTGACGAGCCAGGTTCGATCCGACTACGCCGCCTCGCTTATTAGCTGGGAAAGACTGCTACTGGATATTCATAGCGGTCGTGCATTAGGTAGCCTGGGTGTTGTGTTGGTGGACCTAATGGCGCTATTGTTCATGCTTATGGCTGTCAGCGGCGTCTGGATTTGGACGCGACGACGAAATTAATCTGCACCATCGTGGTCTGATATCAAGCAGCTGAGAGATTTTGCGGCGACGTCTGAATTTAAAGCGGGAAGCCAAAATGCTTGCCTGACATATCCTGCCTGGAAGTTTACCCATGATTAATTTTATTCTCGCCGCTTCCATCTCTTCTTTTCTTTCAGGATTGTTTGGTGTGACCTGGGATTCTGTGGATGAGAAAATAGATCGGGAGTACCCTGGTATAGATTTTATTTCCACTGCGCAGTTACACCAGAAGACTCAGGATATGAGCGTCGAATTTCCTGTACTCATCGATGTGCGAAAACCCGATGAGTTCCGGATTAGCCATTTGGCAGGCGCGGTTAATCTGGAAACGGGGGCATCTATTTCAAAGCTGGTTGCAGACAAGGATGCAGCTATAGTTGTTTACTGTTCGGTCGGTTATCGTTCCGCCGGAGTGGCGGCTGAACTCGAAGATCTGGGCTATTCAAATGTGCAAAACCTGCGGCACTCCCTGTTCGAATGGGCTAACAATGATTACCCCATGGTAGATGCTGTCGGCGACACTGAAAACGTGCATCCATTTAATCGAGTGTGGGGTGTTTTGGTCGAAAAATCGCGCCATTTATACCCTTCCAGATAGCTATCTATACCCTTTCAGGTGGCTATCTATACCCTTCCAGGCAGCTCTCTATACCCTTTCAGGAATTTGGGACCCGCTCCAAACTATTCTCTTTTTACTTGCGACTAATTCTGTAATGCCAGTATTCTGTTTGCTGGTGTATTGCAGTTGTCCTCGTCTTGTTGGCTAGCAGCTTGCTGAAAAGCTTTCAGGTGAGTGCGAGGCAAGGCAAAATTTAGCGAAAAAGCGGAGGTTACACGTCGTAAATGAGCATTTTGAGCTGGATTTTAACGCAGTATCGTGCCGGCTGAGTGCTTTTCAACAGCCTGCTAGGGGAGGCGGCGGGATAAGGACCCCATGAGTCTTATTAACGAGGACGAAGCATTAATAGCAGCAGCTCTTAACGGGTCGGCCTACGCATGGGAAAAATTGGTGAAGCGTTATGAGGGCAAGATATATAACCAGGGATTGCGGCTGACCGGAAATCCGACCGACGCCATGGATTTGATGCAGGAAGTCTTTCTTGGCGTTTATCGAAATTTGCATCGTTTTCGCGGAGATGCGAAGTTCAGTAGCTGGATTTTTCGTATCGCCCACAACAAGGCTATAGATTTAAATCGCCGCAAACGCCTGTTATCGAATCAGACCAGTTCTTTGGATCAAGACGAATTCTCTGGTTTTGAGGCTCTGGCTAGTGGGGAAAAATTTGAACCAGAAAATCGCTTGAATAAACAGCAACAGAACCGACGAGTTATGAAAATGCTGGCGGAAATACCCATGGATCAGCGCTTGATAGTGGAATTAAAAATATTTCAGTCCCGCACCTTTGATGAAATAGCTCAGATGCAGGATATATCCGTGAACACGGTAAAGACCCGCTTCTATGCGGCACTTAAAAAATTAAAAGTAGTATCGGAGGAAAATTATGTCCTGCCCTAAAACCCAATATCTGTTACAGGAATACTTCTCGGATGAGTTGGCACCACTGACCAGGGAGGAGTTAGACAGGCATCTCGAAACGTGTGAGTTCTGCAATCTCGAACTGGAGTCACTGCTGTTCACTCAAAGCAATTTGCAACAGTGGCAAGATCAAAGAGTGCCACACTGGGATCGCGGCCTGGCTCTATTTAGACAGGACCACAGGGCGCCAAAGCCCAATGCTGGTTTCTGGAGTCCGTGGCAGTGGATTCCCACGGCGGCTTCCTTCGCCATGTTGTGCCTGTTGCTACTGAACGTCAATGTGGTCGCTAATGAAGCTGGCTTTTCACTTGCGTTCGGTTCGCAATCATCGACCCAAGAAGTGACACAGGAATTACAGGCGCAGCTGGACTCCTTACAAGCCTCCCAAAGGGATGAAATGCAACAGCTTGTCATTCGCATGGAGACACGGCAGGACAGCAACAATATTCGCTTGTTACAGGCAGTCATGGATCAGTCGCAGCGTATCACTACAGAAAATTTCGAAACCATGTATACCTACTTCGAGGATCAACGACTTACTGATTTGCAGGATATGCGATCAGCCTATCAGCAGCTTGTTGACAGTGACTATGAAACCATTCGATCGCTGCAGCAGTTGGTGAACTATGTAGGTTATGCGGATGTTGTCAGGTAAGAACCCCTCGAGAGGAATTAACATAATGAAACAAGCATTGATCAAACTGGCTACCACGGTTTCTCTCGTCATCGCAGTGACCGTCTCGGCTGAGGAAATAGTGGTATCAAGCCTGCGCCAGAACATCGATATATTTACAGGTGTGCTGGAGGATGCGCTCGATGTAGCGCAAAGTAAGGGCCTGTTTGGCATCAGTATTGGTGGTATTGATAGCACTTATTTGTACGGTCAGGGAGTGGTCATGGAGGTGCGAACACCACTGGCAAATCGCAGAAATCGTATGAGTCTGTCATTTCTTAGCGCCTCTGTTCAATCCTTGCCAGCACGAGAAAACCCCTTCGCATCGGCGCTACGCCAGAGTGTGCCTGACCTGCAGGAGTCACTGCGCTCAGCCTTGAATACCAGTCAGGCTGAGGCGGCTGATTTCTATGCGGACATGATGGATAGGGTCGCCGCTGTCGATTACTCCATCGCCATTAATTCGGCGATTCGTCAAGCTTCAGAAGCTGCTCGTTCACTGCGGACGATGAATACTATGGACGAAGTCGCCTACGCGGAAATCAGGGCGGAAATGACGGGGCTGCAGGAGCAATTACAGGAGCAAACCGAGCTGTTGCGGCAGGCAGCAGAAGAGGTGCCTCCGGTTTCAATCCAGTCCGATGATGTGGCTGCGGCCGATGTGATGTCAAAAATGCAAGCAAGGCTCGAAGCGTTCACGCTCAAGATTGAGCCCCTGAAACAACAGGCGATCGCCAGGGCCACCGAACTCAAGGCACGTAGTGAAGTGGCGGAGAAGGAATACATTGCCAACTGGGAGGCAGATGTAATCGCGTTCGAAACCAGACTTTATGCTGCCATGTGTGATTATGGCGCAATGCTGCGTGAATTGCCGACACAGCAGAGCATCGCAATCATTCTTACTGGCCTGGGTGAAGACACCGAAGATGGCAGTCATACTGACAAGGTTCACGTCTTCAATAAAGCCGATTTGCTGCAATGTCAGAGCGGCGACATAGACATGGCAGGGTTGCGTCAGCGCTCAGCCCAGTACAGCTACTGAGCTCAAGCTTAAAGCGAGGCTAAAAAGGGGCGCCAGTTATATTGACGTCCGCCGGCGCAAAGTCTTTGGCGATATCGTCATATTGATAGAGCCTTGTTATCAATAAAAGGACACCTGGAACATCGAGTAGTTCGAAATCATCAAAAATCAGCTTCCTGCGGATTCGTTCGCGAGTAGTGAAGACGTCACCGAATGTATCAAAATTCAGAAAACTAAAGCTCTCGTCTTCAACTCCCCATTCGCTGGATATCACTTCCTGACCGATACCACCATCGAGACGCGAAAAGGGATAAAACCAGCGACCACCGCTGTAGCCCGATTCAACGGTGATGACCTGCCCGTCCGGGTAGTACCAACTGACATCGAAGGCACGAAAATAATTTGTTGCAAGCTCACCGTTAGGCCAGAACACCGCTTGATCGCCATGCATCCAGTGGTGGGCCATTATCCGGCCATTGGGGTAGTAGATTGTGGTGTCTTTGCCGGGTTCGGCAAAGACCACTTGTCCATCCGGGTAGTACCAGGCAGTGTGATAGAGGTCTGTGGAAACCAGGCCGCCGTTGCGGTAGTAGCTATTGCCTCGGGTGTCGGCTGTAAGAATAACTGGCTGACAAACCAGACGATTTAGTTCGGCAAGCGCATCTTCCATGGCGTAGAGTTCGTGCAGGTCATCGTAGTCCGTTGGTATCAAGATATTGAGAGATACCATCTTACCCATAAACTCAATGGTTGCGCAGGCACTGCCGACGTTAGCGGACCCAGTGCCAGCGAACAAACCTGGAGCCAGGCAGAGCAAGCCAGCTAATGCAACAATTTGAACACGGCTCATGATATTTCTCCCCTGCCATAACATTGACAGTAATTCGAATAAAGGGTGTTGAGTGCGGGAAAAGTTTAGCGTTTATTATATGAACGGCTACTTAATGGCAGGCAGAACTGAGGAACCCGGCCAAGACGAAGATTTTGGCTTGGTCGTAACAGGCAATATCTTATAAAACACCTGCTTCAGGTGTGTTGTTGCCAAAGTCGCAACTAGATTCAAAGAGAATTTAGTTGTTCTAGCAGCGTTCGCAGCAGCAAAGTTGATAGCGGGCAAATGCTGTGCAGCCACACGTCGAGCCAGCAGTAAGTCCGAAATAACAATAAGCCGTATTTGGGGAGAAGAAGATGGACTGTCCGAAGTGTAATTCTGACATGCAAGAGCTAAAGATTGAAACTCTGCATGGCAAGGTAGTTATCGATAAATGCAAAAGTTGCAAGGGGTTGTGGTTTGACATTGGGGGGGCAGAACAGCTGAAAAAAGACTGGATGGCAGATTTTGCCGACAGCGGCGATCCGCAAGTGGGTAAAACCTACAATACAGTTCGAGATATCCAATGCCCGCGTTGCGGCAAGCCCATGAAGAAGCTTGACGACAGCAAGCAATCACACCTGGAATATGAAGCCTGTGAAGAACATGGCATGTTTATGGATGCGGGTGAATTCACTGATTACAAACACGAAACACTGCTGGATATTTTCCGCGACCTGGTGGCGTCACTCAGGCGTCGCTAGAAAACTCTGATAATAGCCCTGTATTCAGGACCGCCATCTGGGGTGCGCCCAGATGGCGTTTTTGTATGAGTCGTGCTCCAATGGAGGTGCTTTCCCCAGTGTAGTCCAATACGCAGCAGCATCATGGAAATCCGATCCAATAGACGCATAAAGCGACTTTGCGTCAGCAAGCTCGGCAAGATAGCCCTTGGTTTTCGGATCGATGTTGCCGTAACTCACTTCCATAGCTTCACCGCCGAAGCTGGCGAATGACTCGACCAGGTTTTGTAGCTTGCGTTTGCTGAAGGAATACCGGCCCGGGTGTGCTATTACCGCGATACCCCCGGCATTATTGATAGTGCTTACGGCTTGTTCCAGCGTACACCAGTTAGCCCTTACATAGATGCGGCCTGATTTGCCAAGGTGGGTCTTGAAGGCTTTTTGACGGCTCTTGCAAATGCCCTGATCCACCAGATAAGAGGCGACATGACTACGGGTATAGGCGTGGCAGGGAAGTGCATTGAGATGAGCCATCAGATCATAGTCGCCCTGGGACTGAAGCATTTCGTGTATTTTTGCTACGCGCAGCTGACGCTGTAGCTGCTGCCGAGCTAACAATTCCCCCAGGTGTGGATCAGCTGGGTTAAACAATAATCCCACTATGTGAATCTCATTGTCTTCCCAGTCACAGGAGATCTCCACTCCAGGGATCAATATTATAGCTACCTCGGACTTCATAACTTCGGCCTCGGCTTCGCCCAGCGCAGCTATACAATCGTGATCTGTTATTGCCAGGTGGCTTATCCCATTTTCTATAGCCAGACGCACGAGAAATTCTGGTGGGTGCTTTCCATCTGAATAGTGACTATGGCAGTGGAGGTCGACTTTCATTGCGACACAGATTTCCTTTTTCCATTAATGTGGCGATGTTTCTGGCAGTTATAAAGATTAATGCAATAAAGCTGCAATAAACCGCGCCTCGCAGTGGTCTTATTGCTTAACTCCGGAATTTTGCCATTTCCATGGCTGCTGCTGGGCTTTTACAGCTATGCCAGGGATAGCCGCGCTGGCCTGGCGCAATGTACATAGCACAGGCCCCGGCGGATCCAGCATAACATTGACTTTGTTATGACCATAGTTGGTGTACAATAGTTGATCGATAGGCAATAACGAAAGGTATTCCAGTCGGTGTTCATTTAAGCGGTAACGTTATTTCATCGCTAATTCGAAGATAGTAAACGACGGTGATTTTGAATACAGGGATTCGGCCCAGCTAGTGGAGGGTTGTGTCAGTTGTATAGATCAGTGTGATCAGCTATTGCGCCTGGTTCCCCTGGAAGTCTATCTTGACAGCTCCAAGGGGGCGTCGCCAGTGGGAGCCCATATCCGCCACATACTGGATCGATTTCATTGCTTCCTGTCAGGCTTGTCCACGGCCACAATTGACTACGACGACCGCAAGCGTGACAAGTCCATAGAAAACAATCTGGATGCTGCTGCTTTTGCCCTGGCGTCCGTGGCCAGGCGCATAGAAAGCACTGAAGTGCTGGATGCCCTGAATGCCACAATCGGCGTGCGTGAATCGGTTCATCATTTGGGGCCGGCCGTTACTATGCCCAGCACTGTGGGTCGCGAATTAATGGGTCTGGTGACTCACAGCATCCATCATCTGGCCATCATCGCCTTGATCGTAAAGTCCTATGGTTATGAAACGGATAGCGATTTTGGCAAGGC
>CAVOFA010000101.1:0-10078 GCA_963694865.1 Gammaproteobacteria bacterium | reverse complement strand
CTCCGTGAACCGAGACACAGGCTGACTCGCCGACGGCGTAGAAGCCATCAATAATTTCATCTTCGCCGTTGCTGTTTTGGGTGAGCGCCTGGCCATTGATGTTGGTTGGAATACCTCCCATCATGTAATGGCAGGTGGGAACCACCGGGATAGGGTCTGTCACTGGATCGACGTGGGCGAAGGTGCGAGACAATTCCAAAATTCCTGGCAACTTGGAGTTGAGGACGTCTTCCCCCAGGTGATCCAGTTTCAACAGCACATGATCGGCATTTTCGCCGCAACCTCTGCCCTCCAGAATCTCCAGTACCATCGAGCGGGCCACCACATCGCGGCTAGCGAGGTCTTTCGTGTTTGGTGCGTACCGCTCCATGAAGCGCTCACCATCGCTGTTGATTAAATAGCCCCCTTCGCCGCGACTGCCCTCAGTAACCAGAGTGCCAGCACCGTAGATACCGGTGGGATGGAACTGCCACATTTCAATATCCTGCACCGGAAAGCCGGCGCGCAGCGCCATGCCAATGCCATCACCGGTGTTAATCAGGGCATTGGTTGTCGATGCATAAATTCGACCCGCGCCACCGGTTGCGAATACGGTGGCCCTGGAATTAATAAAGACAGTTTCTCCTGTCTCGATACAGATAGCGATAACGCCTACTACAGCGCCATCTTGATTCTTTACCAGATCGGTAGCGTACCATTCATTCAGGAATACAGTGTCGTTTTTCAGATTAGCCTGGTAAAGCGTGTGCAACAGGGCATGGCCAGTTCTGTCTGCGGCCGCACAGGTTCTGGCAGCCTGGCCGCCCTTACCAAAATCTTTTGATTGACCACCAAATGGACGCTGATATATACGACCCTCAGCAGTGCGAGAAAATGGCAGACCCATGTGCTCTAACTCGAATACAGTTTGCGGGCCTTCGCTGCACATGTACTCAATGGCATCCTGATCGCCAATATAATCAGAGCCCTTAACTGTGTCGTACATATGCCAACGCCAGTCATCATCGGGGTCATCGCTGCCAATGGCACAGGTAATACCACCCTGGGCTGAAACAGTGTGTGAGCGAGTGGGAAAAACTTTAGAAATTACCGCGGTTTTATAGCCCGACTGCGACAATTCCAAAGCCGTTCGTAGTCCGGCGCCACCGCCACCAACTATAACCGCATCAAAAACTAGTCTACGCAACCCCTTCATCTAAACACCCCAAAAAATTTGTATGCCCCAGAGCATGTAAATCAACGTCAGCAGAGCGCAGCTCGCCTGGAAAAGTAAGCGCACAAAGGTGGCTCGTGTACCTAATTGAAGCGTGGTCAGATAGTCTGTGGAAATAGTCCACATGCCAATCCAGGCATGAGCGCAAAGTGCCAGCAGGGTAATTAAACTGAACATGCGCATGGAGTTGGAATCGAAGATTGCCTTCCAGTGCGCGTAGTCCAGCTCCGGGATCACCGCAATGCTAGCCAGAATACAGAGGGTATAGGCACCCAGAATCACCGCGCTAAAGCGCTGAATCAACCAGTCGAACAGGCCCGAACGGCCGAAATTGGTGACACTGGTTACCATAGCCACACCCCCGCCGCGAGCATCGCTATTATTGCCAGCAGCAACGCCAGCTTTGCTGCCAGCACCCCGCCGGCCCGGGTCTCGCCTATGCCCAGATCCATAAGCAGGTGCTTAAAGCCGACAATCAGGTGAAACAGCAGAGCCGCTAGCACCGACCAGGTAAGGAATTTAACTATAAGGTTATCCAGCCACGCGGCAACCAGATCAAAGCCTGCTGCCGACTCGAGAGACAGTTGCAGCAAATACAGCAGCAGTGCAACACCGACAAATATCACAATCCCTGATATACGATGCAGGATGGATGTGATGGCAGGTAGAGGGTACTTAAATGTGGTTAAATCGATATTTATAGGTCTGTTATCTTTCACTTTTAGCCTATTACGTTATCCATTCGATATCCTCCAGAAGCCCACTAAAGGCCAAGCTGGGAATGCGCAAACTGCTTGAAATAATTACAGTATTTGGGGATTTAAATCGGCACAAAGTATATTCTCATCGACGTTGGAATACAATAAAACTTGTGACTAAGCAGGGATTATTGACAATACTTTGTCGTATACAAACATGTATTACTGCGTAGAATATAGTGGGCAAGCAGCAACAAAGATTACAATTAATTCGAGCTCAGCGCTGCTGCCTTTTCCCGTTCGAAGCTATAGACCGAAAAGCGCGTGAAATATTCTGTTTCATGGACAAAAATTTGACAAAGGCACCCCTCTCTTCCTAGTATTGCCGTCCCTGCTAGTATGAGGCTGCAGCCAGTTGCCAAGACCCATTAGGTTGCTAGCCATTGTTTTTCCGAGCAAAATCACTTCACAGCAATCACAGGAGTAAGGCATGAGCGACAAGAAGGCCCAGTTAATCATCGACGGGATAGATGAACCAATTGAATTACCCGTTTATGAAGGTAGTACTGGCCCTGATGTGGTCGACGTCAGCAGTCTGGTCGGTCACGGTATTTTTACGTATGACCCGGGCTTCATGTCGACAGCCTCCTGTGAATCTGATATCACTTTTATCGACGGTGGTAAGGGTGTTTTACTGTATCGTGGCTATCCAATTGAGCAACTTGCCGAAAAATCTAATTTTCTGGAAACCTGTTACCTGCTACTGAACGGAGAATTGCCAAACCCCACCGAGACCGCCGAATTCGAAAACAACATTCGCTATCACACCATGGTAGACGAGCACATTCATCGATTCTTCCGTGGCTTTCCACCCAACGCCCACCCGATGGCTATGCTCTGTGCCGTCGTTGGCGGGCTCTCTGCTTTCTACCACGACAGCCTGGATATCGAGAATCCAGAGCACCGCATGGGTGCAGCACACCGAATAATCGCGAAACTGCCGACCCTGGCGGCTATGTGCTACAAGCACGGCGTGGGTCAACCCTTCATGTATCCGCAGAACGACATGGGGTTTGCCGAAAATTTCCTGCATATGATGTTTAGCACGCCCTGCGAAACCCCTAAGGTTAGTCCTACCCTGGCAAAAGCCATGGATACTATTTTCCTGTTGCACGCCGATCATGAGCAAAATGCATCCACCTCCACCGTGCGCCTGGCCGGATCCAGTGGCGCCAACCCGTATGCCTGTATCGCCTCTGGCATTGCGGCACTGTGGGGTCCCGCACACGGCGGCGCCAATGAAGCTGTCTTGAAGATGCTGGCGGAAATAGGCGATGAAAGCAGGATTGAAGAATTTATTGTGCGAGCAAAAGACAAAGACGACCCTTTCCGCCTGATGGGATTTGGCCACAGGGTTTACAAAAACTTTGACCCCAGAGCGAAAGTCATGCGAGAAATCTGCGACGAAGTTCTGGATGAACTCGGTGCCGCGAATGATCCTCTGTTTCGGATGGCGAGGAAACTGGAAAAAATAGCTCTGGAAGATGAGTATTTTATCGAAAGAAAGCTCTACCCTAACGTCGATTTTTATTCCGGCATCATTCTTAAAGCGATCGGCATACATACCAGTCTGTTTACCGTTATCTTCGCCACCGGCAGAACTCCCGGCTGGATTGCCCACTGGAATGAGATGCTCAGCAACCCCTATCGCATCGGTCGTCCCCGGCAGCTGTACAAGGGCCATCCGAAACGCGATTACCCGGGCTAGCGCATTCGTTTGGAAGCTGTTGGTTTATTCATTAAATAAGCCAGAATCCTCAAACAATGTCGAGGCTAGCGGTCTTGCGAAATATTGGTGGGCCTAACTCTATCAACTCAAGCCAGCAAGCCTTTGATTTCTATATCAATACTGATCGTGCAAAAGAAAATATACCCCCTAATATACCCCCAAACTATTTTTTACCCCTTACAAATATTTTTTCAAAGGTATGAGAAAGCTCTATAGCGGTATTGTTAATTGGCGTTGGAAACTGACCAGATTAGAGGAGTAATTGGCATTGAATAATGACCACCCCGTTTTTAATTATACTGGCCTGAGCCAGAGTGTTTAAGGTCTTTTATAGATAGACACTGTACGACGAGGTGATTAGTTTGGGCGCCAATAGGTGGTCATTATCCGATGGAGTATAAGAAGAATAAAAGCTATTCAGCGCAAGAAGATAGAGGGGCTGTGCCGGTATATTGCTCGTCCTACGGTTTCAGAAAAACGTCTGTCCCTCACTTCAACAGGTAAAGTGCGTTATGAACTCAAGACACCCTACCGCAACGGCACCACCCATGTCATTTTCGAACCGATAGATTTTATTGCGCGTCTGGCTGCTCTGGTCCCAAAACCTCGCGTGAATCTGACTCGATTTCACGGAGTATTTGCTCCAAACAGCAAGTACCGGATTCATGTGACGCCAGCCAAACGGGGGAAAGGCCGCAAAGTCCAATCTACTCAGGTATGGAAAGATAAGACACCGGCTGAACGCCATGTAGCCATGACATGGATGCAAAGACTAAAAAGGGTGTTCAATATTGACATTGAGATCTGCGAGAAGTGCAAAGGGCCAGTCAAGATCATCGCCTGCGTAGAAGACCCAATCGCAATTGAGAAGATTCTTAAGCACCTCAAAGAGAAGTCTATTTCCAGTAACACCGCCCGGCCTCCACCGGGGAGGGCACCGCCACAAATCGAGTTGTTTGACCGTTCTTGACTATGCTGCCAGGGAAGGTGGCAGGACGGGCTGCGGCCTGAAATTGCAAACAATTCAAAAATGGCCAATTGGAGTACGGATAACCCGTTAGATTAGTCAATGTCGTGGAGTTTTCAGGGAGGTTTCCGGATTTCCGAAGGTCTTCAGTGTTAGCAGGAGGATAATTCTTGCCAAATGAGGGTGTGGGTTCCAATTGACATGGCTTTTATTTTACCCCACCGGGTGTATACTTGCCTTTTATCTAGTCTCAATGCCTTCTATTTTACCTATACTCTTTTAAATCCATATCTTTATTGGGGCCCGCCAGCCAGCTTGTTTTTACGAAATATTGACAACCACTGGATACTGATTGTGAGCAAAATAAATGAATCATTTACCGCCCAGAGGGGACACTAGTAGTTTAATGACTTAAGGGTCCCGGCAAGGGATCATCCCCCCATGCCGCTTACCGAAGCGCAATCTTTCGCGGTCTTAGGCCTGCTCCCAGTTGCAGATACCAGGGTCGCTGTCCCCGAGGGTGCGGGCCCGGCCGGGTCATAGCCAGTTTCCCGAGCCAGACGAGTAGTTAATTCTCGCTCGTCTGGATAACTGGAACGCCTCCGACAGCGACGGCCTGGATCAGTGTCGCTGGACCAATGCTTATCAGCGAGTTCGGGTGATATCATAAAATTCGATCAAAGGGCTACTGTAGCCCCTTGACCTATTGATAAACCAGGCTTTACCGCTGTACTATTCACCTGTACTATTCAGCTTGGCCGTTAAGTTGCTAGCGGTCTTGAGAATCTGCCAGCCTAGAATTTTGACGATCCATAACAAGGAAGCCCTCATGCAAACTAGAATAAAAACATTGCTAACCGCCACCTCGGCCTTGTCATTGCTCCTTACCCTTGGCATAGGTCAACACTACCTACAGAATTCGGTCACCGCTGCCAGTAATTCGCGCATGGTGCCTCATTTTGAAGTGGATCCCTTCTGGCCCCAGCCGCTACCCAACGAGTGGATTCTGGGCATGACCATTGGCGTCGCGGTGGACGCGCGTGACCACATCTATATCGTGCATCGCAACAATGTAGGTTTCGCCCCCCAGGAGCTTGGCTTAGACAACGGCATTGCATCTTGCTGCACGGGGGCACCCCCAATTTTAGAATTCGATATAGACGGCAAGCTCCTCAATGCTTGGGGAGGACCGGGTGAGGGCTACACCTGGCCGGAGTCCAATCACGGTCTCGAAATAGCGCCCAACGGCAATATCTGGATCGGCGGTAACGGTGGTGCCGACTCACATATGCTGGTGTTTACCGCTAGTGGTGACTTCGTACGTCAAATCGGCATACCAGGTGAACCGGTCGATAGTAACAGCACCACCCACTTCAACAAGGTAGCCGAGATTGCCATCGACGCGGTCGCCAACGAAGCTTACATAGCGGACGGTTATGGTAACAAACGTGTGGCGGTGGTGGACGTGGCGACCGGTGCCTTCAAACGCTATTGGGGGGCTTACGGTAACGTGCCTTCTGACGATCGCGTCGTCTATACACCCGGGGAGCCGCTGCCGCAGCAGTTCGCCGGACCGGTGCATTGTGCCGAGCCCTCTAACGATGGCCTGATCTACGTTTGCGACCGAGGTGCCGACCGCATCCAGGTGTTCCGTCCGGACGGAACCTTCGTCAAGGAGGGACAAATAGCCCCGATGACGGTTGGCGCTGGAGCCACTTGGGATATCGCTTTTTCACAAGACGATGACCAGGAGTTCCTTTACGTGGCTGACGGATCGAACATGAATGTTCACATCGTCGATCGAGAATCGTTGGAAGAGCTGTATGTCATTGGCCAGGGCGGCCGCCAGGCGGGTCTATTCTATGGTACTCATAGCATCGTCACCGATTCTGAGGGTAATTTTTACACCACCGAGACTTATGAAGGAAAACGGGTGCAGAAATTTGTCTACCAAGGACTGAGACCACTAAGTCAACTACGGTCCGGACCCGCTTGGCCCGCCGATGCCCTGCTTGACTGAGTAGTGATAGTATTAAGGAGTCAGTAAACAGAGACAGAAGGGACACTAATAGCTTAAGAGTGGGTTTTGCAGTTGGGTCATCGTTAAGTTATTAACCTATTAGTGTCCCCGAGTACCTTTTTCTCGCTGTTGATACGTTTACGGGACTTGCCGTTACGGCTATTTCCGCTGCCATTGCCACGCGTTTCATGCTTCGCGTAACCCAGGTGATCATCCAGTTCTCCTTCGAGAGTAGACTCCCAGAACTGCTTTCTTAATGCTTTGGTAAATTCCTCGAAATCCTTTTCAGAATTGAATTCCCCGGCCACCTTGTTGGCCATTTCCAGCAGTTTCTTGTCTACCATAATTGATACCATGATTCATAACTCCTATAGGTTAATATGAATCACGGGATTTACACAGTTATTGGGACACTCTCGGATTTACCGCTGGGTTATTGAGTGGATCAATTCTCCATACAGCATTATGCTGCAAGTTAAAGAATTGACACAGAATTTCTAACACTCCCTGTTCCTCAATGATAAATCAATGACTTACAACCACATTCCTAGTCAATTTACGCTCAAATAAAGTTATCTTGTCAATACCTCCGGCTGTCCTAATTCGCTCCAGGTAAATTGGTCCGTCCCTGGGCACCATTTTCTTTCTAATCTCAGCAAAAACTACTTTGTTTTTAGGCTGACCCCATTTATCCTCATTTTACTTTAATTCCTGCGGTCCATTGTTACTATGAAGTCAACATTTCTCACACGTTTCCTTGCGCCCCTATGCCTGATGTGTTCGGTCTCTTTCTCTAGCCAGAGTCTTGCTCAGATTGCAGAAGATGAGGCCACTGTGACCTATCCGGCCAGTTATTTCTCTGAGTATGCACCGCAAAGTGCCAAGGACATGCTCGATCGAATTCCTGGACTAGGTTCAACTACTGGCGGTGGACCCAGCAGCAGTGGTGGTGGATTCCGAGGTGGCGGTGGTGGTGGTGGTGGCCGAGGCTTCGGCAGCGGTAGCGGTTCCAGCGAAATCCTCATAAATGGCAAGCGCACAGCCGGAAAGAATAACCAGACCAGTGGTGTGCTGAGCAAAATTACCGCCGACCAGGTGGACTATATTCAGATTATTCGTGGCACTTCTGGCGAACTGGACGTGCGCGGCAGTGGTCAGGTAGTTAACGTTGTACTGTTTGGGGAACTCTCCAACTCGAGCCTGACTTATCAGCTTAATGCAGATCGGAACCGAGACAGCGATATTGCACCTGGGGCGAATCTGTCTTATTCGAATCGCATTGGAGAATTCGACTACGTGCTTAGCGCAGTTGCTGAGCCTAGGTATGGTCACACAGAGAGAGAGGAAAGCAGCATTCTCGGTAACTTTTCACCAAACGATCGAGTAATCGAAGACAGCATCACAGAACAAACCAGCTACGATCTTACTGCGAACCTCCGCTACGAATTCAGCGATCGCTCTAGTGCACGCCTAAATGTTCTCCTTTCCCAGAATGATAATCCCACCAAGACCAATCGCAGCACTACCGATTTGACGGTCTTACCCAATCTGCTTGATTTGGAACGTGATGATATCCCGGGGAAACAGGACAACTGGGAGATCGGTGGCGACTACGAAACTTTTTTGAATAATGGGGATCGGTTCAAGATTCTATTCGTTCTGAATCAGAACAACCGCGACAGGACCAGAGAACGATTCGAAATCTTCCCTGACGGATCGGAAGAGAAGAATCTTTTTCTTGAGTCTGGAAGTGTTACAGAAGAAGAAATAATTCGAAGCTCTTATACCAAAGACATTTTTGATGGCCAGAATATTGAATTTGGAATCGAGCGAGCCGTTACCACTCTTGATTCAAATCTTGCCCTTGGAATATTAGATCCAGCCGGCATTCCTTCACCGAACTTCGGCGGGCTAGTGCCGGTTGCCTTATCAAATGCCAACTCTACCGTGGAAGAAGTTCGCTATGAACCCTTCCTTATCCACAACTGGAACTTCAGCTCTAGAATGTCTCTTGAAAGCACGCTGCTGTATGAGCAGTCAGAAATTACTCAATCAGGGGACGTGTCTAACAAGCGAGATTTTGATTTCTTTAAACCGAAAGTTGATTTGCGTTATAACCTAACGCCAAGCATTCAGTTGCGAGGATCGATCGAGAAAGTTGTTGAGCAATTACGTTTTAGCGATTTTGTTGCAGCCACCGATAGCAACGACGAAGATTCCAATATAGCCGCGGGCAATGCCAATCTCCGTCAGGAGTGGTACTGGAGCTACAATTTCAACGCAGAGTATCGACTCCCGAATGATATTGGAGTTATTGATGGACAGGTTTTCTATCACGATCATCGGGACAAGATCGAGCGTCTCGATGTATCTCTTTCTGAAGATAATCTTCTATCTGCCAATGGCAATATTGGCGACGGCAAGATGTACGGTATTACACTGAATAGCAGCATTAGAATGCACATGTTCGACATGCCGAATCTGCTGGTATCGACACGTCTAAACTTGCAGGATTCCGAGATTACCGATCCATTTACCGGGCAGGATCGACGCATGTTACATCATGGTCGCGGTAGCGCGCGTCTAAGTTTTCGCCATGATATTCCTCGCTTCAGCCTGAATTGGGGTGCTAGTGTAAGAAACAGTTTTGACGGCGGTACAAAAATCTATGATATTGATGATTTGCTGAACTTGTACGGCGAGCCGGGGCTGTCACTCTTTGCCGAATGGATAAGTCCTGGTGGCACCAGCTGGCGCTGGGATGCCCGCGACATAGGCAATCCCGAGCAATGTAGCGATAGGACTCGGTATGTTGGACGTCTCTCAGCCGGTATCCTCGAGGAAATCGAAAAGCGCTGCAGTAGTCGGGGTTTGGTGATGTCGCTTAAAATAACCGGGACCTTCTAGTTTTTTTCAAAAAACGGTGACAGACCACGTTTTAAACCGTCTGCTTCCGACTCAGACTGTGTGAAAACGGTATCGACAAGTTAACTCGCTTCAGACGATAATTGTGGTATTGACAAGTTAACTCTGAATATCGACAAAAACCGCTGCGAAGCTACTTCTATATTGCCACTGCCTTTTCCCAAAACGCGAAGGCGCGACGTCTGAAATACCGATAGGAGACTGTAATTAATTCTGTGTAACTGTCTATTATTAACCCAACTAATGGGTGAGGATAGACAGATGATGAACAAGAAAGAGCTCCAAGTGATAGCCCAAGCGGCTGCCAAGAACATCAAAACTGAAGCGGACCTCAACGAGTTCCGGCAGATGCTGACCAAGATTACGGTCGAGGCAGCACTCAATGCCGAACTGGATGACCACCTTGGCTTTCCCAAACATGAGCAGTCCGAAGCTGCCAATAACCGCAACGGTTACACCAGCAAGA
>CAVOFA010000100.1:0-10483 GCA_963694865.1 Gammaproteobacteria bacterium | reverse complement strand
TTCGAAAAGGCCAGCCAGGGCGTCACTGATTATATTCTAGGCTACTATAGCTGGCTCAGGCCTCATACTCATAACAGCGGACCGTCTCCGAACGCCGCTGAAAAGCTTTACTGGAATGACTATAAAACCGTGGCGAAATTTACTTGACCACTACACATAGCTTTTGTTCTACTTATACTCGAAAGTTCACTCAAAACCCGTCGAGGTGCTCCATGTCTTATCGCAATCCAATCGTATCCGTATCCGTAGCCGCTCTGCTCGCACTCGCTTCTATGTTTGTGCCGCAACAATCCGCTGCGCAGAACTCCACGAACCCGTATGCGATCGTCGAAGGGTGGGCGAAGCTGCCGGGTGGAAGGGTGATGGGAGCAGTCGGCAAAGCGAAGGTCGACCCCGACGGGCGCCATATCTGGGCCGTTATACGTTGCGATGCCGGGCCTGATCGTTTCGGTTCGGAGTGCGTTGATTCAGACTTGGACCCCATCTTGAAGTTCGATCCCGATGGCAACGTGGTCGAGTCCTTCGGCAGCGGAATGTTTATCTGGCCGCATGGAATTGACGTTGACTCCAACGGCAACGTCTGGGTGACGGACGCTGTGAGTGATAACAACATTCCCGCGGGCGACGACCGAGGCCATCACGTCATCAAGTTTAGTTCTACTGGCGAAGTGCTCATGACACTTGGCACTCCTGGAGAACAGGGAGACGGCCCGAACCACTTCACTTCCCCGAGTGATGTGGCAATCGCGTCTAACGGCGACGTGTTCATAGGGGACGGCCACAACGCGAACGGAAACAACCGAGTGGTGAAGTACAACAGCCGTGGCGAATTCCTCATGTCTTGGGGAGAGACAGGCTACGCCCCGGGACAGTTCCGCGCCCTACACGCCATCGGCATTGATCCAGATGGTCGAGTGTTCGTGGGAGATCGCAGCAACAGCCGGATTCAAATCTTCGACCAAGAGGGCAACCACTCGGCCACCTGGACCCAATTCGGGCGCCCGAGCGGAATCGCCTTTGACGACGAGGGCCGGATCTACGTCGCGGACTCCGAGTCGGACAACGTACAGAATCCAGGGTATGAAATGGGAATTCGCATCGGCGAAGTTGAGACGGGATGGGTGAAGGAGTTCATTCGCTTCCCCTGGGCGAATCCCAACATCCTACCGGGGAACGGAGCGGAGTTCGTCACCGTCGATAGCGAAGGCAACATTTACGGAGGAGAGCCCGTCCCCAACCCTCATATTAATGACCGAACACTCAGGAAGTACGTGCGAGTGCGACCCTGAGCGATGGTCCACCTCGATCTGGTGTGCTGCAATGCCGTAGGGAGAAGGACGCCCGGGCTGTTTCATAGTCGCCTCCCTGGCACCACCCCCGGCCCATACGAAGTCGTCGCAAGATTGGCGAAAGCGGCATGGGAGAGGTGTATGGCACAGTACGACCAAGACATCCAAGTTTGAAGGAGTCCCAATGCGTCTGACTATGTGCGGTCGTGGTGCAGAGCGCAGCGATGGTGTCCAGTTCTCCGTATAGTGCAGAAATGGTGTCAGGGACGGAATCGAACCACCAACACGAGGATTTTCAGTCTTCTGCTATACCACCACTGAGGGTGTAAAGTTTTCTGTGTAACTGCCATGGTTAAATGTATTCCGCCAGGCGGCCTTCGAATTCAATCATAAATCTATTCAATGCCATTTTCCAATTCCGGATCGGCATCGTCCATTTCTTGGAAGCAGCCTCTATCGCCAGATACACCACTTTTTTCGCCGAGTCATCGGTCGGAAACAGCTTACGCTTTTTAATTGCCTTGCGAACCAGAGGGTGTAAAGTTTTCTGTGTAACTGCAAGGCACAGCCTCTGGCTGGCGTCTAAAAACTCCCCTTAATGTTGAACACTATCTGGATTTTATTCACGTCCGGATCGTTCCTGTTGGTCAGGGGTATGGCAAAATCAATATGGGCAACGCGCCCTGACGCTGCTTTGCTGGAAAGCAACCTGATGCCGTACTAATGCGTCTTAATCAGAGGAATAAAACAAGGCATTGAAGCCCTAGGCATATGTGCCGATACCCCATAAAAGAAGCTGCAGAGTAGCTTTTCGAGCGGTCATTCCTGCTGAAGAGGGCATTGATTTATGGGTTTTGACGAAGACGACAACGACGACATCGAAGACAGCAACGAATTCAATACCAAGGACGATGAAAAAACGTCCGAAGACCTTCTTTGGTCTGGAAATGAGTGATGGTGTTGTATACACGCTTGTGGTGATTCTTAGCCTGGTCTTTATTCGCCAGATAGTCATCGTGTTACAGGCGCTGAACTAGAAATCTGCCGACCCTGTTAGCATTTCACCGACTACCCGCCCACTTTCTGCAAATTAATCAGGCAGCTCTTCCCATCGACCTGTTCCTGTACCGCCGCACGTGCTAAATTACGCGCCTTCTTGAGTCTGTCCGACACAGCAAGCTGCCCGGACGGCGCGTATCCAGCACTGCAACTACAGGTAACACCCCTTTATGACCGCATACAAAATTGCCCTCTTGGATGGGGATGGAATCGGCCCGGAAATAATGGCCGAAGCCGTAAAAATTCTCGATCTCGTCGCCACCCGCAATAACATCGAATTCGATCTGCAACACGGGAGCTTCGGTGCTAACGCCTATTTCGACCACGGCCACTCCTTCCCCGCAGCCACCAAACAACTCTGCGATGAAGCCGATGCGATATTGAAGGGACCGATTGGGCTCAGTCACGAAGAATCCAAAAAAATTCCCGTCGACATGCAGCCAGAACGCGGTGCGTTGTTGCCCTTACGCCGACGCTACAACACCTTCGCCAATTTTCGACCTGTGTTCTTGCCGAAGGGTCTGGCGCACTTTTCTCCGCTGAAGCCGGAAATCATCGGCGAGGGCATCGATTTCATTATTATTCGCGAGTTGGTGGGCGGCCTCTATTTCGGCAAAAAGGAAACCGGCATCAATGCGCAAGGCAGGCGTTTCGTCAATGAAAGCCTGGAGTACGATGAAGATCAGATAGCCAGAATCGCCAGGGTCGCCTTTGACACGGCGCAAAAACGCAAGCGAGTGCTGCACAACATCCACAAGAGCAATGTGCTGAAATCCAGCGTGCTGTGGAACGAAGTAGTAGTTGAAGTCGGTCAGGATTATCCCGACGTCGAGGTCGTGAACATCCTCGTGGATGCCGCGGCCACCTATCTCTGTCTTAACCCCGGCCAGTTCGATGTCATGGTGATGGAGAATATGTTCGGTGATATTCTCAGCGATCAGGCCGGCGGCATTCTCGGCTCGCTGGGCTTGATGCCATCAGCCTGCATCGGACCGGACAAAGCCTACTACGAACCATCCCACGGGTCGGCACCGGACATCGCCGGTCAGAACATTGCTAACCCCTATTCTATGATCGGCTCTGTGGCAATGATGCTGGAAATGAGTATGGGTCTGGAAGCGGAAGCCAGGAATGTCTGGCAAGCCATGCAGAGTGTATTCACGCAGGGTTTTAATACGGCGGATCTGGCCAAACCGGGCATGGATGCGAAGATGATCAGCACCGACGCCTTCGGCGATCTGGTCACCACGGAGCTAGCCAAGCTCTAGGCTAAGCGCTACAAAGTCACCACAATTTTAGCCTGCACGCAGTGCCGGGCTATTCAGCTTTCGCGTTCAGCGTGCAATCTGATGTTGATCATGCGCAGGGTGGCTTTAACAGCCGCCAGCACCTGATTGGAATCTACACCCCGGGTCTTGAACTCATGTTGTTGCCACTGCCAGCTGATAATACATTCGGTAAGAGCGCTGATTTGGCCTCCCCGCGGAATGTGAACTTCATAGTCCATCAACTCTGGCATGACAAAATCCTCGCGCCGCAGTATTTTTTCGACAGCGTCGAAGAAGGCTGCATAGCCGCCATTGCCGGAACCCGAGCCCTGCTGCTCTGCACCGTTAATCAAAACTCGAATGCTGGCAGTACTCTCGACGTCGAGCCCGGTATTGATATAGCAATTCAATAATTCGATGTGCTGATATTCCTTGCTCTCCATGACGTCGGCGATGATAAAAGGCAAGTCATCCGATGTGATATTCTCCTTGGAATCGCCAAGTTCGACGATGCGCTGCAACACCTTGGCCTGGTCCTGCTCAGACAGGCGAATGCCCAGCTCTTCCAGGTTATTAATCAGGGAGGCCTTGCCACTCATCTTACCCAGGGCGTAAACCCGCTTACGGGCAAATCTTTCTGGACCAAGCTCGGACACATAGAGGTCGCCCTTGAGATCGCCGTCGGCATGAATACCCGCCGTTTGAGTAAATACATCGGCGCCAACTACAGGCATATTGGCGGCGATCCATTTGCCGGAAAAATTTTCCACCATATTGCTCAGCAGACCAATTCGGGTCTCATCGATGGACAACTGCAGGCCTAATTTGTCCTTCAGCACCACCGCAACTTCGGCCAGTGATGCATTGCCCGCGCGTTCGCCAAGACAATTAATTGTGCAATGAATGGTATTAATGCCAGCGTTTACCGCAGCCATGACATTGGCCGTCGCCAGGCCGTAGTCATTGTGGGGGTGAAAATCGAACTGCTGTTGAGGAAACGCCTGCATCATATCTGTCAGCGAAGCTGCCACCTCGGCGGGAGCAAACACACCGAGGGTGTCGGGCAGCATATAATGATCTATACCAAGTTCACGGGTGGCAGCCATCAGGCCGAAGACATAATCCTTGCTATCCCGGTAGCCGCTGGACCAATCTTCGAGATACATATTGACGCTCAAGCCCCGTTCTTTGGCATAGGCTACGGTTCTGGCGATGCCCTCGACGTGAGTTTCCAGGGTTTTTCCCAATTGTTGCCGGCAGTGCTTCTCACTGCCCTTGGCCAGTAGGTTGATAACCTTGCCACCCGCCGCGATTATCCAGTCGACGCTGCGCCGGTGATCGACGAACCCCAACACCTCCACGCGGTCTGCCAGACCTGCCTGTGTCGCCCAATCGACGATTTGTGCGACTGCTCGTTGTTCGCCCTCGGACACACAGGCCGAGGCGACTTCAATGCGATCGACTTTCAGCGATTGCAGCAGCGCACGCGCAATATTTACCTTCTCATTGGCTGAAAAAGACACACCCTGCGTCTGCTCGCCATCTCGCAGCGTAGTATCCATCAATTGAATATGGCGGGTTTGCTCTGCAGCACTCATGCTCTGTCCTGATTAATCGTCGATTTAGTCGCTGGCTGATGCCAGCGCCGGCGATTCTAACCAATATCGCCACTGTCAAACTACTACCAACTGTAGAAACTCATCTAATTTGACCTTACCGCTTATCGTTATATACTGCGCGCTCCATAAAATACACAATAACTGAGGTTTCCTACGACGATTCAGAGCAGCAATTACCAGCCCTGCGCTCAACCTCACCGAATGCACACCAATGAACGAATCCCAGCACTCTCAACTAAGGCAAGCTATAGTTTATCCTCGAGCTGTACTATTAAGACGCCTGGCCTCGCTGCTATACGATGGCTTTATCGTCGGCGCCATCTGGATGCTCATTGGCTTTATTCTGCAACTGGTGGTGGGACCAGATACCAGTCAGTTGATCGATGGACAGGTACAAACCGACCCAGTGCTGGATAATATTCTATTCGTCTTGATGGTAGTCAGCTGCGCTGGATTCTTCCTCTGGTTCTGGATCAGAGGCGGACAGACAGTGGGGATGTTGGCCTGGCGCATCAAGGTGGTCGACCTCGAGGATAGAAATATTAGCGTGCGTCAGGCAGGGCTTCGGTTCCTGCTGGCCTGGCCGGCTTTTTCCCTGCTGGGAGCAGGTTATCTGTGGCTGTATATCGATGCGCAGGGGGACGCCCTGCACGATAAGCTTTCCGGCACCAAGGTAGTGGTCGTGCCGAAATCAGGCAAATAAAAGCCTATCTGACTCGTTGCATAAAATAGAGCCCCAGCCCCCCACAAATCACTATTGGTATGAGCACCGCAAACAGCGGGGGTATGCCGTAGAGCAAGCTGGCGGGTTCCAGCAGCCGCTGCAGAATCGTGAACACCAGGCCGATGCCAATCGCCACAAACACCCGAAAACCCATAGTCGCCTCACGCAACGGACCGAACACAAAGGCGATGGCCAGTATTACCAACGCCAGCGTCGCGAGTGGCTGCAGCAGTTTGCTCCAAAATGCCAGATAGTAATCAGTGCTTTCCAATCCCTCCGCTTCGAAGAAGCCGGCTAATCTGTACAGCCCGGATATAGACTGCTGCTGCGGACGTATCCATAAGGTACTCATCAGTTCCGGCGACAATTGCACCTGCCAGTCTTCCTGTAAATAATGCTGCACCGAAATAGAATCAGAAGACAAGAGACTTTCAGCGACGTTATTGAGTTGCCAGTAACTGTCTTCACCACGATCAATATAGTTGGCCGATTCGGCAAAACTGCTGGCTGTTATTCTTCGATTTTCATCCAGTTGATAGCGCGTTATGCCGTAAAGTAAAGCACCGCTGGGCGCACTGGCATTGATATGAATATACTCGTTGCCAATTTTTCGCCAGGTGCCCTGCTCTGCATTAATGGTTTCTTTACCGCTGGTCTGTATGGCCTTGTTGCTCCGAGCAATCTGCTCCAGCGGTGGTGACACATATTCTCCCAGTAGCAACCCCAGCAACATGACCAGTAACGTGGGTTTCAATACCGCCCAGACAATGCGCCAGACCTTCACGCCCGCCGCCTGCATGAATAGCAATTCATTATTTGATGCCAGCACACCGAGTCCGATTAGCGCCCCACCCAAGGCTGTGAACGGCAGCAGTTCATAGATACTGGTGGGCAGGGTAAATAAAACATAGCTGAAGGCGTTGGCCATGGAATAGTTTTCATCGGTATCTCCAAGTTGGTCGGCCAGGGTGAACACCAATTCAGAAGTGGCGATCAGGGAGACTACCACCAGCATGGACAATAGAACCGTGTTACGAATATGGCTGTCGAGTAGCTTCATTTATGCGCACCGGTCTCCATCAGCTTCTCGCTCTTGGGGAAAAGCGCCGCACAATAGCAGGATATTGATAAGCCACAAATGCGACACCACAGAACAACAGATGCACCCACCACATGCCGATGAGGCTGCTGAGATTGCCATCCGCTATCAAATCTTTGCTGAATTGCAGCAGCACAAAATAGCTTGCGTACAACAAGGCAGCAGGCACTAGCTTGCTATAACGACCCTGCCTCGGATCTACCTTACTCAATGGCACCGCAATCAGGGTAATCACCGGAATCAGTAATAACATAGACAGTCGCCACTGCAATTCTGCCTGCTCATCGCTATCACTGCTACCGATGAGTTCAAGCGTCGGGAGTGTCTTTTCTTCCAGGATCGGATCAAACTCAGTGGACTCAGGCAGCAGAATAGACTGCACGTCAAATTGCGCTATGGTGAAGTTGGCAGTGCCAGGCACGCCATCGTACTGCATTACATCCTCCAGTCGCATGAAGCGCGCACCGGTCTGTGCATCGATCTCTGGACGTGCCGATGCGGCTACAGTTATCCGCAGATTCTGCTCACCATCGACTGCGTTGCTGAAGGCGACAAAAACGTTTCCCAGGCGCCGTACTGATCCATCCCGGTTGCTGCGCTCGGCGTAGGTAACTCGACCGCCGTCATCGAAAGACTGAAACTGTCCAGCCACGATCAAGTCAATTTCGGTAAGTTGTTGCTGGCTCTGCTTGAGTTGTTCACTGTGGCGCGCACCCCAGGGGGTGACCCACAGGCTCAATATGGCAACAAATAGTAATACCACACTCGAACTTCCCAGTGTGAGCAGCAACAACCTACGCTGGCTAAACCCGGCACCGAACAGAATAACCATTTCGTTTTCCGCATACATACGACCATAGGCCAGCAATATGCCGAGGAACAGAGCCAGGGGGACGATGACCAACAGAAAATCCGGCAGACGGTAGAACATCAATAGCAGCAAAACATCGGACGCGAGCCTGCCGGCCACTGCATCTCCCAGGTATTGTATAAAGCGACTGGTGAGCGCGACCACCAACAATATGAATGTGACAGCAGCCATCACCTGCAATATTTGCTTGCTGAGATAACGGAAAATGATCAAATCGACTAAAAAACCTCTGAAAACTAAGCTGAGCTGATGATAGCGCAGTGTACTCGAAGAATCGCTCAGAAGTCAGTAGGGTTAGCCGGGGGGTTATGCTACCTGGGTTTGGGGCCGGTCGAGGATGGCTTTGAATGCCGGTGGCAATTCCGTGATCTGGTGGCGATCGAAATCGAAAAACACTACACCCATCTTGGCATTACAAACCACCGCATCCAACGCGCTGTTGGTCACCTGCAGCCCTATATCGAAACCATAGCGATTAAAACCACTGACGCCTACATCAACGATTAGCAGGTCGTTGGCAAATGACTCCGAACGATAATCCACAGCAAGGTCGGTGACCACCATGCCGAGCCCGAAAATATTACCTTCGGTAAAACCCAGGCCTGCCAGAAACTGTAGCCGGGCCTCGTGCAGAATATTGACCATGGCTACACTGTCGAGGTGTTTCGCATAGTTGACGTCACTGATTCCCACGCTACGCTCCATACTGAATAAAAATCGGTCTGGAACTGAGACTTTAATGCGTGGCATGGCGACTCCAATTAAGTTTTACAATTAACTATCAATACCTTGTGACAGCGGATTTTGCACTTGGTTCAATCACAAGGCAAGTTTGGCGTTATTCGTTATTGCGAACTACATTTGAAAGTGAGATCTAAAGTCCCTGCAGCACCGTAGTCGCAATGCCGTCGCCCGCTATTGTTCTATTGCTTAAGCGATTGAATAACTTTAGGATTGTCGATGCAAACAAGTAAACTCAGAACTCAGGCCAAAGCCGAATTGCGACTCAGCAAACCTGTTATATGGAGTTAATAAACATTCATGAAGTTTTCAATTAAAGCCGGATCAGCGGAAAAAATAAAATCAGACTGCCTTGTAGTTGCGGTCTGGAGCAAAGGCACCCTCAGTGATGAAGCCAGGCTCATAGACAATGCCGGTAACAAGGCCCTCAGCAAATTAATACGCAGCGGTGATTTCAGCGGCAAACTGGGTGAAATTCACCTGATCCATAACCCAGCTGGGTCTGCGGCCAAGCGACTAATTCTCGTCGGTGGCGGCGAACGCCGAAAATTGATAGCCAAGAATGCGGCGAAATTCATTGCCGTTAGCTTAAAAAAAGCGTTCTCGCTGCATGCTGGCAGCGTCCATTTTGCACTCGCGAGTCTCGAACTAAACGATAGAAATTCGTCGTGGCTGGCGGCGCGGCTAGCGCAGCAGGCAGAAGCCAGCAGTTACAACTACGACACTACCAAAAGCAAGAAAAGTAAAGCGCCGGCCATCAAGACCATTAGCCTGGCTGCCGCCGCGGGTAGTCGGCGCAAGCATCTGGAATTGTACCTGAAGCAGGGTCAGGCCATTGGCAAGGGCATCAATCGTGCCCGACAGCTGGGCAACTTGCCCGGCAATATCTGCACCCCTACGTATCTGGGCAACAAGGCTAAAGCTCTTGGAAATCGACACAAGTCACTGACTGTCAGCGTATTGAGCGAGAAGCAAATGGCGCGACTGGGCATGGGCTCGCTGCTATCGGTGGCTGCAGGCTCTGCCGAAGAAGCGAAGCTGATTGTCATTCAGCACAAGGGCGCAAAAGCCGACAGCAAGCCCCACGTCCTCGTGGGCAAGGGTGTAACCTTCGATACTGGCGGCATTAGCCTCAAATCTGGCGCTGGCATGGACGAAATGAAATTCGATATGTGTGGCGCCGCCAGCGTAATGGGAGTCATGAGTTGTGTCGCCGAATTAAAACTGCCGGTCAATGTTGTTGGCATCATCGCTGCTGCCGAGAATATGCCCGGCAGTAAAGCTACCAAACCTGGGGATATTGTCACCAGCATGTCGGGCAAGACTATCGAAGTTCTCAATACTGATGCCGAAGGCCGATTGGTATTGTGCGACGCCCTCACCTATGCGGCTCGCTTCAAGCCACGAACTGTAATCGATATTGCCACCCTCACCGGTGCCGCCGTGGCCACCTTTGGTTCTCATGTTAGCGCGCTGCTTAGTAACGACGACAAGCTGGCGAAGTCTTTGCGTCAAGCTGGAGAGCAGTGCCTCGACCCAGCCTGGCAGTTGCCTTTGTGGGAAGAGTATCAGCCCTTGCTGAATAGCAATTTCGCCGACATTGCCAACATTGGCGGGCCTCGGGCTGGCACCATTACCGCCGCCTGTTTTCTATCCCGATTTGCCGAGAAATATCAATGGGCGCATCTGGATATAGCGGGGAGCGCCTGGCACTCTGGGATAATGAAGGGAGCCACAGGCCGACCGGTGGGCTTGCTTATGGAGTACCTGCTTAAGCAAAAAGCCTGAATACATTGACACAGGACTCGATCAG
>CAVOFA010000099.1:0-10612 GCA_963694865.1 Gammaproteobacteria bacterium | reverse complement strand
CAGACTCAAGCTTGAACTCAGGACTGAATGTGCGACGTGATTTGCTTTTCATATTGCGACTCACTTAATCGATGAGATGATATTATCACCTCTTATTAAGCGGCCAAATTCACTATGCCACTACAGATGAAACGCTGTCTTGGTATGCTAGGACACGGGAAATGTATTCGAGGAGGTACTAATATCGCCATTAAAAAGAATCCCCTGATTCTAATCACAATAATTTCTCTGGCTTCCATGTTGTCAATCGCGGAACCGGTGGACCCTTACTCCCCAATGGTTGGCAAAAATTTCCCTCGCGATGTGTTTTTTGGTGATACACACCTCCATACGAATTTATCTCCTGACGCAGCGGCCGGTGGGAACCGTCTATTTGGCCATGATGAAGCCTATAAGCTAGCGATGGGAAAAGAAGTTACTGCTCACAATGGTCGGAGCGTTCGCCTGAACCGACCTTTGGATTTTCTAGTAGCGGCAGACCACGCAGAGTACATGGGACTCTTCCCTGCACTAGATGCAAAAAATTCACAGCTATTAGCAACTGATATAGGTCAACGCTGGTACCAAATGTTACAGGACGGGCCTGAAGCGGCTGCCAGCATCTTGATTGAGTTCGGCCGTGCACTGGCCAGCGGTGAAGATTTAATAAAAAGCGACAGTTTTCAGAGGTCTGTTTGGCAGACGGTCATCGATAAGGCAGAAGCGTACAACCAACCCGGCGTGTTTACCGCTTTCATCGGTTATGAGTGGAGTTCGAGCCGTGGCGGCGGGAATATGCATCGAATCGTGCTCTTCAAAGATGACGCTGACAAGACCAGTCAAATTACGCCCTTTAGCTCTTTCAACAACAACAGACCTCATGCTCTTTGGAAATTCCTCGCCAACTATGAAAAGACAACTGGCGGGGAAGTATTCGCAATCCCTCATAACAGTAACGTGAGTGCTGGTCTCATGTTTGCGCCAGTAGATTCAGACGGCAAAACAATGACCGTCGAGTATGTAAAGCAACGCGTGAAGTGGGAGCCTCTGCTCGAAGTCACGCAATTTAAAGGAGATAGTGAAACACACCCTGTGGTATCACCTGATGACGAGTTTGCCGATTATGAATCCTGGGACAAATTCGCGAGCTTCAGTAATAAGAAACAACAAGAAGCGTGGATGTTTGAACGGGAGTATGCCCGTGCTGCACTGAAGAACGGCCTCGCGATGTCGGCTGATATCGGTGGCAACCCATTTAAGTTTGGCTTGATCGGCAGCACTGATTCCCACACAGGGATCCCTTCTCCCGACGAAAACAATTTTTGGGGGAAATTTAGTTGGCATGAAACCAGTCCAACCCGAGTAATGGAACGATTCGTCAATATCCCGGACATTCCACAATTTGAATGGGAGATGGCCGCTTCCGGGCTAGCTGCGGTTTGGGCACAAGAAAATACTCGGGCTTCACTATTTGACGCAATGCGGCGTAAGGAAACTTACGCAACAACAGGGCCCAGAATGCGTGTGCGAGTATTTGGTGGATGGGACTTTACTGATGCAGACCTGAATGCACCGGACTGGGTAGAACGAGGCTACAGGAGAGGTGTGCCAATGGGCGCTGATCTGCCAGCGCCGTCCAACAATCAGCAAGTTCCCGTATTCATGATCAATACCTGGAAGGACCCGGATGGCGCCAATTTAGATAGAGTGCAGATCATAAAAGGCTGGGTAGACAAGCAAGGCGAAACCCATGAGAAGGTCTTCGATATCGCACTTTCAGATGACAGAGTAGTTTCACCGGTCACTGGCAAAGCGCGCCCAGTCGGAACTACGGTCGACCTGTCAAAGCCTACTTACAGTAACGATATTGGCGAAGTACAGTTCGTCACCCGCTGGACTGATCCGACTTTTGAAATCGATGTGCCTTCATTTTACTACGTGCGCGTCCTGGAGATACCGACACCCCGCTGGACCGCTTATGATGCGGCTTACTTTAATCTGGAGCTGCCTGCTTACGTACCCATGGTGACTCAGGAGCGTGCTTATACATCTCCGATTTGGTTCACCCCGGAACAATAAGAAGGAAATTACCGAGCAGGGCAACATGTAGAACAGAAAATTGAGTCTACGTCCATTACTCGGATTCAAATCTCGCGGTTATCGGGTGCTTGGCTAGCGAGCACACCCTTGTAGGATTGTCTCTTCTTTGGATACGACTCACCCTAAGTCGACTTCTGCGACACAGAGGTTGTAGCTGCCCAGAGTTTGGAAGGTAACTACAGCTGTAATATTGAATGATTTCGGTTAAGTCTGGGTTGTAGCTGCCCAGAGTTTGAAGGTAACTGATGTCAGAAGACGACTAGCGACTATAGGAAGCAATAGAAGATTATTGCTACTAGCGTAAATTTGAAAACATAGTTTTCCCCTTTGATGTGATCTGAAATATTCATTCGTCCTCTTTAAGGCAATAATTGATCTCGGCAAGAATACATCATTGGCTTACCTGCTTTGGCTATAACGAGTCGGCCTGTGTCATTAAGATTGAACGCTTTATTGGATGTTAATCACCAGAAGTGTAGCGACCCAGTATTCTTGGTCTCTGAATTAGAGGATTTCGAGTAGACCTGCATCTCCTTGCTTCGTGGTAATTGACCATTGTGTTGATGCGGTCCAGTCGGGCAACGGCCGCATGGCCATAATGGTGGCTCGCCACCTGGCAAGGCAGAGAACATACTTAAACCCATGCCCGGAAATAGTTGATTGCTATAACCATCAGTCCTAGTATTCTTCAGTTCAAATGCAACAGGCTTCCACATGACTACTGACTCGATCCAAGTAGCACTGGTTACCGGCAAAAATGCGGTAACCCTTGAAGAGTTCCCAGCTCCACAACCCGGCAAAGGTAAAGCGGTCGTTGATATTGCCTACTGCGGCATTTGCGGTACCGATCTTCACGCTTTTTTGTCAGGTGAACCCTATAATCCATCCATCTGCGGCCATGAATGGGTGGGGTCAGTTGCCGCCATGAGTAGTAGCGACAACAGCCATAACATTAGAGAAGGCGATCGAGTTGCCATTGGCGTTGCTACCGCTTGCGGCAATTGCCCTAGCTGCCAACGCGGCGATGCGAGCCACTGCGAGACTGTTTTTGCTGGCGCCACGGGTATGCACCCAAACAGCGCTCCACATGGTGGGTTTACACCGTCTATATCCTTTGCCTTAGATCGTCTTTACACCGTTGCTCCCAGCCTGAGTGATACCCAGGCCGCTATACTGGAACCGGTGACAGTCGCCGTGCACGCGGTACGTCGAACCGGCATTCGCTTGGGTGAGTCGGTGGTGGTGATCGGTGGCGGTCCTATTGGCCTGTTGACCCTGCAAGCGGCTAAAGCCGCTGGTGCTGGACACTTGACGCTAATCGAGCCGGAGCCTTTACGCCGCCAGCTAGGCGAGTCACTGGGCGCCAATTTATTAATCGACCCACGCACCGAAAACAGCGCTGAAGTCATAAACGCGGCGCTAGGTCAGGCGGGTGCGGATGTGGTGTTTGAATGTGCGGGTATCGCTGCCACTATCCAGACCTCGGTGGATTTGGTCCGTCGAGGTGGCAAGGTGTCATTGGTTGGCGTACCGAACGGGGCGTCTGAAATCTACGGTGCGGTATGGCTGATCAAAGAGGTCAATCTCACCAGCTCCATTGCTTATCTCAATGAAGACTTCGAAATTGCGCAGGGCCTGGTCGTAGACGGGCGCATTCAGACCGAAACGTTACATACCAAAACCGTCGGTTTGCGGGGCATGCAAGAGGCTTTTGTTGAACTCGCAAACAAACCAGCACAGGTTAAAATTTTGGTTGATCCGCGCATCGACTAGGATGTGTGACTCGGCATCTGTGAATACCGAAACGTAACGCTCATCGTCACCCCTGCCTGGCGATAGGTAGTCGTGAGCTCAATCTGGCGCAACCGTCGAGCGTTCTTCTTTTACAAGAAATAGCATCACTGCACCAATCACCATCAGTAATATCAAGGATGCAAAGCCTGCTCGCTGTGATTGGAAAAATGCGGTCGTTGTACCCACTAGCAATGGCGCAAGGAACGCGGTGACTGTGCCACTTAAACTATAAAGCGCAAAGAACTGGGTCGCCATTTCCGGTGGCGATATTTTTGCCATGAGCGTTCGAGAAGCTGACAAACCCGTCACAAAAAATAACGCGAAAACCTGAAACATCAACAAGTAAATAATTTCGGCGATCGTATTAAAATAAGGTGAGGACCAAACCGGCTCAGTGCTTACCGGTATAACAAAGAAAATGCTATCTGGTTGCATCGAGACTAGACCAATCAAAATCAACGTCGTCATACCAATGGCAATCTTTAATGTCTTAATCGACCCCAGCTTGTCGTCTACAAGCCCCCCCAAATAAGCGCCTACCATTGCAGAGGTACTGGTGAATATACCCAGTAACAATAACCCAATGGTATCCCAGCCAAATGTGCCGGACGCGTAAACTCCATTGAATACAAGCACACCCGCCATGCCGTCATTAAAAAACATCCGTGCCAGCAGATAGGTCGCAATATTGGAATAGTGTTTTAGCTGTTTGACGGTGTTAACAACGTCCTTAAGTCCCTGTCGGACACTGGCGAGTAGAGGATTGTCCGAAGCAATGCCATCGGGGGTAAACAGAAACAGCGGTATGCTCGCCAACAGTAACCATAAGCCTCCTAGCGGGCCAACAATACGATCGTGTTCATGCAATTGCTTGTCGATACCAAATAGAGGAGCCTCGGGTAAAAAACTCCAATCCAATGTGCCGGGGAGCGCGAAGGCGATCAGCACGAAGACGAGTAATCCTATGGCACACATGTTACCGAGGGAGAATGCTAAACCCGATACAATTCCGGCCTTATCGATCGGTGTAACAGCTGGCAACATTGCGTTGTGAAAAACTTCTGCATAACCAAAGGCGATCAATAGGATCAGCAATAATCCAAAGCCCAGTTCCATTCCAACACCTGTGCTCGAACCTGCCGGGAGTATCCACCACAACGAAATAGCGATGAGTACCATCAAGATATGGCTGCCAAATATCCAGGGTTTACGTTTACCAATTTTGTCTGCGATCGCACCCAGGAAAGGAATCGTCAGCGCCATGAAGGCACCGGCACCCGCGTTCAAGTATCCAATGAGGGTTTGTCCGCGAATGGGATCTCCCACAACCACATTGCTGAAGTACGGAAAGAATATGTAAATGATGACCATGATATATAGCGGGTCGCGAGCAGCCTGACCGAAAGTCCAGCTGTAGTAACCGAGAGGGGATGCTGCAGGCGTCCCTGCCAATGAAAGTGGTTCGCTAGTTCGATTCAAACAACAGGCTCTCTCACAGTAACTATCGCAGCAAATCACACAGTAAGACGGCTACAACAGCACTGATTAATGGTATCAATAAACTATAGAGTAAACAGATCTATCTTGCCGTGTACCCACCATCTACCGGCAGTGTGATGCCGTTAATAAAACTGGCGTCGCTGCTCGCCAGGAAGGTCGCGACTGACGCGATTTCTTCGGGTTGACCTAACCTGCCCATTGGATGGAGATCAACGAGAAAATCTTCTCCTGCCTGTTCGGCCCGAAACTCAGCCGTCATGGGGGTCACAATAAACCCAGGGGCAATTGCATTGACCCGCACACCTTGATTTCCGTAGTTAATCGCAAACTGTTTGGTTAACCCTACGACGCCATGCTTCGCCGCAACGTAGGCACCTATTCCCGCTTCGGCATCCGGATCAGCTTCTGTCTCGGCATCCTCATCCACAGGCGGTGTCATTAGCCCTATCATCCCCGCAATGGACGCAGTGTTAATTATCACGCCGCCGCCTCGTTCGGCAAGAAGCGGCGCGCCAATTGATAGGCCATGGAATACACCTGTCAAATTCACGGCAATAGTTTGGTCCCAGCCGAATCCACTACCGACACCAGCATTGTTGAAGAGCACGTTAATGTCGCCCAGATTCGAAATGGTTCTCTTGATAGCCTCTCGCATTTCCTGCGCACTTGTCACGTCCAGCCCCATGCCGTCTGCACGACCACCGGCTTCACTAATCAAGGCAACAGTTCCCTCAGCTGCTTGAGAGTCAATATCACTACACATGACAGCAGCACCAGCCTGCGCCATATGAATTGCACTAGCTCTACCAATACCACTTCCAGCACCAGTTATAAGCGCTACTTTTCCTTCGAGTATAGACACGAGCTATCTCCGTTATTCTTGTTATGACCCGTACACACATCTATACCACACTCGACACTTCCAGTAATTATCTTTAGTAGCGTCAGACAGCGTAGAAAAGGATATCTGGAGGGAATCGGTGGCGTTTGTGTGTATTCATCCATCGGTCAATTCCATCAATGCTAACAGGTTTGTTTGCCAGTACCCTTTCCCCTATAACCCGGCTTTAGGTAGTATCGTTTAATGCCTTTGAACCTTACACGTATGACCGAGAAGCAAACTGTTTTGCTGCACATCGCAGTCCTGATCGCTTTAACTTTGCTGGCCTACCTTGAAGTCAGGCACCATTATTTTGTGTGGGACACAATTCCGTTCGTGTTGAAAAACCCCTGGATTCACGAACTGAATGCCAATAACTTGACATCAATATTCACCGAGGCGCATCGGGCCAACTGGCATCCGGTCGTCTTGTTATCACATGCACTCGACTTTTCAGTCTTCGGGGACGATGCCGGGAAACACCACCTGACAAACCTCGCGCTCCACTGCATTAATGTACTGCTGCTTTACTGGTTGGTCGTCAATCTCCTCACCCGGTTCCACCAGTCCAGCGGATTTTCAATATGGGTGGCATTTCTCACCGCACTGATCTTTGCACTGCATCCACAGCACGTGGAATCCGTAGCCTGGGTCGTCGAAAGAAAGGACGTACTCTATACGGCTTTCGCTCTGGCCAGTCTGCTCACCTATCTTCGATTGAATACGCTGGCTAACGCAAAGTTCAGGGATCATGCGTGGCCGTTTCTATTTTTCTGCTTATCCATCTCGGCGAAACCGATGGCGGTGACCATACCCGTGGTGATGCTGATATTGGACATCGCTCCTTTGAACAGGGTCAGGAACCTGAACAGCTTGTTCATGCTGGGTGTGGAGAAGCTGCACTACATCGCCCTCAGCGCGGTGATCGTGTTGGTAACCCTGTCGACACAATCAGAGGCCATGCCAGGGACCGCAAAACTGCCCGTCTGGGCGAGCACCCTTAATGCTATCGACAACAGCTGGTTTTACGTTACACACTATTTCTGGCCGATAAAACTATCTCCTTTTTATCCCTATCCTCAGGAGGTCAGTTACCTGGCTAGCTGGCGATTCTGGCTACCGGGCAGCGCGTTCCTCACTGTCATGACCGTATCGACTCTTGTGTTACTTAAAAGAGGTTACACCTGGCCTTTTTTGTTGTTCGCTTTTTATATCGTTACGCTATTACCAGTTTCCGGACTTATCCATGTAGGTCCTGCCAAGGGAATGGACCATTACGTTTACCTTGCAACGGTTCCCCTGTCGCTACTGACGGCGCTGGCAATTGTTGCAGCTTGGATCAGGCTTGGGGTTTCCCGACTCGTGGCAACCATATTCAGCGTCACCTATATCAGCTTTCTGTTACTAATAACCCAGGTGCAGGTGAGTGTCTGGAACAATCCGCTGTCCCTCTGGACCAGGGTCACTGAATTGTACCCGTCAGACCCATACGGCCACCGAAACCTTGCGGCATCTTATGTTCAAATCGGAAACTGGGATCTGGCGTTGCAGCATGCCGAGCTCAGCCTGAAATTGGGATCACCCGACGAGGCCTATGTCATTAAACTTCGGACTGAATACGAACGATTGAAAGTAGATAAAGGCAATAGCGAACCAAACAGATGATGAGACAAAACCCTTCCTAACAATTGTGTGCGGTTTGGTACTGACAAGTGAACGCCCAATCGGCCAGAATTGGCCCTTGAGCTATTCAGAAATGTACAATCGATTCAATCTTGGGCGTCACTTGGTGTCAGCCAAGAATTATCGACATTTTCGACTGCGAGCCTTTGGCGTGCCTTTGGCGCGCCTTTGCGTCTTGGGAAAAGGCAGTGGCAATTTGAAAATAATTTGATGGAGCTTTGTCATCAATTTTAGCGTTAATTGGTCAATACCATACAGCGCAATAAAATAGTTCGCCGCTGCTAAGAGGCTTAATTGACACGCTTACAAGTCCGGCAGGCTTTTCTCCCAAAGCAAAGCGAATTTCTCAGAAAAATGCTCAACTAAGGGAGAATAGCCGCTATAAAGCGCACTTCCCGAAGATTGCGAAAGTGTCCGCATGGCGGATTTGTGGACGCACTAGCTGCCCCAGATATATTGAACAGAGACACGGCCAGAAATATTTTCGGTTAGTCCACCACCAACTGCGCCTTCTAACTTTGTCTGGTCATAATCACCGGCTGTAAATTCCAGATAGCCATCCGCTGTCTGAGCAGGTTTTTTTGTAATGTAGTGAACCAGGCCACCCGTTTCACGACCGTATTCAACTATCTCGGCGAAATCCAGGCCTTCGCCACTAACCTCACAAACCTGCTCTCCGTTCTTATTCTTGGAATGGCAGAAATGCTACGCAAATGTTAATAGTCGTGAAGGTTTTGTTTTAGAATTTTTTACTCAAGTTCGTGCACCCATGCAGCATGTGCTGGCGCCCTCTTTGTCACAGACCACTCATCGACCATGTCATCGGCGACATTTTTCAGTTCCTTGAGCTGCTCATCAGTGCCCTTGTTTGCGGCCAGCTCCAGTCTGTGGCCATTGGGGTCGAAAAAATAAATTGAGTCAAAGATCCCATGGTTTGTCGGGCCAAGCACATCGAGCCCTGCCGCCTCCAGCCTGCTCTTGTAACCCATCAACTCATCAAAACTGCCGACCTCAAAGGCAATGTGCTGTACCCATTCCGGCGTGTTCTCATCCCTGCCCATCTCAGGTGAATTCGGTAACTCAAAGAAGGCCAGCACATTGCCCATACCTGCGTCCATAAATACATGCATGTAGGGGTCAGGCTCACCGGTAGAGGGGACCCTGTTCTCAGCCATCGCGAGCTTGAATTCCATGCCCAGCAGGTCGCGGTAAAAATCTACTGTCTCTCTGGTGTCCCTGCATCGATAGGCAACATGGTGGATTCCTTTAACTGTCATTGCTGTTTACCTTCCATAAATCAATTGGTTGTTAAGAAGATTCACTCCCCCGTCGACATCGGCAGTGACTCAAACCCCCGGAATCTGGCTCGATGAGCTCGCTGACCTGCACTGGTTAACTCAAGGCTCGGGAAACGGGCTATCAGTTTACCAATGGCGATGCGACCTTCAAGCCGGGCAACATTCAGTCCTGCACAGGTATGAATACCGCTACCGAATGCAAGATGAGGGTTCGGGTTTCGTTCGATGTTGAAAACATCCGGATTCTCAAACACTGCCGGGTCCCGGTTCGCCGCACCGATACAAAGCGTCAGCACAGTATCCGCTGGTATCTGGACACCGTCTATTTCAATATCTTCCGTCGTTGTTCTATTCCCTAACTGGTTGGAACTCTCATACCTTAGGACCTCTTCAATCGTAGAATCGATTAGCCCAGGCTGTTGTTTGAGTTGTCCCAGAACATCCGGGAAACGCATCAGCAGTTCAACGCCATTGCCGACCAGATTTGTCGTCGTCTCGTGTCCGGCGTTGAGCAGAAAGATGCACTGGTGATACAACTCGGACTCGGTCAGTCGATAGCCATCAGATTCCCAGCGAAGCAGCCTGATCAGTATGTCATCGTCTGCCCCAGTCATAGCGCCGCGCCTGCGAGGTACGAATTCACGGAGGTAATCGAGGAATTCCGATACACATCGATTGCCTTCATCAAGCCGGGGCTGATCAAGACCGACTTCCAGGCTGCCCAGGATCGCCAGTGACCATCTTCGAAGCGGGCCCCGCTCTGCCCTGGGCACAGCGAGCATATTGCCGATGATTTCAATCGGTATTGCCGAAGCAAAATCTGCAATGAGATCGAATTGTCTCCTGTCTGCGATATCGTCAAGCAATTCATCAATAAGAGATTCAACGCCCAACTGCATCTCGACAACCATCCTGTTCGACAATGCATTGCCGATAGCCTTCCTGACATTTGTATGCAAGGGCGGATCGTTAAAAACCAGACTGGTCGTATGATGCTCAAAAAGCAGTGAATTTTGGCCAAAGACTGGCCCAAATTGAGTGAACTTGTCTGATGAAAAGCGCCTGGCATCCCGGTATACGTGCATCAGGTGTTCGTAATTCGAAATGAAATAGCCTCCGCCCGGAAGCTCGAGCACCGGCGCCTTCTCCCGCAAAAGCCGATAAACAGGATATGGGTCTGCATAAAATGAGTCAGGCAGATCCCTTAGGTCAAAGTTCTCGTGCCTGGCCGCAGGCATGGGTTCTGTTGTTCTCTCTGTCACGCATTACTCAAAAGTTTATACCGCGATTCAGGGTCTCGTCGATCAACACAATCATCCACCGATGTGCTGCATTTGTCAGGTATTTGGCGAGAATGGTCACAGGTACAGGTCATTTC
>CAVOFA010000098.1:0-10735 GCA_963694865.1 Gammaproteobacteria bacterium | reverse complement strand
TTTAGTTAACGCAGTGGCAAACATTGCCTGGATTAGACGCCAACCCTATCTATCTACAGCAGATCGATCCTCAGGGGTATTGCTTTAGCGGTAAGAAATCAGAGACTCACTTGCAATATCCCGAACTGCCACATAGCATGTCCTGTTCTGGACACCACCAACACTAAGACAGGAGGCGATATGAAAGTTTCACGCTTGGGGAAAATAACAATTGGCATAGCGGCATTCTGCACAGCTATTTCAGCAGTAGCGCAAGACGATCCCTATGCAAACGTTAGCATTCAAACCGTGCCGGTAGCAGGTAATGTCTCCATGCTGATTGGAGCAGGCGGCAATATTGGCGTCTCTGCCGGAGCCGACGGTATATTGATTATAGATGACCAGTTTGCACCACTGGCGGGGCGCATCAAGGATGCTATCGAAGCACTCGGTGCACGGGTGCCAAAATACCTGCTAAACACCCACTTTCACGGCGATCACACCGGTGGTAACGCCGATTTCGGTGCCAACAGTCTGATTGTTGCCCACGAGAATGTGCGCGCAAGGATGGAAGCTGAAAATGCACCAGCGGTGGCCTTGCCCGTAGTAACCTATGACGATGATGTTTCGATTCATTTTAATGGTGAGGAAATCACGCTGATTTATATGGCGAATGGCCATACCGATACTGACAGTGTGGTTTTGTTCGCCGGCTCTAATGTCATTCACATGGGAGATCATTTTTTCAATGGTGGATTTCCATTTATAGACCTCGCCAATGGCGGCACGGTACAGGGTTATATTACTAACCTGGAGAAGGCGTTGAGCTGGATTGGGGATGATACTGCGGTGATTCCTGGTCACGGCCTTCTTGGGGACAAGGCTTCCTTACTGGCTTTTTACAACGTCATCAAAGATACCTCTACTGCAATTCGAGTCATGAAGTCGCAGCGGATGAGCAAGGAAGATATTGTCGCCGCAGGCCTGGATGACATGTATGAGTCCTGGGGACAGGGCTTCATCAATGAGCAACGCTGGATTGAAACGGTGTTCGATAGCTATCCACGATAGAATTGACGGGCCTGCGCGCAGGCACAGGCCCGATCTCTCCAAATCTTCGATGTAGATTGCGTTGCTGTGACTTAGGGGGACTTTGCCGTTGCAAACTGATCCATTGGACCTGCAGCGATTCAAGCAAAAAGTAATGCAGTCACATGCGCAGCTTGGTATTCCTCTGGACTACGCCCAGCGCTGCGGATTACCACTCTGCCCGGAACCGGACGCACTCGTAGACACCGAGTTGGATTTCTATCAGCGGCCGCAGAGGCTGGTGGCTGCAGCCTGCCGGTCCTGGGGTTCAATGCGAACCGCCGCCAGCCTGGACGGGGTTTCCCTGTTCCTTATATCTGCATTTCGAAGTCTCCAGTATCAACACGAATTGATCGCCGCCAAGCTTGAGAAAGGGCTGTTGATCGATCAGATTCTACGGGTCAATGCGGCGCCGGGATTCAGCGAGCACCACTCCGGAAGAGCACTGGATTTAGGCACTTCAGGCTGCGATGCCCTGGTCGAGGAGTTTGAGAATACTGATGCATTTCAGTGGCTTCAAGGCAATGCGGTGACATACGATTTCCGCCTGAGTTTTCCCCGTAATCACGCCTCCAGCATTGACTACGAACCCTGGCACTGGTGCTTTCATGGCAGTGACCAGCCCCACCTCCAATAGGCTTAGACAAAAGCATCTGAAAGAGGTAATCTGAAATTCAGCAGTAGAAGGAATGGGGATGTTAGAGAACAACTACCCGCAACAGTTCAAACCGCTCGTCCTAGGTACTTTTGTATTTAGCTGCCCTACTCAAACTCAATTTTTCCACAGTTGCATTTTTCGAATTCGCTATCCGTCCCACAAATTCCGTGTCTTTCCCCCCTCGCGACTCAAGTCAGGTCATTCGCAACTGCCTCGATCTGTGGTTGCTAAGGTGTATTACCTGCTGTTGGCTAAGCTGGGGGTGGCCGAAAATTGGCGAATAAATTGATTTTACGCAAAGTATCAAGTGATAACGGAGGTAACAATCTTTAGTTAAAAGCAATTAGCTATAAGCCGGAGGCTTGCTTTAAGTACAGACAATCTTTTGAACGTAATTAGGAGAAAGTGTTTTATGACTAATGAATTCCAAGTTCTTTTCCATAACATCGATCAAACTGATGCCTTAACAGAGGCAGTGCAGAAACGCATCGGCAAGCTAGAGCGCTTTTGCGATCAAATCATAACTGGTCGCGTCGTACTGGATTCCCCCCACAACAATCACCATAAAGGTAAGGTTTATTCGGTCTCCCTGGAAATTCATACCCCCTCGAAAGAAGTGCGTGTTAATCAAGATCAACATGACAACCATGCCCACGAAGATTTATACATTGCTATTCGGGATGCGTTCGATGTTGCCGAAAGACAACTCAGGTCCATAGACAAGAATCATCGAAAAGACCCTGCCCACAAAGATATAGAGAATTTCGATGGCGAGGCAGCTTGATGCAGACAGGTGTCAGCGATGAATGACCAGCAACGCCTGGAGATAGAAGCGGCAACCTTCAGGAGGCTATTAGAGCATTTCGACTCGCATAAGGAAGTCCAAAATATCGACCTAATGAACCTGGCCAGTTTTTGTCGCAACTGCCTGTCCAAGTGGTATCGCGCCGAGGCAGAAGAGCGCGGACTGGAGTTAGACTACGACAGTGCCAGGGAAATTGTCTACGGCATGCCCTATTCTCAGTGGAAGAGTAAATATCAGAGCGCAGCTACTGCCGAGCAATTGGCAAAATTTGATGACCAGACCAACAAGGATCCTTAGCAGCTTGTTGAAAAACTCTCAGCCGGCCCAGCGCCGGTGTTTTAATATTCAATCGCCAGCACACAGAAACATTTTCGACCGGTGGGCGATTCTATTTCAATTTCACTGTGTATTTCTTTACCCAGCAGCGCGCGGCCCAGGGGAGCATCTATGCTGATATAACCCCGTTGTGGATCTATTTCGTCAGGACCAACCAGACGATAAATCACCTGTTGATCATCGTCATCTTCAAGTCTAACGGTAGCTCCAAAGTAGATTTTATTGCGATTGTCCGGCGGCTCGGAAACAACAGTAAAATCTTCCAGGCGCTTGCGTAGGTATCTTACTCTTCTGTCTATCTCCCGCAGGCGCTTCTTGCCATAGATGTAATCTGCATTCTCGGAACGATCACCCATTGCTGCCGCTGCGGATACGGATTGAGTAACCACTGGACGCTCTACTTTCCACAATTGATGCAATTCCGCCTTCAGAGTTCGCTCGCCCTCGGCAGTAATATATTTTGAACCAGCTTGCTGGGGCGGGCGATATCTGCTCATCGACTACTCTTATTTTCTGCCAGGTATTGGCAATCAAAAACCTAGGGAAGCTCTTGATCGAGTGTCAGTAATAACTGATTCGCGGTCATTGCGTCCTCACTCGGCGCTTGCACGGGCAGTAGTTTAACACCCATGCCGAGTAAGCGTACGGGGCGATTGCCGCGGGCATAGCCCTCTTCACACAAGCTGTTGAAATTATCGATAGCAGTGGTCTCGGCGATCATTTCTACTGTAGTTTGTACGAAGTCATGAAATTTAATTTTTATGAATTGTTTATGGACCTGGTATTCGTCGCCGATTTTATCCAGGCGTTTCTCCAATAGCGATTTAAGCCCAGGTAATTCTTGCAGGCACCTGGTCAACGTTGGCAGGTCGGCGGCGTAGGTGTTTTCAACACTGACAGATTTTCGAATTCTTGCAGTTGTTACTGCTCGGTTATCGATGCCTCGACTGAGTTGATGCAGGCGCTCACCGAAACTGCCGAACTTTATTTTTAACTCTTCGGCATTTAGTTTTCTTAGGTCGAGACAGGTATCGATGCCGAGTCGCTTCATCTTGGCGGCGGTGATTTTTCCAACGCCGTGTAATTTATTGACGGGCAGTTGCTGGACAAAGGTATCGACCTGAGACGGTGTAATCACGAACTGGCCATCGGGTTTGTTCTCGTCGCTGGCTATCTTGGCAAGGAATTTATTCGGTGCGATGCCGGCAGAAATGGTGATATTTACTGTTTCTCTAACGTCGCTACGGATCGCCTCGGCGATGAGAGTGGCGCTGCCTTGGTGGTGATCACAGTCACTGACATCCAAAAATGCTTCGTCCAGTGAGAGTGGTTCTATCACTGCGGTATAGCGCTCAAATATTTCGTGAATTTGTCTCGATGCCTCCCTGTATTTGTCCATATCAGGGCGAATTATAATCAGCTCCGGGCAGAGTTTACGTGCAGTGGCGGCCGCCATGGCAGAATGGATGCCGAACTTTCGAGCTTCATAATTGCAGGTAGCAACGACGCCGCGTCGGGTCGGCAGGCCGCCTACCGCAATTGGTTTTCCCAGCAATTCAGGGTTGTCGCGCATCTCTATGGAGGCGTAGAAACAATCGCAATCACAATGAATGATTTTACGTGGGGGAGCCATACAATCGCTTCGTAGTTAGAGAGCCTCGAGTCAGCTGTTGTCGTTCTCAAACTCCCGCATGAAGTCGACCAGTGTCTGGCAGCCTTCACGCGGCATGGCATTGTAGATTGAAGCTCTGATACCGCCGACATTGCGATGTCCCTTCAGTGCATACAAGCCCTTATCCAATGCTCCGGCGAGAAAGCTATCGAGCAAATCATTGTTGGCCAAATTAAACGTTACATTCATGGTCGAGCGATGCTCGGCTTGAGCGACAGCGAGATAAAATTCTGAGTTGTCGATGGCGTCATAGAGCAGCTTGGCCTTGTCATTATTTTGGCTTTCGATGGCCTCTATGCCGCCTTGATCGCGTAACCATTCTAAAACCAATTTCATCATATAGATTGCAAAGGTATTGTTGGTGTTAGCGAGGGAGTGTTTGTCGGCATAGGTTTTGTAGCTGAGCAAGCCAGGTGTCGCGGGCAGGGCGTGCTCCAGTAAGTCTTCGCGAATAATCACACAGGCCAGGCCTGCAGGCCCCAGATTCTTCTGCAGTCCGGCATAAATAATGCCAAACTGTGTGATATCTAGAGATCTGGATAGCAATTCAGAAGTCATATCTGCCACCAGGGGAATATCGCCAGTGTCTGGAAAGTGTTGCCAGCGAGTGCCGTAGAGAGTGTTGTTGCTGGTTATATGCACGTAGGAAGTATCGTTATCCAGAGCAGAGGGGTCGAATGCCGGAATACGGTCGTAAGAGGTCGCGGCACTGGAGGCCGCGGTGATTATCTCGCCGTATCTGGCTGCTTCTTTGGCCGCCAATGTGGCAAAATTTCCCGAATCGACATAGGCCGCTTTCTTCGCTTGGAGGCGGTTGATCAGGTTCAGGGGGACGGCGGAAAATTGCATTTGTGCGCCGCCGTGGACATACAAAATTTTGTAGTTGTCAGGAATACCGGCAAGCTCGATTAACAGCGAATCAGTGGCATTGATGATCGCATCGAATTCTTTCGACCTGTGACTTATCTCTATAACAGAGGCGCCCATTCCCTCGTAGTCCAGAAATTCCCGCTGTGCTCTCTCCATAACGGCTGTTGGCAACATCGCCGGGCCAGCACCAAAATTAAAAACTCGAGTCATCGCTTCAATCCCAATTAATCAGTTAATCTTTAGTTTCTAAACTTCCGCTCCTTAGAGTAGAGTAACCTTTATAACATTCTCTATCTCTGCGATAGCCGCGACGGCAGCATCAGAGGGTGCGCATTCCAGGTCGATGAGGTTGTAGGCTATGTCGTCCCTGCTCTTGTTCAACATGTCCACAACGTTGATATTCTGGTCAGCGAGTACTGACAATATCTGACCGAGCATAGTCGGGACGTTTTTATTGCAGATTGCGAGGCGTGTACCGACTTCCGCATCAACTGCTCGCTCAAGATAAAGATTCGGAAAATTAACGGAATTTTTGGTATTGCCGCTTTCCAGAAAGTCCATGAGTTGATCGGCGGCCATGATGGCACAGTTTTCTTCGGCTTCCCGGGTGCTGGCACCAATGTGCGGCATAGAGATGACATCCTCACGGGCCATTAATTCAGGGCGTGGAAAATCACTGACGTACATGCGCAACTTGCCAGCTTCCAATGCTGCCAGTAGAGCCTGTGAATCGACAATCTCGTCGCGGGCAAAATTGAGCAGGCAAGTGCCGCTGCGCATTGCTGCAAAGATATCCTTGTTGATCAGATTGCGAGTGGTGTCCAATACCGGCAAATGCAGAGAGATGAAATCGGCACTGGCTGCCAGCGAACTGATGTTTTCGATGCGTTTGACCTGGCTGGGCAGTCGCCAGGCGGCTTCTACAGACAGGGCGGGATCGTAACCCAAAACCTTCATGTCCAGGCCAATAGCCATTTCCGCAACCAGAGAGCCTATCGCGCCGAGACCAATGACACCCAGAGTCTTGCCGGCGATTTCACTGCCTTTGAATTGCTTCTTCTCTTGCTCCATGAGCTTGGAGAGCTTGTTGTAGTCGGTGACATCTGTTTGTGAACTGGCGAAGCCAATACCCGGGACAATGCCTCTGGACGCCAGCAATAAGCCGCATAAAACCAATTCCTTCACGGCATTGGCGTTGGCGCCCGGGGTGTTGAATACAACCACGCCAAGGTCTGTACAGGCGTCGACAGGCACGTTATTGGTGCCCGCGCCGGCTCTGGCTACAGCCTTTAACTGTGGGCTGAGGGTGTCGGCGTCCAGTTTGTGGCTGCGCAGCAAAATGGCGTCGCCAGCTCCCACTTCGGCACCAATCTCGTAGCTTTGTTTGGAGAATCTATCCAGGCCGCGCGGGGAGATCTGGTTAAACGTTTTAATCTTGTGCATGGTGAAATCCTGACTGATTTTTATGCAAGTTCTATGCGAGAGAGTGACGCTTTTGCCGCCTGATTGGACTGCAAATCGCTATGGCCTTAGCAGAGAAGATGGAACATTTATTGTGAAACTCTCGTCGACTTGCCGTCAGATCGAGAGTTTTTCAAAGCCGGCAATTATGTCCCGATTTGCCAGAAATTTCCAGCCGCAATTCCTTTTATTCCCGAGCTTTTGTGGGGTGGCTGCTTACAACAGGTTATGATTAGATTTTAATTCGAGGAAATCAGCTAATGGCAGACTTTCGGCCTGGTGTCGCAGTCACTCTTACTGCTACCCAGGTACCGGTTAAGCGCATACTGGGGCGCAATCCCAGCGCCATGACAGGCCCTGGCACCAATAGCTATTTAATTGGTACACAGCAACTCTCATTATTGGATCCCGGACCAAAAGATGACGCCCAATTTGATGGTTTTATGGCGGCAATCGGCACCGCCAGCCTCGAGTATATTCTTATCACCCATACCCATGGCGATCATTCTCCTGGCGCAGAGCGCCTGCGACAAGCAACTGGCGCCGAAGTGGTTGGGCTGCCAGCCCCGGATGTTCCCGGTCATGATAAATCGGTGATTCTGGCTCGACAATGGAACCACGGAGATGTTGTCCGTACTGCAGAATATAGCTTGCAGCTGATTCACACGCCGGGTCACGTCTCTAATCATATCTGTTACTTGTTGGAGGAAGACGAGCTTCTCTTTACCGGTGATCATGTGCTCGAAGGCACGACTTCGGTAATCCTGCCTCCAGATGGCGACATGGGCGCCTATCTCGATTCCCTGCGCACTCTGCAGAAACTATCGCTACGTTATTTTGCCCCCGGCCACGGTGACATCATGGATGACCCGCAAGCCGAATTGCGAAAACTTGTCGCTCATCGCCTGGGCAGGGAGAAGAAAATCGTCGCCAGGCTACAGCTACTGGGTCCTTGCCATCTGGATCAACTGGTGCTGGAGGTCTATGACGATGTAGCGTCTCACCTGATTGTCTGGGCGAAGAAAACCCTGTTGGCACATTTGATAAAGCTGAAGAGAGACGGCAGGGTTAGCCTGCAAGGAGAAAACTGGCAGCTTCTTTAACATTGGATAGCGCCAGTATTCGAATATGACCAGTACAGGAATGAGGGGGGGGGGGGTGACGTGAGTGATCCAGAAGACTGTTGGCATCTCTATCTGATCCGCTGTGGAGACAACAGTCTGTATACCGGTATCACCACAGATGTATCGCGACGCCTGGGGCAGCATCAGAATCGGGACGGCAAGGGCAAGGGAGCAAAATTTCTGCGCGGCAAGCAGCCGCTCACACTCGTCTTTTCGGCGCCAATAGGTGATAGATCCGAGGCTCAAAAAATCGAGTACCGGGTCAAACAACTTGGCAAATCTGACAAAGAGGCCTTAGTCAGCCGGCAGCTTGATATCGATACGCTACGATCACAAAGTTCTGGCGATGAGTGAGATCGAGAGTGAGAGCAAAGCCAGAGTCAACAGCCCAAAACTGCTGGTAGGGGTTAGCAGCTGTCTGCTCGGTGAAGCGGTGCGTTACGACGGTGGTCACAAAGCCCATGCAGACATATGCGGGGCGCTTGCAAATTATTTCGAATTTCGAAGTTTTTGCCCGGAAGTCGATATTGGCATGGGCATTCCCAGGCGACCCATCCGACTTCTTCGCAGTTCGCAGTCTCAGGGGCCTTTGTCCGACAACGCTGCCGGTGGCATTGCTTACATTGCGGTAGACGATGCAGGCTTTGATTATGCCCCCAAGCTTCGCGACTGCGCGGAGAGACAACGACAATGGCACGAAAAACTGTGTGGATACATTTTTAAGCAGGACTCCCCAAGTTGCGGCACGGGGAGAGTCAGAGCCTGGGGTGGAGCAGAGCCTGTTAGAGGAGGAGTGGGGATTTACGCAGGCAGCTTGATGAGAAACTACCCTTTATTACCAGTTGTGCAAGAGCGGGAACTGGAGGATAAAAAGTGTCGGCAAAACTTCATACAAGCTGTCACTGCCATGGGGCGTTGGCATGAACTACAAATTCAAGGATTTTCGACAGAACAGTTACTGGAATTTCACAGCCATTACCGACCAACTCTGATGAGCCTTGATCGGCACCTCAATCGAAGGCTGGTAAAACTACTGGCGAATATAAGTGAAGATAATTTGGCCCAGAGTGCGGGCGAGTATTTAATTCAATTGATGGCACTGCTAAATAAATCAGCCAGCCTGACTTTATTGTCCGAGGAGAAAAGTTAGCCCGTTGTTCAGGCGGGTTGCTCGGTGAGCACGGGAGCGATCTTGATATTCATGAAGCCGTAGATCAGCGCCATTACCGGACACAGAAAATTAAAGAAGCAATAGGGCAGGTAGGCGAAAGTAGCGACGCCGAGGGTGCCGCTCATATACGCACCACAAGTATTCCATGGTATCAGAGGGGATGTCACCGTGCCCGCATCTTCCAGTGTGCGGGACAGGTTCTTCGGGTCGAGATTCCTGTTCTGATATTCCATCTTGTACATACGTCCTGGCAGCACGATGGAGATGTACTGGTCAGCCGTGATGATGTTCGCGCCTATGCAAGTAGCAACGGTGGTGGCGATGAGACTGCCGGTGCTGTGCACGAAAGACAGGGCGTAATTCACCAGCGACTGCAGTAAACCAGTTTTCTCCATCACCGAGCCAAACATCAGCGCGCATAGCACCAGCCAAACGGTGTTGAGCATAGAACTCATGCCGCCCCGGGTCATCAAATCATCCAGTGTGCTATTGCCGCTGTTGAGTACAAAGCCATCAAACAGGGTTTGCCATACGCCCTTGAACAGCCCCAGCAATAGATTGGGGGTGTCTCCCGCCAGCGCTATAATGGCGCTGCTTTGAAATACCAGTGCCAGCACAATCCCAATTAGCGCGCCGACTAATATGGTAGGAATCGGCGGCATTTTGTTTTGAGCCATTACCAGCAAGGCCACGATTGGCAATAGCATCAGCGGGTTGATAGTAAAATTTTCTGTAATCAGGCGCATGGTTATAGCGAGATCATCGGCATTTGCAGTGCTGTCGATATTCAAACCAATGATGGTGTATAAAATTAGCGCAATGATGATGCTGGGGAATGTAGTCCAGACCATATGGCCAATATGTGAGAACAGGTCGGTTCCAGCGACGGCGGGGGCCAGGCTGGTAGTTTCGGACAATGGCGACATTTTGTCACCAAAATAGGCGCCGGAGATTATGGCGCCGGCGGTAATTTCAACCGACACCCCCATACCGGCGGCGGCGCCAATGAGTGCGATACCCACGGTGCCGGCTACGGTCCAGGAACTGCCAATACTGAGCGCGACCAGACCGCAGATAATACAGCTGGCGGCGTAAAATATCGATGGATCGAGCATCAACAAACTGTAATAGATCATGGTGGGTACGGTGCCGGATAAAATCCAGCTACCGATCAACAGGCCTACGCTAAACAAAATCATGATGGGCTTAATCGCTATGGTGATGCCGGAAACCATAGCAGCCTCGATCTGATTCCAGTTCAGCCCGTTGCTCCAGCCGACCAGAGCGGCAACAATTGTGCCGACACACAGAGCAATTTGATTCGGGCCATAGCTCGAATCCTCACCGAACAGGTAGACAGACAGGGACAGCAGGCTAACTAGCACCAATATCGGGATGAGCGCCTGGCTAGCGCTAGCCTTGTCTCGCGCGGCAGTCGAATCCTGCATGTTATCCATGGTTTTTCACCTTTCGTCGTGCTCCGAGCATAATGGCAACAGCCGCCACATGTCCATTAGAAGGCTCGCTCGTACCAGAATTGAGGTATAATTTTCGACTTCACCGAGCAGAC
>CAVOFA010000097.1:0-10847 GCA_963694865.1 Gammaproteobacteria bacterium | reverse complement strand
GTCTGGGCGCTGGTGTCGTATTGGTGCTATGGATAGCCTACTTTCAGGGCTACATCCTACCCAACAATCAATTTCGCGAGCGCCCGGTGTTGCTCGCTTTCCGTAAGGCCAAGCCCTGGCATTACGGCGCTTTTTTCCTACTGCGCTCTCCCGCCCTACTGGCCGCCGTCGTCGTCTATACTGTGGCGCTCAACTTATTCGGCGTGGAAGCATCCTGGCTGACGCTACTGCCTTACCTGCCGGTGATATTTTTCGCCGCTGCCGTTCCCACCCCCATGCGGGCAGCAGCTATCACATTCTGGGTGATCTTGTTTCCTGATAATGAAGGGCAGATGGCAGCGTTCGGCTTCGTCCAGCACAATTTTTTCATTTTGTTTAACGCCGCCATCGGGCTGGTTTTCTGGCGCCGCGCACAACGCGATTTATTCGGCCGATAGTGGCCAATCTGCTAACGGCGATACGGCTATTGCTGGTGGTTCCAGTGACATGGGCGTTCGCGCAACCGTTGCTGCTGCCACCCGCATGGCTAATGCTCTTGCTCTGCATTGCCATCGCCACGGATTATTTCGATGGCAAGGTAGCGCGGGCCACCGGGACTGAGTCTGCCAGTGGCATGTTGTTTGACCATGGCACCGACTTCGTTTTTGTCACATCAGCGCTAACTGGTATAGCCGTTGCCGGCACCGTCCATCCACTACTGCCCGTTCTTATCTCGATTGCATTCGCACAGTATGTGCTGGATTCCTACTTTCTGTTTCGACAGAAAAAACTGCGCATGAGCTTTCTCGGCCGCTGGAATGGCATTCTCTATTTTGTGCCATTGCTGGTCTTCGCGGCATCTCGCCTGGAGATTGTTGACGGTTTGGCAGATACTCTGAGAACAGTCACTGGCTTCATGGGCGTGGCACTTATTTTTAGCACTATTGCGTCTATTATCGATCGAGCAGTAGCGCCGCTGCGAGGTCTTGCGCAAAAATGAAACTGACTCGAATCGTATTACTTCCTTGTTTGCTGTGCTTCCACAGCTTGTCCGTCACAGCAGCAGAGGACCTGGTCGGTGAGTTCTTCGCCACCATCAACCAACGGTTGAGCTACATGGAAGACGTAGCACTGTTCAAGAGGCAGAACCAAACTGCCGTCGAAGACCTGGCAAGAGAACGCGTGGTCATTGACAACGCCAAGGAAGCAGCAGCGAGCTTGGGCTTGAAACCGCAGTCTGTTGAGGCATTTTTTGAAGCCCAAATCGCTGTAGCCAAGGCTATACAGCATCGCCATAGAGCCGATTGGTTGTCGGCACCACCAACCGGAGAAGTCGTTAACCTTGACACAGAAATCAGGCCGCTTCTCACTGAACTCGGCGACCAAATCATTTTTCTGCTGACGCAGACCTTACTGCTGCAGGGCGAAATCGATGAAAGCTCCCGCAGCAGATTAGTAGAACTCATCACCACTACCCATGTTTCTCTGCGGGATAAAAACCTGCTGTTCGATGCTCTGCGTTCTGTACGGCTGCGCTAGTAATAGTCACTGCGGCCAATTGTTGAGCATAGGGCGCGGAAAATGCACTATAATCCAGCGTCCGGTTTCCGAATCAGCGATACTGGAACGCCTGAATAGCCGACAAGCGCACTCCTCCACTCTCGCATGCGTGAAAGGAGAGCCCTCAGAGCTGGCGGTCGAGGCTGGCGCATGCGCTTGCTGTAGTGCGATCATCAGTTTATCGAATAACAAATTCACCCGCAGAATGGATGCTATTTTGAAAAAGTACTGTCAAGCAACCGCCGTGTTGTTACTCCTGTCGACCGCAAATTTCCTGCATGCCCAGGAAACTCAAAGCCTGGTCGCCATCGACGCGGACGTTGATCAACGCTATCAACTGATTGCCAACGACGGGCGTGTGCGCACTGCATTACAGCAAATTTTCCAGCGCGAACCAGACGCTATTACAGAACAGATAGCTCTAACCGAGATTCCAGCACCGCCCTTCAAGGAAGAGAAACGTGCCGCCTACTTCCTGCAACAGATACAGTCCCGCGGCCTGGAAAATGCTTACACCGATGACGAAGGCAATGTCATCGGCCTACGCAAAGGCAGTGGCGCTGGCCCCACCCTCTTGATCGCTGCACACCTGGACACAGTATTTCCGGAAGGTGTGGATACCAGCGTCAGACTGGTAAACAATCGCTATTATGCTCCCGGCATCGGAGATGACACCCGGGGGCTTGCGGCGCTGCTGTCTGTGATTGATGTGCTCAATGAAAGCGGCATAGAAACCGAAGGCGATATCATGTTTGCCGGCAATGTGGGTGAGGAAGGCCGCGGAGATCTGAGAGGCATCAAGGCTATCTTCCGTGACCACCCGGAAATAGATGGCTTTGTATCCATAGACGGGGTAACGCTCAGACGCATCACCACCGGTGGCACCGGCAGTCGTCGCTTCGAATTTCATTTCAAGGGACCCGGCGGCCACTCCTTCGGTGCCTTTGGTCTGGCCAGCGCCATACATGCCATGGGTCGCGCGATTACGAAAATCGCGGAATTCGAGACCCCCGATTTTCCAAAGACCACCTTCACTGTTGGCACTGTTACTGGTGGCACCTCGGTTAATTCTATCGCCGCAGATGCGATTTTTGCACTGGACATGCGATCCAATGATCGTGAAGAACTGGAGAAACTTGAAGTCAGGGCCAAGGCCGCGGCACTGCAAGCGGTAGCCGAGGAAAATGCACGCTGGGATAGTAGTGAGATTACGGTGGAATTCATTCTGATTGGAGACCGACCGGTTGGGCTAACACCCTCTAGTGCCCCGCTGGTGCAGGTCGCCGCATTGGCGTTCGATACAATCGGCATCAATTTGCAGCAACTGGGAATTTCCAGCACCGATTCCAACGTGCCGATGTCTCTGGGGATTCCTGCCATTACCATTGCCAGCGGCGGCGAAGGCGGTGGCGCTCACTCTCCCGACGAATGGTTTTCACCAATGAATTCACACCGCGGGCCACAGACCGCGCTCTTGATCGTGCTGGCAATGGTGGGAATAGAAGGCCTGAGCGAGGCTCTTCTGGCTGAACGAACACCCTAGCACACGTTGCAGCGCTATCTGTGAGCATCAATGCGTAACGCTACTCAATGAGGAGAGTCGAGCCAGGGCTCTCGCCGGCTTCAAGCCAACAATGCGGCTATAACCGACGTGTCTGCATCCCAGTAGTCGTAAGCAGTTCCGATATACTTACCCTAGTCTACCTTGCGCAGGTGCCCGTATATTAATTCTTCGGCAAACTCTACACACTTGAATTCCAGCAATTGCATATTTTCGTCAAGTCGGCGATAGAGTGGGAATTTCACTGTCCAGGGCCGCGTGTATACATTGGGGTCCTCCAGTGTAGCCTCATACATCACAGTATTCGGCCCTAAATGGGTGTAACGCTCCGTCACCCGCAAGCCATCGCTGTGGTGATTACCGGCGTGATCGAACCAGGTATCAGGAACCTGATCGGTGACATCGATAACCAGGGTGTCACCTTCAAAGTGTCCCCTGGAATGCCCCATCCAGCTAAATAATGGCGCCTCAAAATCCGGTTGATTCATATAGACGATGCGGCTAGCGCTGGCAAATTCATAGGCCACCACGACGTGTTCTGGTGACTGAATAATCTGGAAAGGGAACGGCATGTAGTTCGCTCTCGGAATACCAGGCATATAACATTTCACCACCGGGTCCTGGGCCAGCCAGTCGGCCTTGTTCGCTTGCTGCTGGGCTCTGGCGGCAGCCGTGTAGGGAATCTCACCGCCGTCGACAATACCCAGGCCTGCCGGTATCGCCCCTATTGCCCCCAGTTGCGCCAGGGGGCCAAAATCGGCAGCGTGGGGTTCTATATCGAAGCTGGCACTACCTATAGTCTGCCAAATGCCATTAAAATCCGGATTGCCATCCGCTGTACGTGGAATCGCAGTTTGCGCCGTTAGCTGCAGGCTAAAACCCAAAAAAACCAGTCCGATAGAAAGTATTAAAATACGGGGAAATGGTGGCTGCCAAACAAATTGCATACTCGTCTCCATTGTTGTTATTTTTAGCTGTGTGTCTGCGATTTTACTACTGTATTCTAGCATAGCATTTTGCCCACACCACATTAGATTCGCATAACACTGTGTATTGACACAAGCACATCTAACAGACCAAACTCGTACTATTCAAGCGAGTGCCAGCGCACGACGATAATTCAGAGCAATACTATGAAATTTACCAGACGACAGCTACTCAAAGTCACGACTGCAATCGCTGGTGCCAGCTTAACCCCGCCACTGTTAGCACAGGCCGGTCTGAATATGACCACCATTCCCTCTTCAGGTCAGCAGATTCCAGCTATTGGTATTGGTTGTAGAAATTACCGAGCTCAGTCCAACGCCGCGCAAATGGCCGTATTTCAGGATACCTTCGCCACCTTTCATCGCCTGGGTGGCAAGGTGGTTGACACCTCTCCCAACTACGGTAACTCGGAGACTGTAATTGGCGGAATAATGCGTGAACTGGGAATAAGAGACGATCTGTGGGTGGCGACCAAGGTAGACCGCGAAGACCGTGAGAGTGGTATAGCCCGCATGGAGCGCTCTTTCGAATTGCTAGGTGGTGAGCGCTTTGAGCTTATGCAGGTTCACAATCTGCGCGGGGTCGAGGTTCAACTCCAGACCATGCAGGAATGGAAACAGCAAGGCAGGTTTCGCTACATTGGGGTTACCACATCCAGCGACCGGCAGTACCAGAATCTGGAAGACATCGTTCAGCAGCACGAACTGGATTTTATCCAACTGGACTATTCTCTAGGCAACCGCAATGCCGCCGACAGGCTGTTGCCCCTGGCGCAGGACCAGGGCCTTGCCGTGCTAGTGAACCTGCCGTTCGGCCGTGGCAGACTGTTCAACGCGGTGGGTGACCGCAGGTTACCGGAATGGGCGGCGGACATAGACGCCAACTCCTGGGCACAGGTATTTTTAAAGTATGTGATGTCTCACTCCAGCAGCCCCATTCCCATTCCCGGCACCACCAAGCCGCATCACGCCGAAGATAATATCGCCGCAGCCAGAGGTCGCTTACCCGATGCCGACTTGAGACGAGAAATGGAACGTTTCATCGATCCGCTGTTGGCGTAAGCACAGCGCAATGAAGCGAAATTAGTAAGGAATCGATCTGTATACCCTTGCAAGATTCGAAGAAACAGGGCTAAGTAACTGGCTGCGAGAATCCGGTGTCGCTTTTTTCACTGCGCTGACAATCCATTCTCTCGCTATGGCTTTCGTGGTGGGAATAAACATCGCCATTAACCTGCGCTTGATCGGTTTCCTGCCGCGGTTTCCGCTGGCTCCTCTCACTCGGTTTTACCCAGTGCACTGGTATGCCGCGGTGGCTGTTTTCCTGTCGGGTTTGACCTTGCTGATGGCATACCCGGCAAAAGCACTTACTAATCCACTTTTCTATATCAAACTTGCGGCTTTGATCACCGCCTTGTGCATCAGTCGTTTTTTTCAAAAAATGATTGTTAGCGGCAATGAAACTTTTAACGCCGACCCGCGCACATCCAGGCTAGCCTATTTGTCGCTATCGCTGTGGCTAGTGGCGGTAACTACCGGACGCTTTCTCGCCTACACCCACAGTGTACTATTGGCATCCCGGTTTTATTAGCTAAGTGTACTCACCGCTTTTACTAAAAACAGAATCTCGCGCACAATGAACTATGCTTGAATTTTTTCTCAGTTTTTCCCAGGGTAGCGGCATCTATGCCTTTATGAACTCTCCCTGGGGCTGGCCGGTGGCCGAATCGATTCACTTTATTGGCCTCTGCCTGCTGATTGGCACCGTGGGTGTTTTTGATTTGCGCATGTTAGGTCTAGCGCCGGGTCTGGCTTTTGCGGATTTGCACAAACTTGTGCCCCTGGGTGTGGCCGGCTATTTATTAAACCTTGTAACTGGCATCATGTTTTTAACTACCGCGCCTGACCAGTACGTTTTCAATCCAGCCTTCCAGAGCAAGCTTTTTTTCATGCTAGTGGCCGGCGTCAATATGTTGGTTTTCTATAGCACCACCGCGGTCGAGGTCAAGCAGACTAATGCCACACTGCGCTTGCCAACTCGTGCCCGGGCAATTGCCGCCATATCGCTGCTTTGCTGGTGCGCAGTTATCATCTGCGGTCGTCTGATCACCTACTACCGGCCACCGTACTACTGGTGTTTTTGGTGTTGAATAAAATCCCGGTGTAGCCCGCATCATTGCTTTCAAGACGCTTCTGTTTTAGTCTCACTGCCTTTCTTAAACCATCGCTTCTGATGCGTTCTACACAATTCGTGACAAAGCCGATGCAACTACGTACCGAACACAGTTTTGGATCGTTTCACATCCGCGTTAACTGGATGGTGGCAGCCTGTGTACTAGTTACGATGGCCGCGTTCGCCCGCCTGGGCGTGTGGCAGCTAGACAGAGCCGCAGAAAAAGTAGACGCGCAACAAGCTTTAACGCTGCTGTCGCTAAACAGCGCGGCTCCTATAGAAGAAATTCCCCAGGGGCACCTGCACCGGGCTAATCCTGATCTGGAAAATTTACATGTCGCTCTCAATGGCGAATTCGTCAATGAACGCACGATTTTGCTGCTTGCTGAATTCTTCAACGGCCAAATTGGCTATGGCGTGGTGACACCTTTTCGGCTGGCGACGAACGGGCAATTGGTGCTGGTTAGCCGTGGCTGGACCACTGGCATTCTGCCGCCGGACACAGAACCACGTTTGCGCTCGGTATCCGGGCCGATGGAGATCACGGCGCAGATATTTGTGCCGCCGGAGAATGCCAGAGTCATTGCCAGCCAAATCGATGCCAACATCTGGCCTTTGCGACTGCGCAGCCTGGAAATCGATGTAATCTCCGAAATTTTAGGCGAGCCCCTGTTTCCTTTCGAGCTAAGGCTCACCGCCGATCAACCCGGTGCACTTGTGCGCCACTGGCCGGCGGTAAACGCCGACATAAATCAGAATTTATTCTATGCAATTCAATGGTTTATGTTTTCTTTGCTAGTGCTTTTCGCGGCTTTGTTCGGCAGCAGCAATCTGTGGGCATTGCTACGGGAACCAGAGCGACATTAGGCATTTTGGACAGCTCACAAGGCTTACGGGGTCAGACTGATGAAGCCAATACGCAATTATTGAAATTCTGCCGAAGTCTCCGCTGGTGGCTGCCCAATCACTCAACACCCTGACTCTACATGTTGGCTTTGAAACGCATCTGCATACTCCAGGCGAAAGCCTGTGTTGAGCCTATACAGTTGGGACACGAGCGAACACGGCAGGCTCTACCACGATCAATAGCTGACGGTTACTCCAGGGGCAGATCTGGTTCTTCAGGCGCGACTGATGTTTCTAATTCGATGGTAAATGGCGGGTCGTAATTAGGCGGGTTGCGATCGATGATGATCTGAGTTCTTGGAGGCGTGACAGCGCGGGTAGTTGGATCCCCATCACCACTGCGAATATCCACCAAGATGGCTTCGGCTTCCCTGGTCACCGAGGGAGGCTCAGCGCCAGATCCAAATGAAAAACTAAAGCTACCTCTCACCAATTGTTGGCTACTCCCCAGGATCGCCCAGTCCGCCGTGTAGTAGGTCGCTGCCTGCAATTCAGGCAACTCCCACACATAACGTTCACCAACTCGCGGGTCATAGCGAAAGCTGATATCTACCCAATCTCGTTTGTCGTTGTGCAGTGTCAGCTTGACTAAGCGCACTCGCTGAGGAAACACCAGATCCAGGGATTTCGGGGCGTCGTCCAGTACCGAATCGTCGGTTGGTGAGGTTTTGGTATTCACCGATAGTCCGGTATTATCGGCTGCGCTGTGGTGGGCTTGCGAATACAGCGAGTGGCTGAAAAACAGTGTCAAACAGACCAATGGAGCACTGAAGCGGCTGGTTAGATTCACACTATATACTCTGATTAGTTAATAATTCGTGGGCTGTTTTTGCATTACTTTAGATTATAGTACGACGTACCGTACAGCTCACAGTGGCGAAGCATGTATAGTGTACTTTGCTTGAGCGAGTAATCGATAGCTGCGGCGACTCTTTTATTTCGTGTTTTCTCTAGGAAACCTAGCGAAATTTGAAACCCTGACTAGCGAGAAATGCCTTCATATGAGGCCGTGATTTTTCCGCTAATAAGTCAGCAACCTGTTCCGACCAACTGATACCGTGACCTCCGCCCGTTCGTGTCTTATAGTATTCGCGTATTCTCTCATCATATTCTGCAATAGCTTCTTTGTCGCCCACTTCGTTATAGACTTCTTGTTTAAGAATTACCGGAACAGGAAGCCGCGGTTTTGTTTCTGGATTTTGATCCGGATAACCCAGACACAAACCAAAAACCGGATAAACTCCCTGCGGCAATTGCAACAACTCCGAAACCAACGCAGGGTTATTACGAATACCACCGATATAACATATTCCCAGTCCTACCGATTCCGCAGCAGTAACTAGGCTCTGTGCCATTAACGCCACATCGACGGTAGCAATTATGAAATGTTCTGTGAAATCTCCCTCAAAGGCGTTGCCGTAATCCTCGCAGTAATTTCCAGCCCGTTTAAGATCGGCGCAGAACACCATGAATTCCGCGGCAGATTCGACATAACGTTGCCCACCCGCCAGTTCAGCTATCTGCCTGCGCTTTTCTTTGTCGACTACCCGAACAATAGTCGAGCCTTGCAAAAAACTGGAAGTGGCTGCAGCCTGCCCCGCTAAAATCAGCTCATCAAACAGCTCCGGCGCAATGGCCTGTTCTGTGAATTTCCGAATACTACGGTGCGACTTCAGTAATTCTATTACCGAGATCATAAACTTGTCCTGCCGGCTACTTGCCGTTGTGCGTGATGTATTTAATTACTGCCTGGGATAAATTATCAAGAAATGCTGGCACTATATCGTTAGCGAGGCTGGATTCGGCATTGAATAATAACACCATGCCGATATTGGCATCTGGCACGAAAGCCATTTCGGATCTGTAGCCACGGACACCGCCACCGTGATGAATTGTGCGCATACCCTTGTAATCAATTACCCGCCAGCCCGTTGCGTAGTAGGCTTTTTCCAGACCGGACCAATTGCTGAAATAGCCATTCGGCGTAGAAATAATAGGTTCGTGCAACTGACTGAGAAAATTTTCTGACAGCACCTCAGGAAATCCACCGAGATTAGCACGCACCCACTTGCTCATGTCAGAAATGCTGGCATTGACACCAGACGCTGGCGCAACAGAATAATAAGCGGCATTGGTAGTGGTGGTCTTCCAATTACCCCGCACCATTCGATGCGGCAGGGTAGCTTCAGGAGTATTCAGATAGGGCTCCATACCCACCGAGGCGGTTAACATTCCCAGGGGCTTAAAAACCTCCTCGTAGATATACTTTTCGTAACTGTCTCCTGTGCTTTGTTCGACGATATCGCCAATTATGGAAAAAACCACATTCTGATAACCATAGCATCTGCCGGGCGCACAAACTGTAGGTATCTCATCGAATTTTTCTTTGATCTTGCTGTAGCCGACACCGTAATCCAACATATTCGAATAGGAGTGGGGCATCAAGCCAGTCGAGTGGCTAACGAGGTGTTTCAGAGTGATTTGCTGAGACGAGGCGGATGTCCCCAGGTGCAAGTCTGGGAACAGATCACTAACCCTGGCATCCCATGATTGTAAGTTCTGGGCAACCAGTAACGTTGCCGCGGTGCCGGCAAAAGTTTTCGACATAGAGGCAATTCTGAATATCGAATCGGTGTTAATCGCGGCGTCTTCGCTGACGTTTTTTACACCCCAGGTTTGCAAATGGCGGATACCTTCTCGCGAGACGATGGCGAGCGCACCCCCGGGTATGTCTTTCTCATTGACACTGTCTTCCAGCCAGTGAATAAACTCGCTGAAGTCGTAGTTGTATTGTGGCCGTTGCTGGCGATCATCTGACAGCACGTCGGTGGAAGCTAACAACAGGGGCGTTAACAGCACCAGAACAAGCAGCCGATCTAAGCGAAAAATTGTTTGAATCGAAGTAATAAGGATATTCGAAGCTTTGTCAGTAAATTGAATAATGAGGAACACCACGTAAATCTAAAACCTGGCCAATGCGCTTGTCTTACCCCAGGGCCAGTCCCGGGATTAGCATGCTGTTGCGCCTTTTCGAGGCCCGTTACAGTCCCTGCGAAACTAACACGCCTCGGTCGCTATAGGAATCCTAAATAAGCAATAATTTGATCGCCGACTATAAAAATAACCGACTCAAGTAATTGAGTCGGCCAAACGGTGACATATCTTAGTTCGCCAACAAGCTGAAAATGAGGTAAATAAAATGTCCAGAAAAGCTGTAGATGGGTGAAAACCGTGTCGGTGCCGGTCTGCTTCTATTATTATTGGCACAATGCGACTACCAAGCCGGTAGTCGAGAACTAATTCGGGCTGAGTAGTGTCTAACTCACTGAATATTCGAATACCCCAAAATTGTAAAAATCACTGGATCACACCATGAGCACATTGAGCGCACAACAGCCAGAATGGGAGTCTATGGACAGAGAGGTGCCACTACAGACGCCGATATGCATAGGCGAGTGGTTAGTCCAACCGCAGCTGAACCGGCTGCAACATCGGCACAGCGACCTGTGTCGACAGCTGGAGCCCCGCCTCGTACATCTGCTGTGTTATTTGGCGGCGAACGCCTACCAGGTGCTAACTCGAGATGAGTTGATCGAGGAGTTGTGGCCACAAGTCATCGTCAATGAAAATTCTCTGACCCGGGCAATTTCCGAGTTGCGCAAGCATCTCAGCCTGGATGCGA
>CAVOFA010000096.1:0-10853 GCA_963694865.1 Gammaproteobacteria bacterium | reverse complement strand
AAGAACTGGATCGACTCTACGAGCGTCGCTTCGAGCGCATGAATGATTTTGAGAAACAGACAACCCTGAGCTTTTTTACCAACTACTACCTCACTCTGGAACAGTTTCCAGAGGCGATTGATATCTTCGAGCAATTATTATTGCTGGAGTCGTTGCGTGAGGACGTTCAATTGCGCACGCTGCGTACGCTAGGTCAGTTACACGCCGTCCAAGAAGAATGGGAGCAATCTATTGATGCCTATCAAACCTGGCGTGAGGTTTCACTGGAAGAAGACGACATCGTCTATCGCGGCTTGTCCTATGCGCATTATTCGCTGGAGCAATATAGCGAAGCAGAGCCGTACTGGATTAACTACATGGAATTCTTGCTGGCCGAAGGTGATACTCTGGACCGGGATGATTACAACTACTTGAACGGCCTCTATTTTGTTGAGGAAGATTATGAGAAAGCCCTGGAACTGACCAAAACCATGATAATACTGTTTAACAATCAAACGGACTGGCTCAACCTCAGTGCTGTCTATGCCAGTCTCGATGACGAAGAAAGGCGTATTCGCTCAATGAATTTAGCTTATCTGCTAGACTTCATCGAAGACGATACCCGCTTTTTAAACCTGGGACAGTCTATGGCTGGCTTGGAAATTTCATACAGTGGAGCTCAAATAATCACCCATGGCATGGATTTGGGTGCCATAGAGGGTGATGTCGATACCTTCACTACCCTGGCACAAATGAATCTTGTCGCCAGTGAATACGAAAAGGCACTAGCACCCGCGAAACAGGCTGCGGAACTTGATGAGACAGGCAATGGCTATGATACCTATGGCTACATCCATTACATTATTCATAACTATGAAGCGGCAGTAGAAGCCTTTCGCGAAGCGCTGGACAGAGGTGGTTTAGAAAATTCTGCAGATACCCTGTTATTTCTTTCGCGGTCCCTGGTGGAGTTGGATGATTTTGAAGGCGCATCTGAAGCAGCCAATGAAGCGGCCGAAGCGGGTGATCGTGAGGATCAGGAGTCTGCCAGTAATTACCTGAAATTTATAACAAGCACCAAAGCGCGCTTCGATGTACTGGCAGAACGTCGTAACGATGCTATCGATTTTTACCAACCCTACCCGCCTCTACAATAGTGTAAACCGCAGGTTTTTGGGCGCATGCGCTTGAAAATTTACGACTAGCCCCCATAAAAAGCCCAACTACAGCAATGTGGTTGGGCTTTTTAGTTCGAATATTCAAGACGATAGATTAATTGAGTGGAGTGAGATCGATGGCTGCAAAACCAAAAGCGGAAACAAGGGGATTTGAAACCGAAGCAAAACAATTGCTTCACCTGATGATCCATTCCCTGTACAGCAATAAAGAGATATTTTTACGAGAGCTGATTTCCAATGCATCCGATGCAATTGATAAGCTGCGCTTCGAAGCATTGTCGAGTTCTGAGCTCTTGGCCGAGGACTCGGAGTTAAAAGTACAAATCGATTTTGACGAAAAGAAAAAGACGATAACTATAGCTGACAATGGCATCGGCATGACAAGGGAAGAGGTCATCACGAATTTGGGCACGATCGCCAAATCAGGAACGGTACAGTTTCTGGAGTCATTAACCGGGGATCAAAAGAAAGACTCTCAACTCATTGGACGCTTCGGTGTGGGTTTCTATTCGGCATTTATCGTCGCCGATGAGGTAGAAGTCCTCACTCGCAAGGCCGGCACTGGTGAAGCTGAAGCGACGCTGTGGAAGTCCAGCGGCGAGGCTGATTACACTATCGCTACGGCTAAAAAAGCCGACCGTGGCACCCGTATCGTGCTGCATCTGAAGAAAGCTGAAAAAGAGTTTGCCGAGAGTTTTCGTTTGCGAAATATTGTCAAAAAGTATGCAGATCATATTTCAATTCCTGTGCTCATGGAGAAGCAGGATTTCTCCGTCCCTGATGAGGAGGTGGATGCAGATGCAGACAGCAAGAAGAAGAGCAAGAAAAAGCTGGCGGAGTATGAAGCGGTTAATGACGCCAAAGCCTTATGGTTACGATCGAGAAAAGACGTTAAGGACGATGAATACAAAGAATTTTATAAACACGTAAGCCATGACTTCGAAGACCCCCTGCTTTGGAGTCACAACAAGGTGGAAGGGAAACTGGAATATACAAGCTTGCTCTACCTTCCCAACCGAGCGCCTTATGACTTGTGGAATCGAGACGCCGCCCGCGGCTTGAAGCTCTACGTCCAACGCATTTTTATAATGGATGATGCTGATCAGTTTTTGCCTTTGTATTTACGTTTCGTTAAAGGTGTTGTCGATTCCAATGACATTTCGCTGAACGTCTCCCGAGAGATTTTGCAACAAGATCCGGTGGTCGATTCTATGCGCAGCGCACTGACAAAACGTGCGCTCGATATGTTGAGCAAACTGCGCAAGAAGGAGCGGGAGGGATATAACAAATTCTGGCTGGAATTCGGGCAAGTGCTGAAAGAAGGACCGGGGGAAGATTCCTCCAATAGCGAAAAAATAGCCAAGTTACTGCAGTTCACTACTACGGAGTCCAAAGCTGATGCGCAGGATCAGGGTTTTGAAGACTACGTGGGTAGAATGCAAGATGGGCAAGAGAAGATTTATTACCTGGTTGCCGAGTCTGTCAAGGCCGGCCGCAGCAGCCCTCACCTCGAGATATTCCGCAAAAAAGGCATCGAAGTTATTCTAATGCACGACAGGATTGATGAATGGCTGATGAGTCAACTGCAGCAATTCGACGGCAAACAATTTCAGGATATTGCCAGAGGGGAGCTCGATCTTGGTAAGTTGGAAAACGAAGAAGACAAAGAACAACAGGAAAAGTCGGAAAAAGAATACGAGGATCTGGTCGCGCGTATAAAAACACAACTGGAAGATCGCGTGAAAGAAGTGCGGGTAACTCACCGACTTACTGATTCTCCTGCCTGCCTTGCGGTCGATGATCACGATATGGGCGCGCAGATGCGGAAAATAATGGCAGCGTCCGGACAAGCGGTGCCTGAGACCAAACCCATCTTCGAAGTTAACCCGGAGCATCCCCTGGTGGCAAAACTGGATAAGGAAGGCGACGAGGAGCGCTTCGAGGACCTGGTGGTCATACTCTTCGGTCAGGCGAGTCTGGCTGACGGTGTGGAACTATCAGACCCTGCTGACTTTAGTAGGCGTCTGAACAAGTTATTGTTAGAAAGCCTGTAAGTAGGTCGGCTATAACTACATCTGTTCCAGGGTTTCGATTCCTAGTAAGTCGAGGCCTTGTTGCAGTGTATCTGCGGTCAAGGCTGCCAGTGACAACCGTGAGTTCTTCAGCGTCGTCTCGGCTTTCAGAATGGGGCAGGTCTCATAGAAGCGCATGAAGTGGCCCGCCAGTTCATAGAGGTAATTGCAGAGCAGATTTGGATAGCAGTCTGCAGCGACTGAATCGATGATTTCTGGCAGTTGTAAGATTTTTATCAGCAAACTCCGCTCTTCCTGAGAGTCGATTGTGGTAATCCTGTACGCCTCCAGAGCGGCATCCTGCTTTCTTAAGATGCTTTTGATTCGAGCATAGGCGTACATTAAATAAGGCGCGGTATTGCCTTCGAAACTGAGCATGGTGGACCAGTCGAAGATGTAGTCGCTGCTGCGGTTCTTTGATAAATCCGCATACTTGACGGCCGCTATCCCCACCTTGTCGGCGATTGCGCGTCGGCCTTCCTCCTCCAGTTCCGGGTTTTTCTCAGACACCAGATCGAAGGCTCTACGAACCGCCTCATCGAGCAATTCAACCAATTTTATAGTGTCACCGGATCGGGTTTGGAATGGTTTGCCATCTTTTCCCATCATGGTGCCGTAGGCGATATGCTCCAGGGAAATGTGTGCAGATGCCAGCCCGGCGGCCTTAGCCACCGCGAAGACTTGCTGAAAATGCAGCGACTGCCGCGCATCAACGACGTACAGGGAGCGATCGGCATGCAGGGTAAAGGAACGGTACTGAACGGCGGCCAAATCGGTGGTGGCGTACAGATAACCACCGTCAGATTTTCTAATAATTACCGGCAGCGGCTCTCCTTCCTTGCCGATGAATTCAGGCAGAAAAACACACTGGGCACCGGCGGATAAGGACAGCAAATTTTTCTCCTCCAGCGCCGTAACTATGTTGCCTAATTCATTGTTATAAAAGCTTTCAGCCTTTAAATCCTCCCTGCGTAAAGTGATGTGCAAGCGGTCATAAACAGACTGGCAGTGGCGTAAGGATTCTTCAATAAACTGCTGCCAGATCTGCCGGTACTCAGGGTCACCACCTTGCAACTTGACCACACTCTGACGAGAAGTTTCGGCGAAAACCGGGTCAGCATCAAAACGCGTCCTGGCCGCGCGATAAAATGTTTCCAGATCAGACAATTGGGAGGACAGGTCGCCGAAGGCTTTTCCCTGCTGTGTTTTTCGTTGCCCTGCTTGTTCGATTTCCTTCATGTACGCGATCAGCATACCAAATTGGGTGCCCCAGTCGCCGACGTGATTCTGTCGAATTACTTTATGGCCCTGTCGCTCCAGGATCCTGGCCAGGCAGTCGCCGATAATGGTGCCTCGCAGATGTCCGACGTGCATTTCCTTGGCGAGATTCGGCGATGAATAGTCCACCACAATGCTCAGAGCCTCGGTCGACTTTGGAATCAGTGCCTGTGGTTGTAGCTGTACCAGTTCAGCCCTGCGCAGTAGCTCGGCTTTATCGAGGTGGATGTTAATGAAACCCGGCCCTGCGATTTCAACCCGCTCGATGAGCTCATCTTCGGTGGCGCTGATTAGCGCGGCGACTTTTTGTGCCAGTTGTCGTGGATTGGTCCTTAATTGCTTGGCCGTCGCCATCACGCCATTTGCCTGATAGTCACCAAACTCCGGTTTGGATGCGGTTATTACATTGGCGTTGCTGTCCGCTACTGCAGAAGCTTCTGACAGGCTTTTGCTAATTAGTGTACTGAGGTGCTGCTTGAGGCTTTGCATGGATTCTGCTTGGGTCAAAAAAGAGAGGATTGTACACCAATAAGTAGACCACGGAATGATGTAAAATGCGCTTGCAGGGGTTTTTCAACCATTTTGATTATCGAGGGAATTGTGAGTAAGGGCGCAGTGGACAAATTAGAGCGGGCGGGCAGTGCTGAGTACGGGAAATCCGCGGACAACTCAAAGGTACAGTTGCAGAAGGTCGGGCAGGCTCAAGACGGTCAAAGGCTGGATAATTTCCTGATTCGCCGTATGAAAGGGGTGCCCCGATCTCGACTATATCGATTAATCCGGCGCGGTGAAGTGCGGGTTAACAAGAAACGCTGCAAGGCGGAGTACAAGCTACTGCTGGGGGATGAGGTGAGAATCCCTCCGTTCTTCGGCAGCGCCGAGCCCAGGCCAGGGAAAGTAGGGCCCGGTTTACATGAGCTGCTTCTAAATAATGTGCTGTATGAAGATGAGCAGTTGCTGGTGATTAATAAGCCCGCCGGGCTGGTAGTTCACGGTGGTACCGGAATTCGATTGGGTCTGATCGAGGCGCTGCGACAGATGCGGCCCGAGTGGCTGCAGTTGGAGCTGGCTCACCGCCTCGATCGAGATACTTCCGGTTGTCTGGTTATTGCTAAAAATACTATATTTTTAAAGTACATACAGAATGAATTTAAAGTAAGAAATGTAAAAAAACTCTACCTGGCTCTGGTGCATGGGCGGTGGCCGCAAGACTTAGACCAGATCGATGCAGCTCTGCAGAAAAATGTTATCAGCTCTGGTGAACGCATCGTTAGGGTAGACACCGCCGGCAAGCCCTCACGCACGCTCTTCAAGTTAAGCCAGCGCTTTGAAAACGCCTCATTACTGGAGGTAAGGCCTGAGTCTGGCCGTACCCACCAGATCCGAGTTCATTGCCAGCACGCTGGGCATGCGATAGTAGGGGATAACAAGTACACCTCCAGGGTTGCAGATCAGGGCTTGTCAAAGGTGAAAAAATTGTGCCTGCATGCCTGGGAAATTGAATTTTCAGTACCGAATTCAGAGCAACTCATCCGAGTGCGGGCACCGGTGGATAAATACATGCAGGGTCTAATCGATAGCTTGAAAAAAAGTCATAAATAACAATAAGATAAAGCGATTACGTAGGCCTATAATAATTACATAAACCTTTGACAGAGCGGACCCAGCCCCCTATCATGCGCGCCTATGGTGAATACCCCGTTGCAGCCCCTGCTTCCAAGCTACGTTGACGCTCGAAAAGTATTCCAGCAACAGGAAAATATTAGTGGTTCGATTGGCCTGGAGAGATTACCGAGATTTCGTGACTGCCTGGTTGACGACGATGCTTCAATTCAGGTTCGACTAAGTTTTTCAATTACTGCATCCAGGCAGCACGTTATCACTGGGGCAATACAGGCATCGGTTCACGTAAGTTGTGAGCGCTGTCTGGAACCTTTAGCTATCGAGCTTACAGACGATATAAGGCTCGCCTTGCTTAAAACCGAAGCTGCGATTGAAGGGCTGGATGCGGGGTGGGATCCCTGGATCTGCCCTGACCACAAGCTGGTACTGGCTGAGGTGGTGGAGGAGCAATTGATGCTGTGTATGCCAATCGTTAGCTTGCATGAGTCTGGAGACTGTCTCGAAACAGTCAATTACAGCACAGTATCTGCAACCAGCCAGGGGACGACTGCTACAAAGCAAGAAGTATCACAAAATCCGTTTTCAGTTCTTAAGGAACTTAAAGGAAACAACGTAATAGACTGATTTTAATAGATTAGGAGATAGGACATGGCTGTACAAAAGAGTAAAGTTACCCGCTCCAGAAGGGGGCAGAGGCGTTCACATGACTCCTTGCCTGGACCTACATTGTCCACCGACAAGACCACAGGCGAAGTGCATAGAAGACATCATATGACGGCGGATGGTTTTTACAAAGGCGAAAAGGTTCTGGATCTCGGCGAAGACTAAACCTTGATTGCCAAGAAGAGCATAGCTATTGACGCTATGGGCGGTGACGGCGGTATAGACATCACGCTGCCCGCCACCCTGCAAGTCCTCGAAAATACCCCCGATCTATCAGTAATTCTGGTTGGTGATGAAAGCCGGATGGGTGGCGCTGTGTCTGGCGCCAGCGCAGAGGTAAGGGCTCGACTTAGTTTTGTCCACACCGAGGCTGTCATCAGTGATGAGGACAGGCCCGAGAATGTACTCCGAAGCGGCAAAAAGTCTTCAATGTATGTGGCGGTAGAGCTGGTCAAGAACGGCACTGCGCAAGCGATGGTGAGCGCTGGCAATACCGGTGCATTGCTGATGATGGGGCGGCACCTGTTAAAAACCATTCAAAGGATTCAGAAACCCGCTATTGTTACCACGATCCCCGGAGCATCCCGGCAGTCTTTACTGCTTGACGTCGGTGCTAATCCAGATTGCAGTGCCCATCAATTGTTTGAGTTCGCCGTCATGGGCTCTGTCCTCGCGCAATCTCTCAATGCCAAGGAGGCGGTGACTGTGGGCTTGCTAAACATCGGCTCTGAACAATATAAAGGTACGGAGGAGGTGCGCGCCGCCGCGGATCTCATGCAGCGCTGCCCAGCTCTGAACTATGTCGGTTTTATAGAAGCCAATGCGCTGTTCGAAGGTGCTGCGGATGTGGTCGTCTGCGACGGCTTTGTCGGGAATGTGATGATTAAAGCCAGTGCCGGTGTAGCAAACATGGTTAAAAACCTGATGGCAGAGCAAGTATCGAGGAATTTCCTGGCGCGACTCTCTGGCGCTTTCTCCGCTTCAGTGCTGGTCCACCTGAATGCGCAGATTAACCCTCATCGCTTTAATGGAGCGAGTTTGCTGGGATTGCAGGGTAGTATTATAAAGAGCCACGGCAACGCCACTGCCGAAGGCTTTGCCTATGCCATTCAGCAAGCGATATCCGAGATTGAGTATGCTGTGCCGCAATTGATTGCTAAAGAAGTTGCCGCCATTATGGAGGCTCATTGATGCTTGATATAACCACGATCAAGTCTTAAAAGTCACTCTGATCAGTGTTTTAAAATATAAATTAATTAGATAAATACAAAGTGTTATAAGAAATAACAAAAGTAAATAGTAATACTCAATAATGCAGGGACATGTAATGCAAAAATTTGCTCTGGTTTTCCCCGGACAGGGTTCTCAGAAGTTAGGCATGCTAAACAGTCTGGCCTCAAAACACCCGGTAGTACGGGAGACTTTTACAGCAGCAGCTGCCGTCATAGATCAGGATCTCTGGGAGATTTCACAGCACGATGGCGACAATAGCCTGGATCAGACTCACATCACGCAACCGGTGTTATTAGCCGCCTCGGTTGCAATCTGGCGGCTGTGGCAGCAGCGTGGCGGACGGCTACCCGCTGTCATGGCAGGACACAGCCTCGGTGAGTATTCAGCCCTGGTTTGTGCTGGCGTGCTGGAGTTTACAGATGCAATAAAACTCGTGCACCAGCGGGGACAATTAATGCAGTCCGTACTAGCACCCGGCCAGGGCAAGATGGCCGCTATAGGCGGTCTGGAAAATTATCAAATTAACGAGATCTGCGACCAGGCCGCATCCGGTCAAGTCGTTTCAGCCGCCAATTTTAATTGTCCTGGTCAGACCGTGATTGCAGGAGACATCGACGCTGTAGAGCGAGCTATGGTGCTGTGCAAGGAAGCGGGTGCCAAACGCGCCTTGTCCCTCCGCGTTAGTGTTCCCTCCCACTGTGCCTTAATGCTACCTGCCGCGGAAAAGCTGGCTTTGGAACTGGACCGGGTGAAGTTCTCGCCAGCCGCTATTCCCGTGGTTCAGAATGTTGTTGCCGAGCTATGCAAGGAGCCAGAAATAATAAAGCAGAACTTGATAAAGCAGCTGTACCACCCTGTTTTATGGGTAGATTCAGTTAGAATAATATATCAGGCTGGTATTAATAAAATAGTGGAATGCGGTCCCGGTAAGGTCCTCTGCGGACTGATTAAACGCATCGAGCCAGAACTACTGTGCTGCGGCAGCGACGACCCCCAGAGCCTGGAAAGCGCGATCGCGGAAGTATCCACTTGAGGCGGCGGTGTGGCTGGCGATCTGAATCGGTAGCACAAGGTAAAACAGAATCACAACAGGAAGTAGTCTATGAGCGACACTGAAGTAATTGCTTTGATAACTGGTGCCAGCAGAGGTATAGGCCGTGCAATCGCCACCGAATTGGGGAAGAACGCCTATACCGTGATTGGCACCGCCACCACCGCGGCAGGTGCCGACAGTATCAGCAGTTATCTGGAAAACAATGGTAGCAAGGGGGAGGGCTGGATCGTGGACGTCTCTTCCGATGATTCCGTCAGCAGCCTGGTTAACGGCATTAAAGAAAAATACGGCATGCCTGCAGTGTTGGTGAACAATGCAGGGATTACTCGGGATAATCTGCTGATGCGGATGAAGCCAGAGGAATGGTCGGCGGTGATAGATACCAATCTCGGATCAATGTATCGAGTCTGTAAAGCCTGTGTCAAAGGTATGACCAAAGCCCGCTGGGGTCGAATCATCAACATCAGCTCAGTAGTAGGTTCCAGTGGCAATGCCGGGCAGACCAACTACGCGGCATCGAAAGCCGGAATTGAAGGCTTCACTCGAGCGCTTGCCAAGGAAATCGGTTCCAGAGGTATTACAGTCAATGCCCTCGCTCCAGGCTTTATTGACACCGATATGACTCGTGATATGTCGGCACAACAAGCTGAGTACATGCTGGGCCAGATACCGCTGGCGCGGTTTGGCAGGCCCGAGGAAATCGCTTCGGTTGTAGCATTTCTGGCCTCAGAAAGTGCTGCCTATATCACTGGTGAGACGGTTCACGTCAATGGCGGCATGTACATGGGCTAGCAGTAAATTGGCCTACATTATTGACATTTTGCAGGCTTTATTGTATTAGCCGAATTTTTTAATTTAAGCATTACATCGTAATCAAATAGGGGTAAACTTGCGTCTCTTAAAATCATGGTTGGATTATTTACGCCACACCATGAAAGAAGGCTGCAAGAAATGCCGCGTTATACATAGTATTAGGAGCTAATAATATATATGAGTAGCATAGAAGAGCGCGTTAAGAAGATTGTCTGCGAACAACTTGGCGTAAAGGAAGACGAGGTAAAACCTTCTGCTTCATTTGTGGAAGATTTAGGCGCTGATTCTTTAGATACCGTCGAGCTGGTCATGGCTTTAGAAGAAGAATTTGAAACAGAAATTCCTGATGATGAGGCGGAAAAGATTACAACAGTCCAACTGGCCTGCGACTACATCAATAAAACTCTGTAAGCCCCAACTGGCTTAAAAACTCGAAGCTACTCTGGAGTACTCTGGAGTAGCTTTTGTTTATTTGGCGACAAGCACTTTAAAGGGGGAGGGGGGCGAGACGCGATGAACAACAGAAGGGTAGTGATAACCGGACTTGGCTTGATTACTCCGATTGGGAATGAAGTCGACAGCGTCTGGGAAGCACTCAAGAATGGTCAAAGTGGCATTAACACTATTGAGCATTTCGATACCGCTGGATTCAGCACCCGTATTGGCGGTTCGATCAAAGAATTTGATTGTAGCCTCTATATGCAGCCAAAAGAAGCACGCCGCATGGATATTTTCATGCAATATGGGGTCGCGGCGGGAGTAATTGCGTTCACGAATTCCGGTCTTGGCGATTGCAACTGGAATCCCGAGCGAGCAGGGGTTGCTATAGGTTCTGGTATTGGTGGCATTACCGCCATTGAAGACAACGCGCTGCTGATTCGTGATGCGTCACCACGCAAGATTTCTCCCTTTTTCGTGCCGGGCTCAATTATCAATATGATAGCCGGCAATCTATCCATT
>CAVOFA010000095.1:0-10943 GCA_963694865.1 Gammaproteobacteria bacterium | reverse complement strand
TGCCCTCTTCGCCCACTCTATCGGCAAGCTCAACCCGGAGATCGTCGTAGACAACTTCGCAGCTGCGCACGGCATTGCGGCCCAGCTTCGGGATCGGAGAAATCGACACCTCCGGTTTTTGTAACTCAGCAAGCAACAGTGTCATACCCTCGGTCTTGTGCTTCACCTCGGCCTTGGGGGTCGTGCGCACCAGCAACAGCACGCGCTGGGACTCCATCGCCTGGCTAGTCCAGACCTTGCGACCGCGTACGATGTAATGGTCACCTTCACGCCTGGCGAAGGTTTCGATAGCGGTGGTGTCGCTGCCGGCGTTGGGTTCGGTCACCCCAAAGGCGACGTGCATTTCGCCACGCGCGACTGCCGGCAGATATTTTTCGCGCATGGCAGCGCTGCCGTGCTTGACCACCGGGTGCATACCAAAAATAGACAGATGCAGTGGCGTGGCACCATTCATGGCGGCACCGGAGGCCGCTACCGCTTCGAGAACAATGGCAGCCTCCTGTATGCCCTTGCCGGCACCGCCGTATTGCTCCGGCATAGCTACACCGATCCAACCTGCCGCTGCCATCTTTTGAAAAAAGTCTTCAGGGAACACACCCTCACGGTCATGTTGCTCCCAGTAAGCATCAGGAAAGTCCGCGCATAACTTCGCTACCGACTCGCGAATTAATCGCTGCTCATCACTTTCCTCAAAATCCATAGTCTTCCTCGTGCAGCTATTGCTGAATTAGCAATTACTTCGATTCAATTCTTGCAAGAATTGCCTGCGCCCTTTTTAGATGCGGTACGTCAACCATATCCCCATTAAATTTGAAGGTCATTGTTCCAGCCTCGCGATTCTCTGCAAAGGCGGCTACCAGTGCCGTCGCTTCTTCAATTTCCGCAGTCGTGGGAGTAAAGGCCAGGTTAATAATTTCTATCTGATCCGGGTGGATGCTTATCTTACCGGTATAACCCATATCCGCAGCAGTCCTGCACTCCTTTTCCAGACCCTCCAGGTTTTCAATATCCACATAGACAGCATCGATAGGTTGAACGTCCGCGGCTACTGCTGCCAGCAGGCACAGGGAACGAACAAAACTGAATACCTCAAGATAATTGCCATCCGCATCCCGTTTCGCACGGGCGCCAAGTGACACAGATAAATCCTCAGCACCCCAGGTGACTCCATTGACACGCTCGTGCATGACCATGTCGCGCAAATTAAACACGGCGCCAGCTAATTCGGTTCCAATCAACAGCAGTTTAACTTCACTTAAATCGGCGCCGGTGGCTTGCTCCTGATTCGTAATCAATTGATCTACGGCGACAACGGTTTTCTGGTCCAACACTTTCGGCAACACAATGCCATCGGGTTTATGTTGCAGCACCGCTTCCAGGTCATCCCGCCCCCATTGCGAATCGATAGGATTAATCCGCACCAGACGCTCCTGCTTACCGAAATCTGTTGCTCGCAACCACTCACACACTTCTGCCCTGGCAGTTTGCTTGTGGTCCGGCGTTACCGAGTCTTCCAGATCAAGGATCAGCGAATCCGCAGCCAGACCCAATGCCTTGCTAAACATCTTGTCGTTGCCACCGGGGACGAAGTGGATCGATCGGCGCAGGCTCATTGGGTTGGTTTCCGTATCATCATACCTTTGCGCAGGCACTCACAGACCACCTCATCCCGCTGATTCAAGCCAATGTGCTGGAACCAGACGATGCCGCGATCGGGCTTGGTTTTGGACTTCCGCTTGTCGACGATACGGGTGGTCACGCGAATGGTGTCACCGATAAAAACCGGATTAGGGAATTCCGTCTTATCCATACCAAGATTTCCGATGGTAGTACCCATAGTGGTATCGGCGACGGACAATCCTATGACCAGACCCAGGGTAAACAGGCTGTTCACCAGAATCTGACCATGCTGAGACTGCCGCGCAAACTCTGCATCGATATGTAAGGGCTGCGAGTTGTGGGTCATGGTACTAAACAACAGATTGTCAGTTTCCGTGATAGTGCGATGAGGCTGATGCTCAAACTCAGCACCGACTTCCAGTTCTTCAAAATATTTGCCAGTCAAATTTTCCCCCGGTTAGCTCAAGTTGTGCCTTTACGCCCGCTTTAGCTGTGCACGCTGCATTTTAGTAGCAAGTTCGACTCGCATCCATTAAATTCTCCCTGTGGCAAAGCACTTACCGCTCTATTAACAGCCGCCCCTAACTATGGACACACACGCAGCGCAATTTTCGAACTGGATCGGCAGCACCCAGAGCCACCGCGAGGTGCTTACCCTGGCACCTGCACTGGCGCTGGTGGCAACGCTGGACAAGCGCGGAGTCGCCATTGCTGAAGGCTTTGAACTGCCTGCGCTTTGGCATTGGCTGTATTTTCTCAAGCCGGTTGCAGGGGCCGACCTGGCTACAGACGGTCACGCTGCGAAGGGTGGCTTTCTACCTCCGATTGAGTTGCCCAGGAGAATGTGGGCTGGCAGTCGTTTCGATTTCCATCAGGCCCTGCATGTCGGCGAACAAGTTGAGAAAACTTCAACTATAAAGAGTGTAGATATTAAGCAAGGACGCAGCGGCCAACTGGCCTTTGTTTGCATAGAACATAAATACACCGGTGACAATGGCCTTGCGCTGAGGGAAGAACACGATATTGTCTATCGGGAAAATCCCTCTACAAAGGCCTCTCCAGCAGCGCCTGTGGCGGTTACCGAGCGCGCCGATTTCCGCAAATCGGTAACGCCAGACCCGGTACTGTTGTTTCGATACTCGGCGCTGACGTTCAATGGCCATCGAATTCATTATGATCGCGACTACGTGACGAACACCGAGGGCTATCCTGGGCTGATTGTGCACGGCCCGTTGCTGGCCACACTGCTGGTGGAGTTATTAATGGAGAATGTACCCGGCTATTGCTTGACTAAGTTCAAATTCAGGGCCTTACATCCTGTGTTCGACCTCAAGCAATTCGAAGTCTGCGGTTGCCTGCCCGACGCCGAGGGTCACTGCAATTTATGGATTCAGAATCATGCAGCTGCATTGTGCATGACTGCTACGGCGACGCTCCTAAGCAACTGATATGTCATCTGCCCCACTCACCGGAATAACCGTTGTAGCGCTGGAACACGCCATTGCAGCACCGCTGTGTACACGCCAACTCGCCGACCTCGGCGCCCGGATTATCAAAATCGAACGCCGCGACAGCGGTGATTTCGCACGCCACTACGACAGCCGAGTAAAGGGTCAGTCCTCACATTTTATCTGGACCAACAGGTCGAAACAGAGCATGACCCTGGATCTCAAACACAAAGTCGCCAGCTCGATAGTAGACAAATTGCTCGCCGAGGCCGATGTGCTGGTGCAAAACCTGGCACCTGGGGCCGCCGAAAAAATGGGGCTGTCCTATGCGGCCCTGCACTCTCAATTCCCCAGGCTCATCGTCTGTAATATTTCAGGCTACGGTAATGCCGGCCCTTACCAAAGCAAGAAAGCCTATGACCTGTTGGTACAGGCCGAAGCGGGCTTTCTCTCGGTTACCGGCAGCAGCGAGGCAATGGCAAAGAGTGGTATCTCAATAGCTGACATCGCCGCTGGCACGCAGGCTCACAGCGCAATTCTGGCAGCATTAATCCAACGTTCTAAGACCGGAACTGGCAGCGACATCAACATTTCCATGCTCGAAGCCATGGTTGAATGGATGGGTTTTCCCCTCTACTACGCCTATGACGGCGCTGAACCCCCTGCTCGCTCTGCCACAGACCATGCCAGCATCTACCCTTACGGAGCCTTCTCTACCGGCGATAATGAAATCATCATGCTGGGACTACAGAATGAAAGAGAGTGGGAGGTATTTTGTCGCGATGTAATTGAGCAGGAAACACTCATAGCTGATGCGCGCTTCACAGCCAATGCTTTGCGCTCTGAAAATCGGCAGCAACTGCGGGACATTATCCAGGCTGTCTTCGCCACGATGGCAGCATCGCAACTGGCTGCCAAATTGGATGCCGCACAAATTGCCTACGCCAGTGTCAATGACATGCACGCGGTGTGGAACCATCCGCAACTGCAAGCGCTGAAGCGGATTGTGGAGATCGAAACACCCCAGGGGGCGGTGCTGAATTTCAAGCCGCCAGGGAACAACTCAAGCTTTGAACCAATCTTAGGGCCGGTGCCGGATCACGGCGAACACACCCGACAGATCCTCAGCGAATTAGGCTTCGATACGGACCACATCGATGAGTTCTATCAACAAGGCGTGGTTTGACTAGCGTCAGTTATCAGGCCGTCACCGATGGGTTCCCAGTTGTTGACGACTCGACGATTCTCGCAAGGAATAACTGCGGCAGTGACAACTTATCTACATTTCAGCTCTCAGCGTGCCCAACTACAATTTGACACAATTCCCAGGGAGCTAGCTACCCACGTTCCAGCCCAGTGATTACGGGCGGTGCACGGGTATTCGAGCCGCCAACCAGCAGTGTGTCCCTATCCTCCCGTAAACCATTGATGACACAGCTACTGGACTGGGTTAATCTCGAAAAGCGATGTAACTATTGGAACGCAGTTTAGTCAGGATTTAAGCAACATAAGTTCATACCCAAGAGGGAAAAACAATGACAAAAACGGCCCCGAGCGTGTTTTCTCCACTAAGCACCCTGAAACAACTATCTATTGCTGCCGTCATAGCACTGTTCTCCTGCGCCAGCCTGGCGCAAGATACGGTCGAATGGACAACACTGGGCAGTGATTTTGCACACACCCGTTACTCACCGGCCGAACAGATCACCGCGAGTAATTTCTCGGATCTCGAGGTGGCGTGGGAATGGAACGGTGGCAGCTTCGAAGCAATCAGCGGCAGATCCACACCCAGTTACATTAATGGCAGGCTCTATACGGTAGCTGGTGCCCGCCGCCATGTTATCGCCATCGATCCAAAGACCGGTGGCACCATCTGGTCTTACCGCGAGCCGGACACCGGCCGCTGGGAATACTCCATGCGCGCGGACTACGGTAAAGGCGTAGGCTATGGCCAGGTAGACGGTCGTGATGTCATTTACATCATCTCCCCGGGATTTTTCCTTACTGCACTGGATGCAGAAACTGGTAAGCCGCTGGAAGGTTTTGGCGGTCAGGTTCCCATCGATGGTTTCCCGGACACCGGCGTAGTCGATTTGCTGGCAGATCTGGGTCACCCCTATGATCCCTACGAAGGCCTTCCCGTAGAACGTGGCTATATCACCTCTTCTTCTCCACCCATTGTGGTCAATGGTGTGGTAGTTGTGGGTAATTCCGCAGAGCAGGGTTATCACCAATCAAGAATTGAAAATGTAGCTGGCGATATACTGGGCTACGATGCCAAAACCGGTGAATTTCTGTGGAAATTCAATGTCATTCCACAACCCGGTGAATACGGCCATGAAACCTGGGAAAACGATGCCTGGCGCACTACCGGCGACATCTCTTCCTGGGCTCCCATCTCTGCCGACCAGGAGCTGGGGCTGGTATACATACCCACCAACGGCGTCACCATCGATTACTATGGCGGCCATAGTCCTGGCGATAACCTTTACAGTACGAGCCTGATTGCATTGAATGCCAGAATCGGAGAGCGCGCCTGGCACTATCAACTCGTGCATCACGACATCTGGAACTATGACACGCCGACGGCACCCATTCTGCTGGATGTCCGCGGTGCCAATGGTCTGATTGTACCCATCGTTGCCCAGGCCACCAAACAGGGCAGGACTTACGTGTTCAACCGGGAAACCGGTGAGCCAATCTGGCCTATCGTGGAAGAGCCGGTGGAGCAATCCAAAGTCCCCGGCGAGCAGCTGTCAGCGACTCAACCTAATCCCACCAAGCCTGCACCTTTTGATATGCAGGGCCTGACTGAGGATACACTGGTTGACTTCACGCCGGAAATCAAGCGCATGGCATTGGAAGCCGTAGCCGAGTATCAGCTCGGTGGAGTTTTTAATCCACCGATACAAAGAGACAATCCCGAGGGAAAAATTGCCAACATACAATGTCCTTCCGGTGCGGTTAACATCACTCACCCCTCCTCTGCGGACCCGGAAACAGGAATTATGTACATTATTTCCAGCTCCGGCTGTCGTTCACAGCAACTGGTTAGCGGTGAAGAAGCCGACACCTACTACGCCGAGCCAACGGGTGTGACCTTGTCGCGTTATGCTGCCGCTAATGGCGGTCCCCGACCTCGTCACCCTCTGGGCATTCCGCTGTGGAAGCCACCTTACAGCCGCATCACCGCTATCGACATGAACACCGGTGAGCATTTGTGGATGATTCCAGCTGGCTATACCCCGGACCGCTTTGCCAACCTGCCAGAACTGGAAGGCGTGGATATCGGCAATACCGGATCCGGTAGAGCCGGACCCATGATGATCACCGAAACCATGTTGATTTACGGCAACACAGCAGGTGATGGCACCGAGATGCTTTATGCCATCGACAAGGCTACCGGCGCACAGCTGGGTGCCATCGAAGCACCGGCTGGCAGCCGCTACGGCATGAGCTCATGGGTGCATGAAGGCCGGCAATACCTGATATTGCAGACCGGCGCTTCGCTTACCGCCATGGCATTGCCTGACGGCAGCAGTCAAGGTGGGGCAGCGCACTAGTCTTCGACCTATTTTTCAGGATCGCAGTAACAGCCTGGGGGTCAGAGTAAATATGCACTGGTATGCATATTTACTCTGACCCTTTTTCGTGTGACCGCTCCCGATATAGTCGATGCCCCTGACGATCAAGGCATAGAGTGACCGGTGGTGCCCAAAAATGAGTTAATTGGCCACTTGACCTTAACCTCACAACCCAGTTTACCGGCTACATTTACGTGGAATCCCACCAATTCCCAGCTACAAGCATTCGATATATCTTATGGCTGTTGGAAATTTGAATTCACCTAGAAACTCCCGTTAAATCATGAAAGACTATAGCCCCCGATTTGGTCTCTTTATCGAATTAGACGTATAAGATCTCATAACTAAAACAATAGGAGAATTTCATGAGTGATCAAGACGAGTTGTCAAAGAGATTACCACCGGCGTTACTGGCCCTGCGCCTCGGAGTATTTCTGGTGATGCTGATGTGGACGCTGGATAAGTTTTTGAATCCGGCTCATGCTGCGGGAGTTTTCGCAAATTTTTACAAGCTTGAGGGCCTGGGAGAGACCGTATTCCTCATTCTTGGTGCTTTAGAGTTAATTCTGCTGCTAGCGTTTGTATCAGGTATGTACAAGCGCTGGACCTATGGCGCTGTATTCGCGTTACATGCCGTCTCCACCCTGTCTTCCTGGAGCTTCTATCTTGGCTTCGGCAATCTGATCTTTTTTGCTGCCTGGCCAATGCTTGCCGCGTGTTTCGCCCTGTATATTCTGCGTGATGAGGACACATTGCTAACAATTAAGTCATCTCCCAAGGAAGCGGCGGAAAGTTAAAGACTAACTAATAGCTTCAAGATGATAATAAGAAAAAGCCCGGCATGTAGTCGGGCTTTTTGTTTATCAGCATCCTTCTATCCAACAATAAGATTTGCACGCTGCCATTTTCGAACTGAATTTATAAGAAATAATTCGTCGCAATCGCGAATCTCGTCTACAGTGATAATCGCCTCTTCGATTTCTCCATTTTCTAGCAGATATTGTCGAAACGTGCCCGCCAGAAGACCGCACTGTAGCTTTGGCGTAAGCAATTTTTGGCCGACTCTAATGACAATGTTTGCAATGCTCGATTCAGTTATTTCTCCATTTTCATTCCATAGCAATACATCATCCAATTCCGGGAATTGTTCCCGGAATTGTTGATAGACACAACGCTCGCTGGTTTTATGATAGAGATAACGGTCAGCTGAATTAACCGGCGTGCGCGCCAGGGCTACTGCTAATGGAGCCTTGGAGTTTTCACTCTCAATTCTGGCAGACTCAACAGTTAGCTTTCCAGACCCAGCGAGGGATACGCGAACGCGATAACTTGCTGGCTGCAAATCGGCTTCTCCTAAACTCTTCGCTGTAACGTCCAATAATTCGGAGAGTTTTCCTGTATTGATGGGATAGTCAAAATACTGTGCTGAAGCACACAGTCGGCGTTGGTGATAATTAAGCAAGAAATAGCCATCGCTTACCGTCCACAGTATCGTCTCGAACAGAGACAATGATTTCTCAGATCGCGTTGTATTAATAAGCTGTGCTTTGAGGAGACACTCGTCAAATTCGTTTTCGGCAGAAGAATCCCAAACGATACCGCTGCCAATTCCATACTCAATGGTATTATTGTTCTTGTCTATCAATGCCGTTCGAATCGCAACGTTAAACTGTGCGTCCGATTGCGGGGAAATAAAACCAATACTCCCCGTGTAAATATTACGTGGTCTGTCTTCCAGCGACTCTATAATGCCCATGGTATTCACCTTGGGTGCGCCGGTGATGGAAGCGCAGGGAAATAATGCTTGCATAATTTCCGCCACCGAAGCGCCGGTGCTAGCGGTAACGCTAGAAGTCATCTGCCACAGAGTTGAATACTTCTCAATTTCAAAGAGTTTTTCCACTCTCACACTGCCGCTGTCCGCCACCTTGGCGATATCATTTCTGATCATATCCACTATCATGATATTTTCCGCTCGATCCTTAGCAGACTCAAATAATCTCGCCTTTTCCTCTATATCATTTTCTAATGTTGTTCCCCTTGGGGCGGTACCTTTCATTGGACGAGACAAGATAGTGCCCTCGTTCAATTCAAAAAATAATTCCGGTGAGGCGCAGCAAATAGTGTAATTATCCAGATCAACATATGCCCCATAAGGTGCAGTGGAAGCAACGTTCGAAAACAATTGCCATGCATCCCCGTAATATTCAGCAAGCTGCCTTATTGTGTAGTTAACCTGATAGGTATCCCCTGCCTGAATAAGCTGTTTGATTGTATTGATCTGTTCTATATAGTGATCTTTCTGCTGCGATAGCTGCCAGTGCACTGACGCCGCAGCGCTTGATGAATTATCTACGTGCCGGTCCGAGCCAGGCCCATCGAGGCTCTTTAATTCGATAACGGCAGGGTATAAACCAAAACACAGCAAGGGAAAAGAACCAGGGGCTTTAGTCTGTAGGGCAGAATCAAATCCCGCAGCCGCCTCGTAACTGATAAATCCAGCTGCGTAAAAACCTTGAGATTTTGCCCTGGATTCGATGTCGCGTAGCAGCGGCGCGATTTCTTCTGGCGTGCGCGCAACAAAAACTTCTGAAGGATTGACAAATCGGAGCCATCGACCACTGCGCGCGTATCTAATTACTATTTCATTGATCATGGGGTCGATTCAACGTTGATGAAAACCGGAGTCCGAATTTGTTGCACCACAGGCGAATTACTTTACATCAACTTCAGCGGCATTGAGTGGAACTAAAACCGTCAACCAGAAAAAATAAGTATTCTGTAATGAACTACTTCCTTAAAAAACAATTTTGTAAGCTATGTGCCCGGGGTTAAAACTACTTAATGCACTCCCCTCCCCCAACTCCAGTTGAACATTAATACCCAATTGCAACTAGCGCAACAGGCGTACTCTGAATTTTCTGCCTTTAATCTTGCCATCAGCAAGAATCGTTAAGCCCAGCTTCCCAAGCTGTTGCTTGATGGCAACATAGGCGAACTTATCAAACAGGGTAATCTTGCCAATCTGAGCACCAGTAATTTCTCCGCTAGCCGTCAACGCGCCGAGCAAATCTCCCGCTCTTACCTTGTCCTTACGCCCACCGTTCACAAACAGAGTGACCATGGGTGGGTAGAGTTTAAAGTTTTCCGGTTGAATCAGCGCCTGTACATTCACTATTTTTGCAGCCGAGCCCTGGTAGTCTTCTATGGCGCGCAATTGCCGCCTTTCTCCCGCAGCAAACAAACTCACCGCAAGCCCCTCTTTTCCCGCCCTCGCCGTGCGTCCAATGCGGTGAATGTGCTGTTCCGGGTCGCGACTGAGTTCATAATTGATAACAGCAGCTAACTCCTTCACATCGAGACCGCGTGCCGCGACATCTGTGGCTACCAGAATCGAACAACTCTTGCCCGAAAACTGAGCAAGAACCTGATCTCTCTCGAACTGTTCCAGATCACCATGCAACGCCAGCGCGTGCAGATCATGCTGACGCAATTCGCTTACCAGTCTCTGGCACTGCGCCCGAGTGTTACAGAACACAAGACTGGACTCAGGCTGGTAGTGGGCAATGACCTTGAATAGCGTTTCAGTCCGCGTGCCCTTTTCCACCGGCACGAAAATCTGATCGATGTCTGCACGGTTATGGTTGGACTCAACACGGATATCAATGGGGTTGCGCTGCACCCTGCCACTGATTTTCGTGATGCCATCGGGGTATGTCGCCGAGAACAGCAGCGTCTGTCTCGACGCGGGGGTCTTGCCGATGATCTGCGTGATGTCGTCATGAAAGCCCATGTCCAGCATGCGATCGGCCTCATCCAGCACCAGTGTCTGCACCGATTCGAGATGCAAAGTCTGCTTCTCGAGATGTTTCAAAATGCGACCTGGTGTACCCACCAGAATATGAGGGTCACGTTGCAGCGAAGCCAGTTGTGGTCCCATTGGTCTGCCACCACAGAGGGTGAGCAACTTGATATTCGGAATTGTGCTGGCTAGCCTGCGAATTTCTGCCGCCACCTGTTCCGCGAGTTCACGAGTGGGACATAATACCAGCGCCTGGGTACGATAAGACTGCGCATCGAGCTTATTCAGTAAGGCAATTGCAAATGCCGCGGTTTTACCGCTGCCAGTCCTGGCCTGCGCTATCAGGTCCTGACCAGTTAGCAGATGCGGTAGCGTCTGCGTCTGCACTGGCGTCATAGACTCATAGCCGAGTGTCGAGATGCTCGCGAAAAGCTCGGGGCGAAGCGGCAATTTTGCGAAGGAAGTAGAATTCATTGAGCTAGCCTGATG
>CAVOFA010000094.1:0-10960 GCA_963694865.1 Gammaproteobacteria bacterium | reverse complement strand
CCTTGGCTATGCGCCGGAAAATGCACTACGATAAACAGACTAAGTTATTAACCCGGATGGGCTAATGTGCCTCTTAGATCAGAGCTAACTTTGTCCAAGATGGTTTGACGACGTACATGACACCTTCATAGAAAATCGCAGCAATGGCGTCGACGTAGTCCTCGAGGCGACCACAGACGGTAACGGTCGAATAGCCATTAGAAATGCTCGCGTCAGTCTGCAAGACTTGCCACAATAACGACAGAACACTCACAAGAAAGGTAGCAAACATTACTGCAGGAAACTGCCTTGACCTGCGACTACCCTGTAGGCCAGAGATATTGAATCACTAATCAGAGGTGCCCTAACTTACATTTCCCCCCGGAATGCCCTACATTAGCGGCATTCTGATTGACTATTATCTTATTTATAGTGGAGTAGCAAGATGAGAGATTTAATTGTGGCCAGGCACTGGATGCGAAGCCTGCTGGCCCCCCTGGCAATGCTGGCTCTGGTTGCTTGCAGCGAACCGACCACTAACGACGCGGGCACATCGCCGACCCCGGAAGTAACTGCGTCAACGTCCTCCACAGTAGGCTATCACCGCATTAACAGTGCTAATGACAATGACCTCCTGGATGCGCAAATTTTCGAGTTGGATAACGGCCTCAAAGTCTATCTTACAGAAAACCACGAAGAGCCGAGATTCTATGCCGAGATCGCTGTGCGTGCCGGCAGCAAGCACGACCCGGCGGACGCCACCGGCCTCGCTCACTATCTCGAGCACTTGCTGTTCAAGGGAAATCAATATCTGGGAACGCTGGACTACGCCGCCGAAAAGCCCTATCTCGACCGTATCGTCGAACTCTACGAGCAGCACTTCAACACCACCGATGCGGACACCAGAGCAGAGATCTACGCCGAGATAAACAGCGTTGCCCAACAGGCCGCCGAGTTTGCCGTTCCCAATGAGATCGATAAACTTTATAACGCCATGGGCGGCACCGGTCTCAATGCCCATACTTCAAACGAGGAAACCGTTTACAAGGTGAGCCTGCCCTCCAACCGTCTGCAACAGTGGGCAGAAATAGAGTCAGATCGCTTCATCGACCCGGTGTTCCGCATCTTCCACACCGAGCTGGAAACCGTTTACGAGGAGAAGAACCGCTCCCTGGATAACCGCGGTTTCATTATCTATAGCGCCCTTAGTGAGATGCTGTACAAGACTCACCCCTACGGGCAGCAACCTACCATCGGCACCGTCGAGCATCTGAAGAATCCTTCCCTGGTTTACATTCGAGACTATTTCGAGCGCAATTATGTGCCAAACAATATGGCTATCTTTATCAGCGGCGATATCGACATCGATACCACCATTGCTCTGATAAGCGACAAGTTTTCGCGCTGGGAGGCCAAACCCGTGCCCGCTGTTGGACCGTGGCAGGAAGCAGCATTAGTCGGTGTCGAGCGCCGAACCGTGCAGTACCCGGGTGAGGAGCAGGTGCAACTGGCGTTCCGCACAGTAGGCAATGGTAGCGAGGAAAAAGAGGCACTCATTTTACTCGACATGATTCTCGACAACCGCACTGCCGGCCTCATCAATCTGAATTTGAATCAACAGCAGCTGGTTGCCAGTGCCGGTTCCTCGCCACAGTTTCTCAATGACGGCGGTGCTCAGACCTTGTATGGGGTGCCCAAGCAGGATCAGACCCTGGAAGAGGTTGAGCAGCTGCTACTTGCTCAGCTGGAACTGGTTAAGGCCGGGGAATTTGAGGACTGGATAATCCCTGCCATCATTAATGATTTCAAGAAGAGCCAGAAGGCCAGCCAGGAATTCAATACTGCGCGGGTTTCGATGATGCGGCAGGCCTTCATCGAAGGCGCCGACTGGGATTACTACGTGTCCGAAATACAGCGCATGGAGCAACTCGGCAAGCAAGACGTAATCGATGTTGCCAACAAATACTTTGGCGACGATTACGTGGCCATCTATCAGGTCAATGCACAGCACGACATCCCGCCGGTAGAAAAACCACAGATCGATCCGGTAACCATCGATCCAACCCGCCAATCCGAATTTGCCGGGCGCATACTGGCGATGGATTTCACACCTATAGAACCTAGCTACGTGGAAGTAGATAGAGACTACAGAGTAATAGAGTTTGCCGACGGCGTGGAGTTGTACTACGCACCCAACCCCCTCAATGACTTGTTCTCTTTTTCTATGAACATAGAGGTAGGCACCGAGGAAAATGAGAAGCTGAATCTTTCTGCGTCGCTCATGAACGTCGCTGGCACCCCAAGCTTAAGCAATGAAGAGTTGCAGAAACAGTGGTATCGACTGGGCAGCGAATTTCGTTTCGGTGCCGGCGAAAACAGCTCCGGGATTTCTATCAGTGGCCTCGATGAACAGTTTGAGGCAAGCCTTGCCCTGATGATGGACCTCATCAAAAACCCGGTAAGCGATGCACAAACTCTTGAGCAGATGAAGGGAATCCTTTTAAAATCCAGGCAAGACCGTAAGAGTTCGCCACCAGCGATATCCCGCGCGCTGTATCTCTACAATCGCTATGGCGAAGAATCTCCCATGCTGGAAGCCCTTACTACCGAGGAGATAGAGGCAACCACTGTAGACGAGTTGATGTCACTGCCCGCCAGTTTGCTAGAGTATAAACACACCTTATCTTATACCGGGTCGCTGCCATTGGAAGACCTGGTGGCAATACTTCGGCGCCATCACACACCGACTGGCGAGCTCAAGGAGACGCCTGAATTTCGATTCCGCACGGCTCGTGATATCTCTGCGACGGAGATTTATGTCGTCGACCAGCAAACTGCGCAAGCCCAGGTGCGTATCGAATATCCAGACGGTGAGTACACAGAAGACGACAGCATCATTTCTTCCATCTATACCAACTACTTCGGCAGCGGCATGTCCAGTGTGGTGTTTCAAGAGTTGCGGGAGGCACGCGCCCTGGCTTATTCGGCATCCGCACGCTACGCCCAGGGCGGCAGGGTGAATGCTCAGAATCTAATGCTGGGCGTGATCGGCACCCAGACTGACAAGACCGTCGACGCCCTCAGCGCCTTCATTGATTTGATTGATAATATGCCATCTTCTACGGACAGATTCGAGGAATCGGTCAACTCCCTGTTGAACCGCTACCGCACATCGAAGGTGAATTTTCGCCAGGTGATTGGCGCAGTGCGCGGTTGGGAACGACTGGGTATCGAGGGCGATCCACGGCGTCAACGCTTCCAGCAACTGCAATCCGCCTCTATGGATGATTTACTGCGTTTCCAACAGGAGCACGTGAAAGACAGACCCAAACTCATTTCCATCGTTGGCGATCTCTCCATCCTCGACACTGAGGAACTTGAACAATTTGGTACTGTCCAACAACTCCAGGTGGAGGACTTGTTTGTAGATTAGTCACTCATAACTTTAATCACAAGCCCAAGCATGCATGACATTGCTCTCTCTATTTCCGGCCTGACAAAAAGCTATGGCGACTTCGCTGTGCTCAGAGACCTCGACCTGCAGATCCAGCGCGGCGCCATCCACGGTCTGGTTGGTCTCAATGGCTCCGGAAAAACCACGACGCTGGAATGCATCCTGGGTTTGCAAGGTTACCAGGGTGGCAACATATCGGTCCTGGGTCACAGCCCGGATAAACTGCATGAAGCCAGGGGCAATGTTGTAGGCATTTTCGACACCCCGAGCCTGCATCCTTATCTCACTGTACGCCAATGCATGGAACACGCCCGAATCCTGTGTGACGAACCCAGCCGAAGTCCCGAGGAAGTAGAAAACCTATTAGGCATAACACGCTTCTCTGATTTCAAAATCAGGCACCTTTCGCTGGGTAATAAACGCCGCGCTTCTATTGCCCAGGCCTTGCTCGGTAGTCCGGAGCTTATCGTCCTCGATGAGCCTTTTAATGGCCTGGATGCGGGCGGCGTTGACGACGTACTGCAAATTATTAGCAATTTGAATAGTCAGCAAGACACCTCGTTTCTGCTTTCCAGCCACCAGCTACCGTACCTGGAACAGATCTGCAGTCACATCGCCATACTCCATGGCGGCCGTGTCGCCCTTAGCGATGAAACCGCCAGTCTCCTAGGTCACTCAGTGTCCACCGTGCTGGTAAAAACAGACCAGACGAGAGCGGCAACAGCGGTAATTGAAAAACTCGATGGCTGCGTGTTGTTGCAGACAGACGCCAGCGGTTATCTACACGTAGCGCTGCAGAAGCTGGAATCCGCGACGCTTAATCAAGCCTTGATCGCGCAGCAGATTCCCGTCTCGGAGCTGATTCTGGAGCGCGCCTCTCTCGCCAGCCTGTTTCGAAAGATTACCAGCGAGGATCCATGAGATGAGCCCGCTGCAAAGTCTTACTAACGGCTTTACTACTGCAATTAGAGCAGAGTTTTACGTATCCCTGCGAACCTTCGGCAGCAAGCTAATAGTGTTGGCGCCCGCCCTGGTGATCATACTGCAGAACCTGTTAATCAAGTTCCAGGAAATCGCCCAACAGACTCGAGACTCTTTGCTTGGCAATAACGACTTCGACGCCGCGGTGGCAGACAATGCCTACGGCTATTTTGTCGACGGCCTAACGACCGGATTGACCATGCTGGGTTTGCTGCTGGTAGCACAGGCGGCGTACAGCTTCAGTTACGAGCGCGATGTGGGGGCAGCTCGACACCTGCTGATCCGCCGCATTAGCCGAACCAGTCTGATACTGGCGAAGCTGTTCCATATTCACGTGCTGGCGCTGCTGGCGCTGTTATTGCTATTTGTCGTCAGCTACGTCTGCAGTGGCCTCTTATGGGAGTTCGGACCCATAGTAGAGGATGGCTTCGAACTAATCAGCGAAGCGGAAATTCGTGACGAAATTAGCCTGGGTTTGCGACTCGCCATCATTCCAATTCCAGCGGCTATTGCCTTCGGCTTGTTGATTTCGGTGTCTGCCCAGTCTACAACCCAGGCCATCACCACCGCACTGGGAATCACCCTCGCCATCGACATTTTCAAATCCACACTCGGTGATATGTCCCATTACCTGTACGCGACGTTCCAGCCGTCGCTGCTGGATCAGTCCTATTTGCAGGATGTGAGCCGCATCGTGCGCGGCTATTCTGACGTGCTGGTTGACCCCCAGGTGCAGGAATTAAACCTGTGGGTACCATGGCCTGCTCTGGTACTCTTTCTGGGGTTGGCACTGGTGTTGGTGCAGCGGAGGAAACTTTAGTGCAATCAGACCGAACAGCCTGCCAGCTTGTAAAAATTTCTACAGCGTTCCTGGCTTGCCTGCTTCTAAACAGTTGTGTCAGCTATGAACCCAGACTGCTGACGCCGTCAATCACGCTCTCGGCTGAAGACGTTAGCCTGGCAGATGCAAATGAACACACTGGCGCCAGCATCGATTTTGGGCTGGAAACCAGCCTCAATGAGAGTGATTCCCTGCTCAACCTGGAAATCCTTCCGGGAATTCGAGTTCGCAGCGTTGCAGAAAATGGCGCAGCAGATTCAGCGGGAATTCAGGTAGGAGATATCATACTGGCGATAAATGGTGCTGCTCCCAATCACCCTGATGTGATTGTCGCGCTACAGCATTCCGCAGCGCAAAACGCTGCAACGAATTTTGAGTTTGATTTTACGGTAAGGCGGAACACGGTAGTATTTGAAGCCAGCGTAAGCGGACGTTTGATCGCGGCGAACCCGCCGCCGCGGGAACTCTACCGCGTCGATCCGCTAGCGACGCGAGCCGGCTACCGCACGGAGATGATAAACATCTGCAATCAAGCCGATCTGGCGGCAGCGAGAGTAATGGAGTTTTTCCCTGGTAGCCCGTTACCGCCGGCAATTAGTGAAGGCGATCTGATTATTTCCATTAACGGCGTCAAGCTGAATTCTGCCCAGGATCTTGTCCGTCGCTTGAACCAGGAGTTCGAATTGGGTGAAATCGTAATACTGGGAGTCTATGATGGCGAAACCATAGCTGAAGTGCCGATTCGCTTGTGGGATCCGGGCAGAAGAGTGAGTAAATTCACGCTCTGGCCGGTATTCAGGTACAGCTCATCCCTGGCCCCATCGAGCAATAGCCTGACAATCCTCGATTTCTGGCTTTTCTCACTCTACAGCTATAACCGGGTTGAAGGAGAACGAACTCACAGTGTATTCGGTCTATTTAACTTTAGTACTGACTATGGTGAGTTAACCGAAGAACCAAACTAGGTATTAACAGGGACGGGAACGCGGGAGGGCCAGGGAGGGCCCATGGAACGGAAAAACAATACCCCTTGCCACGCCCCGGTACACGCATCAACCACCTACAACAACGATTTTTAAATAGTTATAGCGATATCTCAGCCCCTGATCCCTTTTTCGAAACAGGAACATAGTGAAAACACCAAAGAAAAAATCGCCTCCGTCCCCTTTTTTCATGGGCGTTATTTTGTGTTTTATTTCGCTGTCTAGCTACGCACAATCCAACTACGTCGCCTTTCAATTAGCCCCGGAAAACAACTTCGCACCATTGATTACCGAAGATCTCAATGGCGATGGCGCGAAAGACATTGTCATTTCTCACTATCAAGTCGGGCTTGGACGTGAACTGCACATCCATCATCAGCAAGCTGACGGCAGCTTCGCAAGCACACCACAGCGGATTGAAATCAAGACGGAGATCATCGCGGTGGGTTTTGCCGATGTTCGTGAACCCGCTGGCATGGAATTAATTCTGTTCGCAGCGAATGGGGTGTTCAGTCTTTCTACTGCTATTGACGGCTATGCCGGCAATATCAAACAACTGATGGCATGGGACATGATCGCCACAGTACCAAATCTGGAAAGGGTGTTGTTTATCGACAATATTGTCGACATCAATGCTGACGGCCTGGTGGATCTACTCTTGCCTGGTGACGATATTTACGGGTACTTTGAGGGTACTGGCTCCGAACAGTTTGAACTGGTTTCCACGTTTTCCACAGTCAGCCTGAATACACCACAATCCGGGCGCCGTGGTCGCAACCGACTGGATGCCAATATATCCATCAACCCAGAGCAGGGTGTGGTGGTCGAAATCGATGCCAGGTCACCTTCGCCCTTTGCCAACTACATCGAACAGTGGGGCAATGCAGACGTTCAGACCAACTCACTGCTCCGCAGTGAAAAATGGATGCCAGCTGCGAGTCTCGCTCTGCTTAACGACGATGAACTATTGGATATTGCCTACATCAATGTAGCGGACGATGGCCTCGGTCAATTAAATATCCACTATCAAAGTGCGGCCACCGGGTTCGCAGATACAGCGGATTGGAGTGGCTCAGTCGAGACCAGCGGTGATTTGCGATTCATCGATCTGAATAACGATCAACAGCTGGATTTGTACCGTTTATCAGGTAATGGTGACGAATGGGATGCTCGCTTCTTTCTCAATCAGGGCGGTGAATTTGATCTGCAGAAACCCAGTCAGATCATGCGTTTTTCTGGCTACGATGTTCAACTCAATTTTATTGATATCCCTGGCGAGTCCAGACCGGTACTGAACGTCAGCTACTACACGGTGCCGGTGATTGACGTGATTCGCAACGCCAGCATTAATCGCATTCAACTATTGTATGGCAGTAACCAGCTGGAGCCGGGGCGATTGTTCAATCGGCAACCCGACTCGCAATTACAGGAGAGTTTTTCTGCCGCCAATGTCCGCGGCCTCTCTGAGCAGATGTCGATGCGTTATGACATTGATGGAGATGGCCAGGTTGATGCTCTTTATATTACCGAAAACGGTACGCTGGCGGCAAAGAAGATTGGCGCAGATCTGGTCGTGGCCGACCAACCCTTCTGGGAGTACATTTCTTCCAAAACCGTTTTTGAATTTGAAGTCATGAATCTTAATGAAGATTCCAGGCCAGACCTGCTATTACGCCATGGCACCGCCACCACCATCCTGGTGGCTATACCATGAGGCTTTTACTACGCTACACAGTCTTCGGCCTGGTGCTTGCAAACTCTTGTTCGATGGCTGTGGCTGCCGAGCTGGAATATAAAAGCCAGGCGTTTAAGTTTCCCGCCGCATCCGAAAGCTTAATTATTGCCGACACCAACAACGATGGCTTAAAAGAACTGATCACGGTGGTTGACGACCATCTTAGAATTTATTTTCAGACAGAAGCTGGTTTCGATTTTGAATCGGGATTCGACACAATCGAGTTTCCAGGTCAGGCTGTCGGTTGGGACATCAGCTCTGGTTACGGAGAAGCCGACTCGGTAGCCATCATCGCACTCATTGATGGCAAGGAAGTACTGGCGTGGCAGGTAGACGAATACACCATTCTCGAACCCCGCTCTATTAAAGCCGGCTTGCGGGGTTTCCTCAGCAAGGGAATTAATCGCCTGTACTTTTCCCGCGACATCAACGGTGATGGTAATGACGATCTGATCATTCCTGGTGCCGGCGTCCTCAACCTCTTCGTCAGCGATGGCAGAAGTGGCTACCAGGCCGCACTGTCCGTGCAATCTGATTTTCGAATACGAACCAATCTTAACGCTAACCGCCTGGAGCGGCGAACGGGTCAGGCGATTCGAATTCCGATGATGGAATTGCGTGACGTCAACAGCGATGGCTTTGACGACCTCATCTCCCGCACCGATGAAGTGCTGGAAGTGTTTCTGGCGGATGCCCTGGGAGCGCGCTACTTCCCGGTAAAACCCAGCTACAGCCTGGATATTACGGAGATAGAAGAGCGGCTTGGTGAATTCGATATTGACAACCTGGACTTTTCTAACCTGACCGGCGTGCTGGCTCTAACTCACGAAGAAATTCTCGAAGATGTGGACCAGGATGGTGTCGATGACTTGTTGCTACGAGAAGGTGGCAAGGTCAGTTTATTCGTGGGCAACAGCGACGGCATGGATTTCGAAAACCCCCGACAAGTATTGCGATCCGGTGCTAATGTGTTGAGTACTTTTTTATATGATGAGGACGAGGACGGACTTAAAGACCTGTGGCTGTGGCGGGTAGAACCGATATCGGTTGGGGATATTTTCGTCTGGCTCGCTCTTTCCGGCAGTGTCTCCATCGAAGCATTCATTTATCCTAACGATGGCGAACGTTTCTCACGTCGCCCAACAAGGAAGATCACGGTGGAGCTCAAATTCCCCTCAGTTATTCGTCTGGCAACATCTGTCAGAGATCTGGCAAACGAGGTAGAAGCCAACGGAAACGGTGAAAATATTCCTACCAGCACCGCCAGTGTGGATGCCAGCCTGGACAATGAAGATCTCCTGGTACTGGTAAATAATCAATTAGAGATATTCCTCAATAGCATTAAACCTGACTCAGGCTCTACGGAATTTCTGGGGGCGCTGAATTACAGCCGCGAACGTGATAACTACGAAATAAATATCCGTGAGATCCTGAACAATATATCCATCAATACCAACCCACACCTGGAGAGCATTAAGAACCGTTCAGCGGACATATCTATAGACCTTGGGATAGACACTACGGCAGGCGATATCATTCCGGCCATGTTAAATCGGGACTCAATCGACGATGTCTTTATCTTCACCGCATACGATGGTGGTCACATTCAGGGAATACTGTTACTCTCAAAATAAGCAAATCGCGGCCGCTCTGCAGGTCAGAGATATTGATTCATTACTCAGAGGTTTCTTAACATTTTGTGACGGTTGGTTTATGAAAAAAATAGTCTGGATGACACTGGGTATCGCCCTGGTGCTGGTAAACGTAGCCGCCGAATTGGTGTTCTATTTTACCGGGTTTACAATTGTGATGATATTTCGAATTACGCTGGTACTGGGTATTACCGCCATCGCGGCGATCTTTGTAGGCGCAAATCTACTTATCCGCGTACTGGAAGAAGAGAAGCCTTTGTCCGGTCATGTCAGAGACACCATCGGTGCGGACCGTAAAAAGTCATAGGCTCGCCACAGCCGCCCATTTGAACAGCGAATTTTGTCATGAAAATTATCATTAGCGTACTCGCACTAGGATTTGTTGCTGCCAGCGTGTACGGCTACAACGCACAGCAGCAGAATCGATTGCATGCGCAGCAGCTGCAGGACTACGAGCAGCAAGTGAGCCGACTCATGTCACAGGTTGAAGACAATAGCCGCCTGCGTCTTAGCTATGAGAACCGGGTCGGCGATTTGGAATCCGAGCTCAACACGCTCGACAGCCAACTGACATCAACAAGCAACGAGCTGGATCTCGCGCAAACTCAGCTTGATCCGGATTACAGGCAGCTGGAGCGCAGAGTTCGGCGACAGGTCACTGCGGAATTGCAGCGACAAACCGAGATTCAGAAGCGCTCTCCCCGGCTTAGTCTATTGACACAATTATCCGCCCTGGATCCCACAGAGTTGGGCCAGCTAATGTCACTGCACGGACAGTTTGGTGGTTTCTTACAGAACCTGGATGCGTCCGATGAGCGCAAGGAAGTTATTGTCGCTGCCCTGAGCAATTTGATTGCCGATCAAACTCAGGCTCGCATGGACCTGATGATGGAAATGAGGAGCCAGCAACTGGGGAGAGGTGAGATGCGCAGCGAAATGCAGTCAATCAACAGCCTCGAATCCCAACTTGAAGCGCTTGCCTTCGATCTCACTGAAGATGAGCTGGCGTCGCTGTCAGAACATCTGAATACACAAGCCATTCAGCAAGGCGCTGATCGCGTGTTCAATTTTCAGGGTGGCGCTGGCATCAGTCAGGGGGTCCCCATTTTCAGAGGTGGACGCAACGCGGACCAGCCCATTTTTACCGATCGTAATCGACAAAGCGGACAATTCATTCAATCCCTGCCAGGCAACCCACGCAACTAGCCATTTTAAGCGCTTAATCTCGGTACTGAGCAAGATCTAAGCCGGTGGTCTCTTATTGTGCTTTAAAGGGAAATATGGTTTCATCGAATGCCTTTTGAGACTCGGCGATCTAACACTATTTTTCTATAT
>CAVOFA010000093.1:0-11251 GCA_963694865.1 Gammaproteobacteria bacterium | reverse complement strand
GCGTGCACAGCGCAAAGAAGCCCGCCGCGCCCGCAAACACGGTATACCTGAGAGCTACGTCAACGACGAAGAGATGCTGCGGGGCAAGGACGCGGCAAGGGATTTTGCAGACAAGCCGGAATTCGAATCTAACAAGGCCAATGGCGCCGGCAGCTCCTATTCTGCCAATAAGTGCAGCAAAACCTTCAGCACACTGGAGCAGCGGCTGCGGGCTATGGAAGCCTATATGACATCAAAACGATTCCGTTTGCACTGCGAAATCAACCGCATCTAGGGAGTCTACAGTCTGTCTATACACCTCTGTGTGGACACCCTTTGCCAGGCACAGTTTCCCCTACAGCACATCATCTCAGCCAGCTCTGTTTCAACACGAGCCCGAAAGCAGTAAAATAACTGCTCCGCTGTAGATATTTTTAACATCGCATCTCCAGCCCGTTCATTACCCTGCGTAGTTAGCTTGCCAGCCTGTTGGCAAGCACCAGAATCGCAGGGACTTAACTTTGACTCACGATAAATGAAATATTGTCACCACTGCGCCGCTCCCCTGGTTTATCGAATTCCTGACGGCGACGATAAACCACGCCACTGTTGCGATCATTGCAGCAGTATCTTCTATCAAAACCCCAAAAATGTAGTGGGGACGGTGCCGATCTATGGTGAAAAAGTGTTGCTTTGTAAGCGTGCGATTCAGCCTCGACTCGGCAAGTGGACGCTACCAGCCGGTTACATGGAGAATGGTGAGTCGAGTCTTGTCGGCGCCATTAGAGAAACCGCCGAAGAAGCCGGTGCGCTGGTCTCCGTTCGGGACGATAGCCTTTACACACTGTTCAACCTCCCCAAAATCAACCAGGTGTATATGTTTTTTCGTGCCGAACTGGCAAATCTGGACTTCGCTGCCGGTGTTGAGTCGCTGGAAGTGGCGATGTTTACAGAAGCGGAAATACCCTGGGATGAGATAGCCTTTCCGGTTGTGAAGACCACACTGGAGCACTATTTCGATGATTTGCGCAACGCCAGTTTTCCCGTGCGCATGTTCGACATCCACCATGGTGAGAATCGCAGCATAACCACCAGTCTGATCAGTCACAGCCACGCAAATTCAAACCCCAAAGACTAGTTGCATGCCAGTGCCAGGCTCAATTACTAAGCAGTCTGATCTGCCCCTCTAAATCTCGGCGCGTCTGTAGGACAATTCCCTAAGAGCCAGGTTTTAGCTGTATTCGCCTAGACCCCGTGCGCTACAGCCTAATTTCACAATTGAAATCTCGCCTTTCTGTAGCATAAAAATAAATCGATTGGTCAGCAATCTGCTCAATAACGTAATACGATAGGAAGTAATTCTAATGGCGCCACAAATAGCCGACCCACAGTGCAATTAACAAGGAATGCTCATGCATATGATCGGACACTCCCGGATAGCAGCGATAGGCACCTATCTGCCGCAACAGGTGGTTTCATCGCAAGAGCTCATGGATGAAATCGACTCTGAGCAACAATTCGGCATTCCAAGCTCCTTCATCGAGGATATGGCCGGTATTCACTCACGGCGCTTTGCCTCCAGCGATCAAAAGCCATCTGATCTGGCGATTAGTGCAGGCAGACAGGCGCTGGAGAAATGCGGTCTCGATCCCAGGGACATCGACATGGTGTTATTTTGCGGCATCGACCGCGACTGGATAGAACCTGCCACTTCACACCGCGTACAGCGAGAACTAGGGTGTATAAACGCCACCTGCATGGACATCAGCAACGCCTGTCACGGATTTTCCAACGGCATGTCCGTGGGTGACGCCATGATCGCCACCGGCGCCGCGGAAAATGTACTGGTGGTCACGGGCGAAGTGCCCAGCCACCTGGTCCACGATGTCATAAAAGACATCAAGGCCACTCCCACGCTGGATAATTTTCACAATAAGATTGGTGGTTTCACCACCGGCGACGCCGGCGGCGCGATAATTCTGCAACGCGCCACGCAACACTCCCGCATCAAGAACTACAGCTTCACCAGCCGCGGACGCTATACCAACCTGTGTTTCTACAAATTCGATGACAACGGCAAGCGCTGCGGCCAAATGATCATGGACAAGATCTCCGCGGTGATGATCCGTATGCACCGGTCGCTGATAAAAGAGACCTACAAAATGCTGGATTGGAGCCCGGATGACGTCGATCATCTGATTTGTCATCAGGTTGGAAGCAAACCCCATCACAGAATGGCAAAATTAGCCGGCATTGCCCTGGAAAAGGCTCCTACTATTTTTCAGAGCGATGGTAACCTCACCAGCGCAACTATTCCCGTCACTCTCGAAAGAGCGAACCCCAATATCGGTGACAGGATACTTATTCTGGGCGCTGGCAGTGGCCTCTCTATCAGCCAGATTGGCCTGGTGATATAGCCGACTCGCAAGCCCGGAGCCGGATACAGTTGTTGCGCCGTCACTTTCTAGTATAAAGTTGGCAAACAGGGCATTATCGAGACAGCAATAGCAGCAAGGTTTACTCATGGAGTTACTGGTACTACCTTCTTTTTTAGCTATTGGCTTAAAGATAGGTATTTTTCTTCGCTATCACGATTCTTTGCGCCGAGAAAACATCAATCTTGGCGTCTTCTTTCTCGCCGTATTTTTTCTCAACATAGTCGAACTACTCTCCATCAACGCCGCCTATAGCGAATCTACACTGATGTTGATCTTGCTGTCCTACTACTGTTGCGTCATCTTCATCATTCATTCCTATATCAACCTGTGTCTGGACTACTCCGAATTCACGTGGCAGACAGCAAAGATCAAATTGACTCTGAACCTGCTGCTGGCGGCTATGATTCTCGCGCTTATTTTTAGTCGCTCGGTGATAGCAGCTGCCGAACCAACCAGCTACTCCATTACCCGCGTTGCCGGTGACAATTACTGGATTTTCCAACTCTATGCTCTGGCAGGGCTGGCGCTGGCAATCGCGTTGCTGTTGCGCGGATTATTACGTGCCGATTCCAACATCTCTCGCCAGCGCTGCCTGGTGGTACTCATTAGCACGGCGGCACCGGTACTGGTTGCGGTTGCGGTGATAGGCATGATGGCTGCAGGGAGCGCTTTTAATGGCGCAATCTTTATGTCGCTGACACTGACCCTGATGCTGGCAATGATGATATACGCCGAAGAGAAGACTCGCTTGTTTCGCCTGCTTACATTCGTACCCTATTCCCGGGAAAGAAAATTTCACAAGGCATTACTGACCAGGGTGACCGATTGCATGATCATCAATGACGACCCCAGCCAGCAACAGCCGTTGCAGCTTAAGCAGATGATGCGCAGTTTTGAAGGTGCCGTGGTGGAACATGTGCTGAGTTACTATGACGGCAACCAGAAAAAGGCGGCCACCGCCCTCGGCGTTTCCGAAGCCACCCTGTCACGACGCGCTCGCGCCCTCCCACCTAGAAAGCTTGTGTAGGAAGGGATCCTCTGATCCCTAATACAAAATAAGCCACTTCTTCGTAGGGGTGGGCGTGCTTTAGTGCAGCAATAGCAGCGCCCAAAGCCATCTCCGTGCAGATCATTTCAACCTTGTACTCGGCCACGGTTTCCAGCTTGTTGGTTTCACCTACATAGGCCGAACTGCCTGCCAGGGGACGAAACTGGCCCTGTCCCAGGCATTGCCAGGCGCAGCAGTCATAATCGCCAATGCCGTCGGCACCGGCAGCGAACATAGCTGACTTGACGGCTTGCAGATGGGACTGGGGCACATAAAATTCAATCTTATGCAGGCGTGGCTGATTCATATCAGCCCAGCCATTTGCGCGCATTGCGAAACATGCGCATGGCGGGGGCATCTTCCTGCCAGTGCTGTGGATGCCAGGAATTTTGGCTGGCACGAAACACTCTCTCTGGGTGCGGCATCATCAGGGTAACCCGGCCATCCCCACTACAAAGTCCTGCTATACCCGCGGCCGAGCCATTGGGATTAGCCGGATAGGTTTGGGTCGTAGCGCCGTAACTGTCTACATAGCGAATCGCGATCGCAGCGCTGGCGTCGAGTGCTTGTAGCGCAGACTCCTGCTTGAACTCCGCTTTACCCTCACCGTGGGCTATGGCGAGGGGGAAGCGGGAATTTTCCATGCCCAGGAGAAAAGCAGAGGCAGTTTTTCCGATGCTCACCAAACACAATCTTGCTTCGAATTGCTCCGAGCGATTTTTTTCAAAGCTGGGCCAATTGTCGGCGCCGGGAATCAGTTCGTGTAACAGCGACACCATCTGACAGCCATTGCACACACCCAGGGTCAGCGTGTTTGGGTTGGTAAAGTATTGTTCGAACTGCGCTCGAGTTGAGTCACTAAACAAGATCGACTTGGCCCAACCACCGCCTGCTCCCAGAACATCACCATAGGAAAAACCACCACAGGCAACCAACACATTAAACTCATCAAGCTTTACCCGGCCACTGATAATATCAGTCATGTGGACATCAACCGCGTCGAAGTGGGCGCGGTCGAAGGCTGCCGCCATTTCGATCTGTCCATTTACGCCCTGTTCTCTCAAGACGGCAACTCGAGGTCTGCTGCCTGTATTCACATATGCCGCTGCCACATCCTCGTTGACATCGAAACTGAGCTCCACATTCAGCCCGGGGTCTTGCTGTTGTAGAATCCCATCGAATTCTTCCTGCGCGCAGGCCGAGTTGTCTCGCAAACTCTGTAGGTGATAACTGGTAGCTGACCAGATCCGTTGCAGATCAATTCGCGAACGCGAAAATACCGTTCGCTCTCCGGCGCAAACAACGATGCTGTCGCTGTCGTTGACTACGGCGATGCGATGAACACAATCACCCAGGCCGTGAGTATCTGCGGCCGCCATCAGCGCCGGCAAATCCTCCTCGCTTACCTGCACAACCGCACCCAGCTCTTCCGCGAACAGAACGCTTAAACCATGATCCGCATTGCCGGACGAATCTACATCCAGCAAGGATTGCAATTGCACATCGAGCCCACAGTGCCCGGCGAACGCCATCTCTGTCAGTGTTGTAAACAAGCCACCGTCGGAACGATCATGATAGGCAAGCAGCTGACCGGCAGCTCGACACTGCTGTACGAAGGCAAACAGCGACGCCAGATCTGCAGCATTATCCAGGTCGGGCACCGCCCCCTGCATCTGTCTAAACACCTGGGCTAAAGCGGAACCCCCCAGGCGATTCTGGCCCCTGCCCAGATCTATCAATAGCAGGCAAGTGGGACCTTGATCGGTTCGCAACTGCGGCGTAAGCGTAGCCCTGATATCGCCTACTGGCGCGAAGGCACTTACGATTAAAGAAAGGGGTGCGGTGTTACTCTTTACGGTATCGCCTTGCTGCCAGACCGTGCGCATAGACATCGAGTCCTTGCCCACAGGAATACAGATACCCAGCTGCGGGCACAGATCCATCGCCACCGCTTCGACGGTGGCATATAATTTTTGATCTTCACAGCCATGTCCCGCCGCCACCATCCAGTTTGCTGATAGCTTTATGTCGGAAATTTTGTCAATTTGAGCACAGGCGATATTGCAAACCGCCTCTGCGATTGCCATGCGCCCGGAAGCTGGCGCATCAAACAGAGCCAGCGGAGTGCGCTCACCCAGCGCCATGGCCTCGCCGGTATAAGCGCTGTAGGCGGTAGCAGTCACCGCCGCGTCGGCCACCGGAACCTGCCAGGGGCCAACCATCTGATCACGACTCACCAGGCCGGTAATGGTTCTATCGCCGATGGTAATAAGAAAACTCTTGCTAGCTACCGTCGGCAAGGCGAGGACGCGCTCCACCGCTGATTCTATTGCTATCGCGGCGGTGACAAATTTCCCAGTCACAATTTTTCCCGAGACGACGTCACGATGCATCTTGGGAGGCTTGCCAAACAGTACATCCATGGGCAAATCAATCGGACTGTTAGCAAAATGGGAGTCGTCGAGGCGAATATGTTTTGCCGCCGTAGACTCTCCCACCACTGCATAGGGACAACGCTCTCTTTCGCATATTGCCCTGAATCGAGCCAGGTCAGCGTCGTTCACGGCCAGCACATAGCGTTCCTGCGCTTCGTTACACCAGATCTCCAGTGGTGACATCTGAGATTCGGCGTTAGGAATGGCGCGTAAATTGAAGACGCCGCCGCAGCCTCCATCCTTCACCAATTCCGGCAAGGCATTGGATAAGCCGCCAGCCCCTACATCGTGGATAAATGCAATTGGGTTAACATCGCCAAGCTGCCAGCACTGATCGATAACCTCCTGACAACGACGTTCCATCTCGGCGTTTTCACGCTGCACCGAAGCAAAATCCAGATCCTCACTGCCACTGCCTGCTGCCATCGACGATGCGGCGCCGCCACCCAGGCCGATCAACATCGCGGGTCCACCGAGCACGATAAGTTGAGCGCCCGCGGCTATACTCTGCTTCAGCACGTGCTGCTCGCGAATATTGCCGATGCCACCAGCAAGCATGATGGGCTTGTGGTAGCCTCGCACTTCTTCCTCACCAGCTTCATTAGTGACGACTGCTTCGAAGCTGCGAAAATAACCGCACAGATTTGGTCGACCGTACTCATTGTTAAACGCGGCCCCACCGATAGGCCCTTCCAGCATGATCTCCAGTGCCGAGGCGATATGGGCTGGCTTACCCAGGTCTTCTTCCCAGGGCTGCGGCAGTTTTGGAATATGCAGATTGGATACGCTAAAACCGCTAAGGCCGGCCTTGGGTTTGGAGCCCTTGCCGGTGGCGCCCTCATCTCTGATTTCGCCACCGGAGCCAGTCGAAGCGCCTGCAAATGGGGCGATAGCCGTGGGGTGATTGTGAGTCTCCACCTTCATCAATATATGCACCGCTTCATCGTTAAATGCATAAGTTTTGGATTGCGGGTCCGGGAAAAATCGCTGACTCTCATGCCCGCGCATTACCGCGGCGTTGTCAGAGTAGGCAGAAAGGACTCCGTCTGGGGATTTTTCATGGGTATTGCGAATCATGCCGAATAGAGTATTGGCTTGCTGTTCGCCATCGATACTCCAACTGGCATTAAAAATCTTGTGGCGACAATGTTCTGAGTTGGCCTGGGCAAACATCATCAGCTCCACGTCTACTGGATTGCGCCCAAGCTCGGTGAAACAATCAAACAGATAATCAATTTCATCAGCCGCCAGCGCCAGGCCCATTTCAGTATTGGCGCGGCCAAGAGCCGCCCTGCCCTGATGCAACATATCCACAGATTGCGCCGGCTCAGGTTCGGCGCTGCTGAATAAAACAGCCGCCGCTTCGACCGTATCCAGTACTGCCTGCGTCATGCGGTCATACAGTAGCGAATCCAGCGTGGTGCTTTCTTCAGCTGACAAAATCGCAGCGGCAGAAATCGTAAAGACAATGCCGCGTTCGATTCGTGTGATAACCGCCAAGCCACAATTGTGCAAAATATCGGTGGCTTTGCTGGACCAGGGCGAGATGGTGCCAGGCCGCGGTACCACTACCCGACTCAGCTGCGCAGTACCGGCAGCATCGAGACTGTGCAACTGAAAATCGCTGCCGTACTCGAGCAACGACTGCAGTCTGGCTTGTTGTTGCTCACCCAGCTCCCCATCACCGTCGATGAAGTGAACGAATTGGGCAGAAATGGCGTTGACCAGCGGAATTTTGGCTTGGAGGATGTCGAGTAATTTGGACGTCTTGAATGCAGACAGGGCTGCCGCCCCAAACATCGCTTGCATTGATGGTACCCTGGCTCGAACTGGCGGTGATTTGACGGCTTAAAAGCTATTGCAATCTTGAGCAAACTGACTGTTAAACAGCTGATTTAATAAGCTCATTACTGAGACAATTTCGTGAACACAATGATACTGGATTTGAGCGTTGAATTCAGGAAAACCTGCGCGCGCCATCGAACAAAAGTAAGCGCAGTAACGAGCACATCCGCTTAAGGCAATCCGCTAACGAACAGGGCAAGTGTTTTGAACGGCTATCCCAAGCCGCGTTTGGCCTGGAAGAATGCCTTAACAAGCTCACCGCACTGCTCTGCCAGTACGCCTTCGACATAGCTGAGTTTGTGATTGTAGTGTTGCTCGTCAAGTAAATTGGCCTGACTTACGATTGCACCTGCCCGTGGCTCTCGCGCACCGAACACCAGTAATTCGACGCGGGCATGGACCAGCGCGCCGACACACATGGTACAGGGCTCGATAGTAACGTAAAGGGTGGTGGCGGGAAGACGGTAATTCTGCTTACTCTGGGAACCCGCTCTAAGCGCCACTATTTCAGCGTGTGCAGTAGGATCATGACTGCCGATAGGCTGGTTATAACCACTGCCGATAATCTTGCCGGCGGCTACCAACACTGCCCCTACAGGCACTTCACCGCTAGCACCTGCCGCGCGAGCCTGCTGGATTGCCTGCCGCATCCAGTGCTGGTGTTCAGCGGAAGTTTTTGCCGCCTGCAGTTTGCTTTTATCTTGCTCAGAATTCATTCGCAGTAGGTCGGCCAGGATAAAAAAAGATATAGGTAATACGTCCCATGTTACCGCAATTGTATCCCCCAAACCGTGCTGACAGTATTATGCACGGCCAGCATCGAGGATATTAATGCTTTCCAGGTCCAGCGCCGGCATGGCAAGGTTTAAGCAAGGGGATGCTTACACCGTGTCCGAATATTCAGATATAGTAGCAGTGTGAACAACGACACCAGCTTAAGCAAAGCCTACATAACACCCTGGACGCTGAGACTATTCGACGCTCTACCCGGTAACCCTGCTGCAATAGGCATCACTGTTTCCGCCATACTGTTGCTGCTGTTTTTGACCGGCCCTAATTCATATTCTCCTCACCGCCTACACCGCCTCTGCTTACGTTTACTTGCTGAAGGCTACCAGCAAAACTGCCCATGACCTGGCTCTGGTTGTGGAAAACAATTCGCTGCAAAAAACTATTGTCGAAGGCATTGGCAAACACCTCTGGTGGGGTTTACTGCTTGCTGGTTTGCTCGGGATACTGGTGGACATACACGCCACCAATACCACCACAGTCGGTTCAAACCCCTGGGACTGGCGACAGACTAACTACGACGCGCTATGGATGCGAGTGTTAGGGCCTTTCTTTAGCTGGTGGATGAGTTGCCTGCTCTATGTGTTGGTAGTCGAGTCTTCGCGCCTGTCCAGGTTGTCGGACAGCATCGCAGCGCTGGACCTGCTGGACTTGCAGCCCTACCAGCCGCTGGTGCGTCAGGGCTTGACCAATGCTTTACTGGTGGTAGTGGGCATGTCTTCCGTCCTATCGCTGTTTCTGCTTGAGCCCAGTTTCGGCTTATTGATGTTCCAAATATTAACGGTATTTGCAATATTCGCCTGGATTGGATTGATGCTGCCACTTAGAGGCATTCGCCGAAAGATAAGCATGGCCAAAGAAGAAGAACTGAAGTGGTGTCGGCAGGCACTCAAAAACGCGAGAACCAGTTTGAAATCCAACGTCGATGCGCAGCAATCTATCGTTGAAATTGCTGCCTACAAAAATGTCATTGAAGCGGTTCGAAACTGGCCCTTCGACAGTCCAACGCTTGCGCGTTTTGCACTGTACTTATTGATCCCCATAGGATCGATGTTTGGCGGTGTAATAGTAGAACGGGGGCTGGATTTTTTCCTACCTTAAGCAAGCTCTGAATAATTGAAAACACCAGAGGACGGATTGAATTCGGAGCAGCCTAAATTGGGGAGCTCAGGGCGTTGAATTTTCTTCTCACAGTGCGGTATCGTCTATTTCGATTTTGTCGATACACGCGACACCGAAAACAGCCCAATAGACACCGCATAGCCAATTCCCAAAGCAAAAAGCAAGGTTCCTAAACCGACAGTGCCGCCAAGTAGCCAACCAACAACAACGGCAGAGATTTCCAGCGACATTCTGACTATCGCAATGGGAAAGCCGATCAGGCGTTGTAGGCCAAGCATCAAGCCATCCCGCGGGCCTGGACCAAGATTGGCAATTAGATACATGCCGCTGCCCAGCCCCACCATTAAAATACCGATAACAATTTCAACTACTTTCAGAGCGTATAGTTCAGGCTGTGGCAAATAAGGCAGGGACAGCTCTATCGCAACCGCTATAACAGTGGCGTTAAGCAGAGTTCCCAGGCCTGGTACCTGCTTCAGTGGAATCCAGAATAACAACACCCCGACACTGACAGCTAAAGTAGAGTAACCAATACTCCAGTTGAAGATTATAGAAATACCCTGAGCAAATACTGTCCAGGGGCTGACGCCGGCACCGGCGGCTATCAACAGTGCCTCACCCACACCAAAAACAACCAGACCCGCACATAAAATTGAAAGCGTGCTTATGCCGGGCGCGAAGTTCAGTGACTTTTTCGAACTCCAGGACACTACTGGAACGGTTTTGAGGAAGAGGATTTTCATGAAAATAGGAAACGGCTGATAGCAACAGCGCTGACGTTATTCCCACTCAATAGTTGCTGGATTACAACCCCTTATAGATAAAGGGCTACAAGCACGAAAATAAAAGCGTGTAACTTTCGTGTAACTCTTACACCCTCTTTTGGTGCTTAACATCAACTGCTAACCTCTGTTTTATCAGTAACTTAGGTATTTATGAGTTACAAACACTGTAACCTTACTACCCAAACGTTCATGCAACATAACCTTTGTATAATTCAGCTTGGAAATCTATGAACGTACGCTGTATATCTTCAACGCTGCCTAGCTGCTGCTGTGCTGAGTGTATGCTTCCATACTTTGCTGTAAGCACCGTGCTTAGTTTTCCTACGTCTAACTCATCCACGCCTTCATTGACGTAGTTACGCAGTACATAACTGACGAACTCTCGTTGCTGTTCATTCAATAGGTTGTAGATATTGTCTTTGTTAGTTTCTACACGTGCAGCACGACTGACGGTAGGCTTTGCATATGCAATGTACTCAAGCACATCAAACAAGTCACTATTCTCTGCGTTGATAAGTTCTTGTAGCTTAAGTAAGTCGTCTTTATGGCAGCCGTTTTTTTCTAACTTCTGTAGTAAGTCTCTGCGTGTCAGTGGATTTGCCCACAGCTTGCGCAGTTGCTCTTCACTTCCCAATAGCTCTGGTAGTTTAAGTGTGTCAAACAACCTCTTCAAAAACTCTTCAGCGCTTATTGGCTTGCCGTCTACATAGAAATAGGTACTGCTCATGCTTTGCAGTTCACGTACCTTTCCATCAGAAAGCCTTATTCTGAGTTTTGGTACTATTGGATTATCATCTGGCTCCTTTGGTT
>CAVOFA010000092.1:0-11337 GCA_963694865.1 Gammaproteobacteria bacterium | reverse complement strand
CCTTTTCGACAGCTACCTGGATACACTGGATGGTGCTCACCTGTATTTCCTCAAAGATGACGTCGACAGACTCAGCAATTATCGCTACACACTGGATGACACGCTCGAGAACGGTGATGTTGAAGCCGGCTTTGACATCTACAACCTGTACTACAAGAGAGTCATCGAACGTCTGATCTATGCGATTGACAGAATCGAAAACCATATTCCTCAGATGGACTTTACTATCGATGAATATATTGAACTGGATCGAAAAGACATTCCCTATGCCAGTTCGGTGGCAGAGCTGGATGAAGTGTGGCGCCTGAGAATGAAGAATAGCGTATTGAGCTTAAAACTAACCGGAGACGACAACGACGAGATCAAGGAAAAGTTGGCCAAGCGTTACCGCAATCGGCTGAGCCAGCTCCTGAAGACCAATGACAAGGATATATTCCAGGCCTACCTGTCTAACGTGGCGAAGACTGTCGATCCGCACACTGGCTATTTCTCTCCCCGAGATTCAGAGAACTTTAATATGGGCCTGTCACTTTCCCTGCAGGGAATAGGCGCCCAGCTAACTACCGAGGATGAATACACCAAGGTGGTTGAGTTGATCAAGGGGGGGCCAGCCGAACGCGGTGCCGAGTTAAAACAAGGTGATCGAATTATCGCCATTGGTCAGGGTCTAGACGGTGATTTGCAGGATGTGGTTGGCATGCGCCTGGACGATGTCGTAGCTCAGATTCGCGGTGAGAAAGGCACGGTCGTTCGCCTCAATGTAATATCTGCGGATGCGGTGAGTGAAACCAGCGCCTCCATTGTCAGCATTACTCGCGACACCGTAAAACTCGAAGACCAGTCCGCGGGAAAAGAGGTCATTGAATTGAGTTACGAAGGCAGTGATTACAAGATTGGTGTCATCAATCTGCCTACTTTTTACTTCGACTTTGAAGCCGCAGCTCGCGGCGAGGCAGGCTTCAAGAGTTCCACCCGTGACGTGCACGTATTGTTAGACGAATTAGAGGAAGAAGGTGTTGACGCCGTTGTCGTCGACCTTCGCAACAATGGCGGCGGTAGCCTTAGCGAGGCAAATCAACTGGTTGGGCTGTTCATCGAAACTGGAGCAACGGTACAGATCCGCTACTCCGGCATCCGCAATGGCTTCACCCGCTCCTTCGGCGACAATGATCCCGAGGTGGCTTACGACGGCCCCCTGGCGGTACTGGTAAATCGCACCAGCGCCTCGGCTTCAGAGATTTTTGCTGGCGCAATCCAGGACTACCAGCGCGGACTCGTGTTGGGCGGCCAGACCTTTGGTAAGGGCACCGTCCAGGAAATTATTCCTATGGACTACGGCCAGGTAAAACTCACCCGTTCCAAGTTTTATCGAATTTCCGGCGCCAGCACCCAACACCGCGGCGTAATTCCGGATATTGAATTTCCAGATTTCTATGATGCCTACGATAATATTGGCGAGAGTAATCTCGATGGCGCCCTGCCCTGGGACACTGTACGCCCGGTAGAATACCGTCCCTATCAACCAATCCAGGCTTTGTTGCCAGAGCTCAAGCAATTACATAATGAGCGCGCCGAGGCTTCACCAGACTTCATCTATTTGATCGATCAGATTAAACGCACCAAAAGACTGCGCGAGCAAGAGCAGCTTTCCTTGAATGAGCAGGTCGTAAAGCTCGAACGCGAGGCTAATCGCAGAGAAGCCTTCGATGCCGAGAACATGCGGCGCCTTCTCAAAGGCTTGCCGCTGGAGGAATGGATGTCCGATGAAGCGTTGGCAGCGGCGGTCGAAGAGTCTGAGTTAGCCCTCAACGACGGCGTCGCTGACACCAATGACGACGAACCAGAGCCGGAAGAAGATGATCCGCTGTTATTGGAAAGCGGCAGAATCCTGGCAGATTTCATTGCTCTCAACAAATCTAATGTTACTGCACTGAGTAACATACCGGCACCTCGTTAAGCTTTTCTATTTATATCTCACCAGCACATCTCGCTTAAAAAAAGGCCCTCAAATGAGGGCCTTCAAGCGGGGTCGAGCTTTAAGGAGGGTTCAATCAATTTGTAGTTGATTGAGTCTTCATTAAAACAGCCAAATGTATCCACAGCATCGTCAAATCGGGGCGATACCGGGATTAATTGTGGCAACAAGGTGGCGCCTGATTCGGCGAAGTCGGACCACTCGGGAGAAAAGAAAATGGCGGAGGAGGAGAGATTCGAACTCTCGGAGGACTTTCATCCTCGCTGGTTTTCAAGACCAGTGCATTCAACCGCTCTGCCACCCCTCCGCGATAGGGGCAGAATCTTACTATAATCCCCGTTCGAGTCAACAGGGCGTGACGGAGATTATTGCGTGACGACTGAGCCAGCGATGCGATGCTGCAGCACTCAAGTTCAGACAGAAAGACCGGGGCCTGTACTCACTACCTATACAGCCGTGGACTTTCCCGACGAGTTAAGCTCTTTGTTGATCGAAAACCGTTGATTTTCCAGCGGTTACCGGTATCATATTTCCAAGTCATGGTTGTGGCTCAGCGTTATAAGCCATTGAATTTAGTGGCATGAGCCTCCATATGGACACTAGTAAGCATTAATAAGAACAGTAGCTAGTCGTTATTCACGTAAATCTATCTGTTGGAGTATGCGATGAACGAAGTTGAATTAAATATAAGCCAGAGTCAAAGTTCGGCGCTGGCAGCAAATAAAGTTATCCGCAATACCTATATGTTGCTCTCGATGACTTTATTCGTCAGTGCCTTGTGCGCTGTCGCAACAATGGTTATGCAAGTAGGTCAGGGCACTGGTTTTATGCTCTTCATCGGTGGTTTTATCATGACCTTCGTGGTCAGAAAAACAGCCAATTCTTCCACCGGACTGATCGCTGTTTTTGCCTTCGCTGCGTTGATGGGAGGGGGACTGGGCCCAATTATTTCGATGTATATGCTGGCTTATGCCAATGGCTCGGCAATCGTTGCCCAGGCTCTGGGTGGAACCGCGGTGATTTTTCTATCCCTGTCTGGTTACGTTTTAACAACCGGCAAGAACTTCAATTTCCTTGGCGGTTTTATCTTCACCGGGCTAATGGTTGCTGTGGTCGCGATGATCGCGAATATCTTCTTGCAGATACCCGCATTGAGTCTGGCGATATCTGCAGCGGTTATCTTGATAATGTCTGGATTTATCCTCTTCGATACCAGTCGCATCATTAACGGTGGTGAACGCAACTACATTATGGCGACGGTTTCTCTGTACCTGAGTATTTTTAATATATTCATTCATCTGTTGAATTTACTCGGCGCGTTAAGCGGAAGAAATTAATTATTCCTGCCACACCTAAAGCTGTTAGATGGAGCCCCGTTGATTCGGGGCTTTTTCATTAAACAGCGGGTATAAGCACACATGAAATTCTCTATTGTGGTGTATGCAGCGCCCTACTCTTCACAAGCCGCTGCGACCGCCTTTAATTTCACCCAAAGTTTGCTCAACCAAGGCCATGACATCTATCGCTTATTTTTCTTCGGTGACGGTGTCCACAACGCCAATCGCCTGAGCGTAGTTGCCCAGGATGAACGTAATCTGCAACAGCAATGGGACCAGTTGATAATAGAGCATAAACTCGATTCGGTTGTCTGTGTCTCTTCCGCCGTCAACCGGGGTATTCTCGACCAGCAAGAGTCGAGGCGGCAGGATCTCAATGCTGTCAGTGCCTACGCCAGTTCAGAATTGGCCGGCCTGGGTCAACTGATAGACGCCACCATCCATTCGGATCGAATCGTTAATTTTGGCTAGGATTATGGCGAACGATACTCTCAAAAAAAGCGTTACCTTCATCAGCCGCCACGCGCCCTATGGCGTGAATAATGCCCGCTTGACCCTGGATATGGCTCTGGCCAGCGCGGTGTTCGGACAGAATGTCAGCTATGTATTTATGCAAGACGGCATCTATCAGTTGCTAAAAAACCAGCACGCGGATGGCATTCACAGCAAGACCCTGGGCAAAGCCCTGGAGACTTTGTCGCTCTATGGCATTGATGAGGTTTGCGTCGATGCGGAATCCCTGGCTGAACGCAATATCCAAAGCAGCGAGCTGATTAAGGATGTGCAACTTGTTAGCAGAGTGGAGATAGCAAAACTAATTGACGAGGCGGATGCCGTATTTAATCTATGAGTTGCTTGCACACTATTAACAAAACCCCTGACAGCAAATTATTGCCCCTCTGTGTGTCCGTCCTGAAACCGGGGGATGGCATTCTTTTTATTGAAGATGGCATCTACCATTGTGCAATGACAAATCTTGACACCAAGTTTGATACCGATATCCGCGTGTTTACTTTGCAAGAAGACGCTGCTGCCCGAGGTATGTTGAAGCGAAATCTGGCCAACATTGAGTTTCTCAATTACCGCGGATTTGTAGAGCTATGCTGCAAATACGACAAGATTGTCAGTTGGTTTTGAAGGTGGCCATTTCAAAAAAACACCTGCTGGTGAGATCCTGTGAAGTAGCGATCGACAAGGAGGGGTTTCTTAAAGAGTTGAATGACTGGAATCCGGCGGTGGCGGATGAGTTGGCGCTACAGGAAAATATCGATCTCAGTCCTGCCCATTGGGAGTTAGTTAATCTGCTGCGAGACTTCTACCAGAGGCATCAAGTTTCGCCTGCCAGCAGAGCGCTAGTAAGCCTGGCAAAAAGGGAGTTGGGACCGGGGAAAGGCAACAGCAACTACCTAATGAAATTGTTTGGAGGCAGCCCTGCCAAATTGGCCAGCAAGATTGCCGGCTTGCCAAAACCTGATAACTGTCTGTAAAAATCAAAACAGCATCAAGCTGCCTGGGCCTCAATTATTTAACCAGGAAAGTTTCCCTCGTAGTGCAACCACAGTTCCAATAATAATAATCGTGGGCGCTCTGATCGCTTCCTTTTTCGCCAGTGCCGGCATAGTAGAGAGCTGAGCGGTAATAACTTTTTGAGACTTGGTGGTACCTTGCTGGATCACGGCGATGGGTGTATCGGCAACCATACCGTGAGCGATGAGTTGTTCGCAAATAGTGGTTAGGCCTGTTAGCCCCATGTAGAAAACCAGGGTCTGTTGTTCTGCCACCAGCAGATCCCACTGCAGTTTTAGTTCGCCCTCTTTTAAATGGCCGGTAAGAAACCTCACAGATTGAGCGTGGTCCCTGTGGGTTAGCGGAATACCGGCATACGCTGCACAACCGCTGGCGGCAGTGACACCTGGAACCACCTGAAAGGGGATGCCGAATTGTGCCAGTGTTTCCAGTTCCTCACCGCCGCGTCCAAATATGAAGGGATCGCCGCCTTTAAGTCGCAGAACTTTTTTACCCTCCTGCGCCAGTCTAACCAGCATTGCGTTGATGCCTTCCTGCCCGACTCCAGGGTTGGCCTGTTCTTTACCAATATAAATTCCGTCAGCATCCGGGCGTAACTTCTGCATGATTTCAGCAGATACCAGGTGATCGTAGAGCACTACATCTGCTTTATACATCAAGCGTAACGCTCGCAGAGTCAGCAGGTCGGGATCTCCTGGGCCGGCCCCCACCAGGTAAACCTCTCCCTTGCCTCCTGTGCTGGGTGCAAAGCGTAAATGTTCTTGAATACGCCGATCAATTAATTCCCTGGCCACGGCTTCGTTGTCAGTATAAATCAGTTCCGGAATCTCGCTCTCCAGCAAATCCTCCCAAAACTTGAGCCTTTGATCCTGGTCTCTAATTTTGTCTTTAAGTAGCTGCCGATAAGACGCCAACAAGTTTGCCAGCTTGTCGACGTCGCCGGGCATTACGACTTCGATCATTTCCTTCAGTTTTCTGGCAAGAACTGGCGCCGTGCCGGAACTGGAAATAGCAACCAGCACCGGCGATCGATCGACGATCGCTGGCATGATAAAAGAACAAAGCCGTGGCTGGTCGACAACATTAGCCGGAATGTTACGCGAACCGGCGGCTGTGCTTACGGCAAGATTGGTAACGCTATCGTCGGTAGCAGCTATGACCAGCGCAGCGGCATCAAGCTGTGCCGAGGAGAAAGCTTCGCGGATTACCGTGGCGTTGCTGGCTGTACACAATTCCTCGAGTTGCTCACAGAGGCTTGGAGCAACAATATACAGATTGGCATGAGCGCGATTTAACAAGACCGCTTTCCTGTAGGCTACGGCCCCTCCCCCAACTATGACGCACTTCCTGTTCCTGATATTCAAGAATATGGGCAGCAGTTCCATTAGTCGAGATACTCGATTCCATGCATGTAAGAGACTAATGCTGCGGGGATTTTTACTCTGCCGCGTGCATCCTGAAAGTTTTCCAGGATTGCTACCAGGGTGCGTCCAACAGCCAGACCCGACCCATTAACGGTATGAACCAGTTGTGGTTTACCCGCGGCATTACGCGTTCTGGCTTGCATGCGTCGAGCTTGAAAATCCGTAAACCAACTACAGGAGGATATTTCTCGATAGCAGTTCTGAGAAGGCAGCCAGACTTCGAGGTCGTAGGTCTTGGCTGCAGCAAAGCCAAGGTCGCCTCCACATAAAATTACTTTTCTGTAAGGAAGTTCGAGTAACTGTAGAATTTTTTCGGCATGAGCCGTCAGCTCCTCAAGTGCGGAAGCGGAATTTTCTGCAGCGACTATCTGCACCAATTCCACCTTCTCAAACTGGTGTTGGCGAATCATGCCCTTGGTGTCCTTGCCATAGCTGCCAGCTTCAGATCTAAAACAGGGAGTGTGGCAGGCAAATTTAAGTGGCAGGCTGTCCGGGTTCAAGATTTCATCGCGAATTAAATTGGTAACTGGGACTTCCGCCGTTGGAATAAGGTAATAATCATGGTCCCCTCGTAGCTTAAACAGGTCGTCTTCAAACTTGGGTAACTGACCTGTGCCTAGCAGCGAATTCGCATTGACAATATAGGGGACGTTGAGCTCGGTGTAACCATGTTCTTGGGTATGCACATCCAGCATGAATTGAATCAGGGCGCGGTGCAGTTGCGCCATTCGCCCTTGCATCACCACGAAGCGAGAACCAGTAATTTTGCTGGCCACTGCAAAGTCCAGGCCCTCGACTAGATGTTCTCCTAACTCGGCGTGGTCTTTCACTTCAAAATCGTAGCTCTGTGGATCACCCCAGGTCGACACTAATTTGTTGGCAGATTCGTCGTCGCCAGCGGGTACCGAATCATCGGGAACATTGGGGACTCCTTGCAGGTACTCGTGGAGTTGGAATTGCAAAGCAGCAAGTTGATCTTTTTTTTCTTCGAGCTCAGCCTTCATGTTTTCCATGGAGCTCAATATTTCCGAAATATCTTCCCCCGCAGCTTTCGCCTTGCCAATCATTTTGGAGCGGGAATTTCTTTCGTTCTGTAAAGCTTCTGTTTTAAGCTGCAGCTCTTTTCTTTGACTATCAAGTTTCGCTAGCAAGACTGTATCCAGCGTAAATTTTTTCTTCAAAAGCTTGCTGGCTAATTCCTCAGGCTCTGAGCGAATCCACTTCGGGTCTAACATGATGTAATTCCTGGCCCCAGAGTCCGGGGAGTTTCTGACTAAAGCAGGACGCGAGTGAGTTGAATGCCGCTATAGGCTGCAAACAAACTAAGCAGGACACTGCTTACTACATAAAGAAGTGCGGTATTGTAGTGGCCTTGTTGGAACAACAACAGCGCGTCCAGCGAATATGTTGAAAATGTAGTTAATGCTCCTAGAAACCCAATCACAAGCAAGGGCCTCCACTGATCCACCAAGTGCAACTTTTCCACAAACACGATGAAGCAAACCCCAATTAGAAAGGAGCCGATGACATTAACCAGAAAGGTGCCATAGGGAAAACTACTGCTATTGTAAGTCTCGACCAGGGTGCTGAGCCAATATCTTGACATGGCACCGAGAGCTCCCCCGATTGCTACTGCGATATATGTATACATGCCTTTTTGTGATCCAGTGTTTTTAAAAGAGAGTAGCGCGGCTCCGGTCGCTGCCGCAGCGGTGGAGTTACTACCGGGTATAGGTGTTTTCTATGACTTCGATATTATCCGGCGGCTGAAATTCGAAAATTTCATCATCCATTGGCTGGTTACGCACGACATTTTCGAAGCGCCAAACTGTCTGTTGTCCATTCTTGTTCTCAAGATAAATAGTATTCAACTCTGACAGCAGGAAATTGATAGATATTTCGTCGTAAATGCTATCTGCCGCCATTGGCGTTAAGGTAAATTCCTGGTGCTCGTCTCCTACTAGAGAGACGTTTTCAATGACATACTCAGCGGCAAGATCGTCGGTCTGACCATTTAGCAGTTGCACCGCGAGTTCCGATCGACTGCTATCCCAGCGTTCGATCACCACCTGCTCGAGGTCGGGTTGATAGTTCCAGAGCAGTCTGCCATTAGTAACAACGAGTTCGGGGAATGGCGACAGGGTTTCCCAATAAAAGCCATCTGGTTTCATCAGGTACATCTTTATTGAGCTTTCCTCCAATACGCCCCCATCAGACTCAACGATGAGTTGAACCACGTCAGCGGCCAGGGTTTCTATTCCCTGTAAGAATGAATCCAGCTGCTGCAGGTCGCTGTGCCGGGTCGGAGACTGGCCGCTGGCTGTAGTGGAAACGACAAGGCATGCTGCAACCAGCGCAGCTAGTGTATTACGCATATTTATCACTTCATTGAGGGGTTTAATCTCGAGGCGGCGGCGGTGCGATAACTTCCCGAGCACCATTACTACCCATCTCTGATACTACCCCAGTGGCTTCCATGGATTCAATCATCCTCGCGGCTCGGTTGTACCCAATGCGTAATTTTCTTTGTACTGAAGAAATAGAAGCCCTGCGGGATTCTGTGACGAAGCGGACGGCTTCATCATACAGTGCATCCCCCTCTTCCCCTTGAGCGTCGGCCTGGCCTGCTGCCCCACCGGTCTCATCGCCAGCTTGGGTAATCGATTCTATATACATAGGCGTGCCACGCCGCTTCCAGTCTGCCACCACGCGATGAACCTCTTCATCACTGACAAAGGCGCCGTGGACTCGAGTAGGAACGCCACTCCCGGGTGGGAGAAATAACATGTCACCGTGACCAAGTAACTGCTCGGCACCACCCTCCCCAAGGATAGTTCTCGAATCCACTTTGGATTGCACCATAAAGGAGAGGCGGGTCGGAATATTAGCCTTGATCGGGCCGGTGAGCACATCGACAGACGGCCGTTGGGTTGCCAGCACCAGGTGAATGCCGGCGGCCCGGGCCTTCTGGGCGATACGTGCTATCAACTCTTCGACCTTCTTGCCTACTACCATCATCATGTCCGCCAATTCATCGACGATGACGACAATGCGGGGCAACGGTACCAGTTCGGGTGCGGTTTGTTCTTCCTCCAACAGCATCAGATCCGGTTGCCAGGTTGGGTCGATGATGGGCTTGCCTACTTTCTTGGCGTCAATCACTTTCTTGTTGAAGCCAGCCAGGTTCCTGACTCCCAGCATAGACATCAGCTTGTAGCGACGTTCCATCTCGGCGACACACCAGCGCAGACCATTGGCCGCGTCCTTCATGTCCGTGATAACCGGTGTCAGTAGATGGGGTATGCCGTCGTAAACTGAAAGCTCCAGCATCTTTGGATCTATCATGATCACGCGCACTTGCTCGGGCGTGGATTTGAACAGCAGACTCAGAATCATGGCGTTAATACCAACCGACTTGCCAGACCCTGTGGTACCCGCTACCAGCAGGTGAGGCATTTTCGCCAAGTCTACAATGATCGGTTTGCCAACTATGTCATGACCCAGGGCCATGCTCAGCGTCGATCCGGCACCATCAAATTCCGGTGATGACAGCAGCTGGCTTAACTGGATAATTTCCCGCTTCTCATTGGGTATCTCTATGCCGATCACGGTTTTACCCGGAATCACTTCCACTATGCGTACCGAGACAACCGCTAGCGATCTAGCCAGGTCCTTGGCCAGGTTACTAATACGGCTTACCTTGATACCAGGAGCGGGTTGCACTTCAAAGCGCGTTATAACGGGCCCAGGGTTGACCGCCGTGACTTCGACCTCGATACCAAAATCCTTGAGTTTCAACTCCAGCAGTTTCGACATGGCTTCGAGAGACTGCTTGGAAAAACCGGAGTCGTTGCTTTCGTGCCATGCATCTAACAGTCCAATGGCCGGTAATTGTTTGACGGAAGAGGCGGCAAACAGGGTTCCCTGCCGCTCTTTTTCCACTCTTGAGCTCTTTTTTCTACTCTTGGGAGCGACCGCCTTGATGGTTGGTGGCGCGCGCTTACTCTGTTTTTCGATGTGAATATCCAGCACTCGCTTACGTTGTTCCAGGCGCTCTCTGGTAAGCAGTTCCTGCTTCCTGGTTTGCAGCCACTTGTTTGCTTTCAATACCGCCAGTGAGCTCAAACCCAGGGCTACCTCCCCTATTCTGTCGAAGACTTGCAGCCAGGAAATCGCAATGGTAATCGTTAAGCCAAACAGGAACAGCGCCAGCAACATCAAGGTACTGCCTACCATGGCCAGAACCGGAACACAGAGGTCCACAACCAGCGAACCCAGAATCCCGCCGGCCATGTACGGCACGTCACTGCCGATCTCGAAATGCAGAGTTGCCAGACCGCTGGCGGCAATTACCAGCAGAACGAAACCTGCAGCTTTCAGGCTGAAAAGGGGCCAGGAAAATTCCGCATTGAGCTCCGACTCCCTAAACGAGGTGTAAACCTTATAGAGTAAAAGGCTGGGAAAGGCATAAGCCAAATAACCTAATAGATGCAGGAGGATGTCCGCCAACCATGCACCGTAAACCCCCACTGCATTAGCAACTTCATCGCCGCTTCCCGTGGTGGTGAAACCCGGGTCAGATGGTGAGTAGCTTATCAGAGCAATCAAAAGGAATAGTGCTAACAGGGAATACACGATCAATGTGCCCTCTCGCACCAGGCGTTGCATAATGCTGCCGACTTCGGATTCCTGCATGGCTTTATTCATGGTTATATTTTTCAATTTATTCAGATACCTGCGCTTAGTTTATAGGATCGTTTCGAGAATAGTTAGACGCAATTTACGCTGGCCGCAAGGAAACAGATAATGCAGCTGTCACAGTCTTGCCCTGCGTATTGGGTTGGGTCGGGATACAGCCGCGCCTCAAAGTCTGAAACTCCTAGTCAGTTTAACGGTGCTTTTGCACTAAAATTGAATAGAATGGGGGCTGTCAGCCTTTAAAACTAGAGGATGTGGCATCATATAAGCTAGGGCACCTCTGAACCACCAGCACCCATCAGGATGATTGATATGACCGAAGTACAGCACCATCAATTAGTCATTTTAGGCTCAGGCCCTGCCGGCTACACCGCCG
>CAVOFA010000091.1:0-11470 GCA_963694865.1 Gammaproteobacteria bacterium | reverse complement strand
CGAACTGTCTTCTCGGCACTTCTTTTCTTTCTCATCATCGTTTTCCTCTCGGGTTGACGATGAGCTAAAAGTACCTCTTAAGCAATGGGCCAATTATGTCCAACTAGGGCTGACGGGGTACAGGAATATGAATCTGTCTCTATTTATTATTTCTTCGCGGCTTTATCTAATCGCCTGAACTCTTCCATTTTCTCCTTAATCCGGATCTCCAAGCCGCTCTCCCTGGGGAAATAAAACTGCTGGTCCTGAATCTCTTCCGGCAGGTAATTTTCGCCAGCGGCAAAGGCATTCTCTTCATCGTGAGCATAGCGATAGCCTTCGCCATAGCCCAGCTCCTTAGTCAACGCGGTAGTGGCATTTCTCAGGTGCAGGGGAACTTGCAGAGAGCCGTGCTCGGTCACCGCCTTGCGGGCGTTGTTATAGCCCTCATACAGCGCATTACTCTTCGGCGCGCTGGCCAGGTACACGGCGGCTTCCGCCAGGGCCAGATCGCCCTCGGGGCTGCCAAGGCGGGTGTAGACATCCCAGCTATTGAGCGTGATCTGCAGGGCCCGGGGATCGGCCAGGCCAATGTCTTCGGTGGCCATGCGCGTCAGGCGCCGGGCCAGGTAGATTGGATCGCAGCCGCCGTCGAGCATGCGGGTGAGCCAGTAAAGTGCGGCATCGGCTGAAGACCCGCGCACGGCTTTGTGCAGGGCCGAGATCTGTTCGTAAAAACTGTCGCCGCCCTTGTCGAAGCGGCGATAGGTTTCTTCTACCACCTGGGCGATGTGATCATCACTCACGCTACGACCACCTTCCACTTCTTCCGCCATGTCGCTAAGCACTTCCAGGTAATTCAGCGTGCGGCGGGCATCGCCGTCGCCGGCTCGAGCCAGCATCTGTTTCTGCTCCTTGCTCAATGCGATCTGCTGCTGACCCAGGCCGCGTTCGCTGTCATTCAAGGCCCGCTCGATCACCGTCACCAGGTCAGCTTCGGCCAGGGGTTTCAGCAGATACACCCGTGCCCGTGACAGCAGCGCGTTGTTTAACTCGAACGAGGGATTCTCGGTGGTGGCGCCGATAAAGAGCACCGTGCCATCTTCGATGTGCGGCAGAAAAGCGTCCTGCTGGGCCTTGTTGAAGCGATGCACCTCGTCGATAAACAGAATGGTTTTGCGGGCGCTATTGGCCTGGTGATATTTGGCCTGCTCGATGGTCGCGCGAATTTCCTTCACCCCGGCCAGCACCGCCGACATGGACGCGAAGTGACAGTCGCAGGCATTGGCGATAATGCGGGCCAGGGTGGTCTTGCCGACACCGGGTGGGCCCCACAGGATCATGGAGTGGGGGAGTTGTTTGTCGATGGCTTCATGGAGTGACTTGCCGGGGCCGAGCAGGTGGGGCTGGCCGACGAACTCTGCCACGGTGCGGGGGCGCAGGCGAGCGGCCAGGGGTTGGTAGTTGGCCTCGGCGGTGTCTTCCGGGAACAGTAGCGTAGTCATTGTTGGTAGAATACGGGACGCTGGCAACTAATCAACTTTATTCACTTAGGAGTAAATAGGGACAGATTGATTTTCGGTCGATAGTTGGCACCGGGACGCAGGCTGGTCTATATCTTCCTGATGAAGATTGCTTGGGGGGTAGCCAGTCATGCCAAGGAAGGCACGGGTAATAGTGGCGGGGCTGGCCTGGTCTGCCAGGGCGTGTCACGCAAGCAACTTGCCAGCAATACCGCTTGCATCGATGAGCTAGAGCTTCGTCTCGGTGTGCGTATCGAACACCGCGGTCGCGGCCGCTCGAGAAAATAAATCTGCCCCTATTTCCGTACAAGGTGTCATGATCAGAAAATGAACCAGAAGAAATTTATTGAGGAATTAGTGCATTTTAAAAGTGAAAATGTATTTAATCCTTATGCTGAAAAATGCGCCACTTACGATCTATCTGGCGCTGCTGAAATCCGTAGAGAAAACCTGAGAAGTGTACTGCGTCATTTCGAAAGCATTGGCGTTGATTCACTTTGGGTCGGTAGAGATCTAGGTCATAAGGGCGGAAGAAGAACTGGGCTGGCATTAACTGATGAGACTCATCTGGGGGTCGCAAGCAGTAGATGGGGATCGAACCTGGCACAGGCAACCAAAGGCAAAGCATTTTCTGAACGCACAGCAGCCAATATTTGGAATTTTATTGAGAGGATTGATGAAGGTATATTCACATGGAATGTATTCCCATATCACCCCTTTGAGCAAGGCAATCTTTTCTCGAACAGGAACCATAGTTCAAAAGAGCGCGATTTGGGATTAGAAATTCTTGATGCACTTGTTTGCTTATTGAAACCGAAAAAGATCATGGGAATTGGCAATGATGCTTTTAATTGTTCAAGTCGCATTTCCCCTAATAAGCAAGTATACAAGGTGCGACATCCCAGTTATGGAGGTGAGAAGATTTTTAATATGCAATTGTCGGCACTTTATGACGTAAGTAAATAGGGACGAATTATTTTCCAAAGGAAATAAATCTGTCCCTATTTATTCAAATGCTGTACAAAGGCGCCATGAAAGTCCCTAAGCGAATCCAGCCCCTTATCGATGAAGGCCTGATTGACGAAGTCATCAACAGACTTATGAGTGGTAAGGAGGCCGATGTCTATGTAGTGCGCTGCAATTCCGAAGTGCGCTGCGCCAAGGTCTATAAAGAAGCCGCCAAACGCGGCTTCAAACAGGCAGTGCTCTATCGAGAAGGTCGCAAATCGCGTAATAGTCGTCGTGCCCGTGCTATGGACAAAGGCTCAAAGTTTGGTCGCAAGCAGCAGGAGCAAACCTGGCACAATGCCGAAGTAGACGCGCTGTTTAAACTTGCCAAAGCTGGTGTGCGCGTTCCCCAACCTTACGCCTGTATCGACGGCGTCCTGTTGATGGAGTTGGTCACTGACAGCGAGGGTGTTGTGGCACCACGCCTGAGCGATGTATCACTGTCAGCCAGCGAGGCCCTGGAAGGCCATACGGAAGTCATGCGCTTCGTGGTGCGCATGCTTTGTGCCGGCTTGATACATGGTGACTTGTCAGAATTTAATATATTGCTGGATGAAAACGGCCCGGTAATTATCGACCTGCCGCAAGCGGTGGATGCCGCAGCAAATAACAATGCCGAGTCCATGTTGCAGCGAGACGTTAACAAGATAAGAAGTTACTACGGACAGTACGCTCCGGAATTGCTAAACAGCCAATACGCCAAAGAAATCTGGAAGTTGTTCGAAGACGGCGAATTACATCCGCATAGCAAGCTAACTGGCAGCTTTGCTAAAAACACGCAGGCTGCCGATGTGGATGGGGTGCTGCAGGAAATAGAGTCAGTCATAGCCGAAGAACAAAGTCGACAAGAACGCCTGATCGAAGCAGAAATATAAAAAGACACAGATCTATTTTTCGAAGAAATAAATCTGTCTCTATGTATTAATCAGATACTTAAAATGAGGCAACTACCCATGACAAGCAAACTTCACAAATATGTAGTAGCAATTTTACTCCTTTGGTCATCAACAACTACATTGGCACAAGACGCTGGTGCAGAGCCCAGCCTGATGACTTATGACCTGGCCACAACGGCCATGGTTGCAGCCGAAGCCTTCGCGCGTCAGCAGGGATGGAACGTGACCATTCTAATAACAGACTAGAACAGCAATCCGGTAATGTTAAGGCGTCTGGATGGGGCCGGGGCACGCACGTATAACTTTGCGACCGCTAAGGCACTAGCAGTGACCGAAACGGGTTTAACTTCCGGGGAATATGGGAGTAGAGTTGAAGCCGGCGCTATTGAAGAAATCGAAGGTGGCGTCACCTTTGCCGGAGGCGTACCGGTCTATCTGAACGGTGAGCTTATCGGTGCCGTTGCAACCAGCGGAGTCAGAGCGCTTCAGGATGAAGAAGTGTCCATCGCTGGAGCTGAAGCAATAGGCACAACGTCTGGCAATTAAACCAGACAAAAAGGGCTCGGAGGCACAATAGAAATTTCCCCGTCGCCTTTGATTCAAAAAGGTGGTCTGTCCCCAGGAGGATTGAGATGATGCGTGCATTGGAAATTGGTTTACTGGTCGTCGGAGCCCTTCTGGTCATATCACTCCTGACCCTGCGCCTGACCGGCCTGGACCCCCAATACATCGACCCCAGCAGCGCAGCGTTTGTCGAGAATGGCCGGACCGCCCGGCCGGGATTGTGGCTCTCAGGGGAGGTCGTGCGTGAACCTGTGACGAATTGGGACTGGGTTTACGACGTCAACGACCCGATCCGCGGAAACTCGATAATGCTCGAAACTCGAACCCGGTACGGAATCCCCCACTCGGTCACGATCAACCCTACCGCCCGCGGTGACAAATTTTACATTGGCGGAAGCGAACAAGATTTCCGACTACAAAAGCAATTCCCCAACTCAAAATCGTGGTGGGCCAACATCGAACGCGATCCGCGCGTGCGCATGAAGATCGACGGAAAAATCTACGAAATGACGGTAGCATTGATCGCCGACCGAGCCGAAGTCGCCCAATTAATTGGGAGAGACCCCGTCACCAGAGTTACTGGTGCAGACAGCAAGGAACAGATCACGGGGGTGAGGCACTATTGGCGCGTTTACCAGCGGAACACCCCGGAATATGAAGACGGCTCGGAATAACCAGAGGCAACGGAGTCAGTAAAAATTGCCCCGTCCCCTGCGTTTCAAAAATTGGGTCTGTCCCCGGTTTTACGGTGTGCGTATCGAGCACCGTGGTAGTGGCCGCCCGGGAAAATAAAGCTGTCTCTATTTATTTATTGGGCGCAACCGACCCTGCCTGGGGAGAGTCCCCATTGCGTAACATCCTGTACCAGTCACGAAACGGGCCGCTGGTGTTTTGCCAGAAAGATCGGTACTGGCTTTGTGTTTCTGGCCCCAGCCCCCAGGGGGTGTATTCATCTTTCTCTGGAATATAAAGCGTACCAAACAGTCGATCATAGATACTGGTGACAGCGGCGAGGTTGGTATCCCAGTGTTGCTGCAGATCGCTGTGATGGGTGTGGTGCATGGCTGGACTCTGTACCCACTGCTCCAGCCAGCGGGGGTAGCGAAACTGCACATGATAATGTCTGAAAGCACCGCTGAGGCCGAGGATGAAAGAGAAGAAACCGGCACCCAGAATGGTAGCCTGGGTGATGCCGCCATTGAACAGATAAGCAAATATTCCAGCGGCGAAAGCAAAACTGAAGGCAGAGCCTGCAGCCCAGATTGGACCTGCCAGGAAATGTTCCCGTGAGCGTGTAAGCGGAGTCAGCACTTCGGCCGAATGATGTACCTTGTGAATCGCCCACAAAGCCGGCACCTTATGCATCGTGTAGTGAATGGCATAGAAGATAAAGTCGTAGCACAACAGACTCACCAGGGCATAAAGCAACATCCAGGCAAAATTGGGTGTCAGTGCAGGTGATGCCCCCAGCAGAGTTTCCAGGAAAGCTATCACTGTTTGTTCTGTCACCGGGCCGACGGTGGAGAACAGTGCCACTACCCACAATGGCCGCAGGAACCGTTCAATTACCCAGAGCCAGATGTCGACTCGGGCAGACACGTGTGTGTAAGTATCCCTGGGCAACAGAAACTCAAACAGGCCAGCCTTGCGTTCACGCCCCTCGGCATTCTTGGAGCCATGACCGCGGTAGCTGACGAAAAGCAACAGGGCGAGAAACAAGGTGATTAGTAAACGATCTCAGTGCAAGTCGCCGGGAATATTGCTTGAGGTGATATCCCAGATGAATGCAGTTGCCTGTTGAACGACGTCGGTGAACGGCCCGACAACGTCCCCAACATCGGCAGTGATATCACTATTCTCAGCCATATGACCTGAGCCTATATATTCTCGTTTTCAATAAAAGGGGGGACGGAGGAATTAACCTTTAATCCCTCCGTCCCCCCTGTTTTTTTTACCGTAACTATTCCTTAGAAGTGCCGTCGCCGTTCATGCCCATGGACTCGTAGCGTCGCCAGCCGGCCAGAATACCAGGCAGACCGTGATTACCCTCATGACAGGCGTATTCGAAAAGCGGGTCTTCGATGCGGCGCATGGGTAGTCTTGCGGACCAACTCACATCCCAGGTCTGCGGGTCTTGCATGGTGAAATCGTAGTCCAGGGTATTCTCATCGATCCAGCTTAGACGCTCTTCCAACTGCATGCTGGCTGATGACCCCCTGCCGTTTTCGTCCTGGTAAAAATGTTGAGTATGGATCACCAGGGTGTCGCCTTCCCAGTGGGCGATGGAATCACCACTCCATTTGAGTTGGCGGGTATGGTGCTCGCTATCCAGGCGGATGATGCGCGCACGGTGAATCATTTCGTTAACGATGACGATATGATCTTTGGTCTGTATCAGCTGCATATTGTTGTTGTAGGCACCCGATGTCATCGGCAGCCCTCCCATCAGTAAACAGCGATCGGCGAGGGTTCGGGCCTCAGGGCCAATACTCAGCCTCCTCTTCTCGGATATTCCGGCACGACGGTTTTGTCCGGCCACATTGGTAGGAGGTATTCTGCCATTGGCTGGATCATAGACAAGCGAAGTCCTGCGGTCGGCGATGGTTTCGATACCACGCTCATACCAGAAATTGTTGTAGGAAATTACGCCCGGTGGATAGCCGGCACCGCCCACCGAGTCGATAATCAGGTCCCGGTTCTGGCGACGATTCTCGAATTTTTGCCACTCCACGGCTTCTTCTGCCGTCAGGACTTCCTTCTCCGCCAGTTCTGGCGGGCGGTTTAGTGGGGTGAGAGTTCTATAAGTGTAAGTACCCTGGAAATCAGGTACACCATACTCGGTACGGGGAATATCGGATGATTGGGCCATCAGCGCCGAGGCGATGAACAGGCTGACAATCGCCAGACTCAATGGGGTTAGGACTCGATGGTTCATTTGATCCTCCATCTTGTTTGCTTATTGATTGTGAATTGGGGGCTGCTAGTCAAACTACGCCATTGTGGCCATTTTTCAAGGAAAAACTGCAGCCCCGACGACAGCTTTAGGAGATACTCATAACTTAACAACTCTAACATCGGGTTGATTTCCCATAATTGCAAATGCCTGCCAACAACAGGAAACAGTTAAGTTGTTAAGTTATGATTGTCCCCTATAGTCCATTCTCTTGCGTGTCATATTGTCACCTAATAGTATGAGATGCATAATAACAGCTCTAATTAGATGGCCAAATTCACTATGCCACTACACTGGGAATTGAGGCACTATGAAACAGTTAAGTTGTTAAGTTATGAGTGTCTCCGTCTAGTTCTACCCGTCTAGTTCTACCTCTCTAATTCAATATTTGTTCTGCTTCTAGTCTGCGTGCGCCAGCGAGAGTACCCGGCATGGAGTAATTACCTTCGTGGCATGCATACTCATAGAGTCGACCATCTGTGGCATGGAAGCTGAGTTCTGCGGTCCAGGGTTGACTGTACAGGTCAGAATCTTCCACAGTAAAGCGGTAAACAATTTCAGTGTCAGAATAACGGATAAAACGCTCAGTTATCTTGCCATTTTTGGTGATGGCTGTGGTGCTTTGCTGCATTTGCAGGGGGTTGACATTGATAGTTTCTATTACCAGAGCACTATCTTCATACCAGCCTACAGAGTCTCCCATGTATTGTTGCAAGACCTCCGGTCGGTGATTGGCGCGGGCTTCTGCGGCCGAACTAAAGGTGGGGATGATTCGCGCATCATGCATTTGTTCCACATCTATCATCACGTAATCATCGGTTTGAACGAATTGATAAGTGTTATTATAGAGTCCGCTGCGCATCGCCGGACCGGCTTTACCTTCAGAAAGAATACAACGCTCCGACAAGGGCAGGGCCTCGGGGCCGTCAGCGTTACCGATGCCTGTCAGGTATCGACTGCCGAAATTGGTACGCTGAAAATCTGTGGTAGGATTTTCCAGCCTGGGTACTTGACCATTTTCTGGATTGATTATGTAGGAAGTGCGAAATTCGCCTTTGACGAAGGCAAGGGCAGAGCCGGGATCGACCCAGAAATTATTGTACGCCCTGCTGCCGAAGTCATCTGCGGCCACGTCAGGCGTGTTATTGACACCATCACCGTCATCAAAGCCACCCTCAATACCACCAATTGGTACGCTGGCTGCCATGACTCGGGCTTCTTCCGCCGATACGACCAGGGCTTCCACCCCACTTCGACGCGTGAGATTGGTTAGCGATGCATTGGTCCAGACGCCTGTCAGATCGGGCCGCGCTGTGTTTTGAGCCAGCGCGCCAGAGCATGCCAGAACGGTGCACAGCAGCAAGCTTCCTATTCGGGTGGGGTGTGTTAGCAGAGTTGTCATTTGCTACCTCCTGGGGTTTTGTCCGTCGGGGAGTTCCGGGACAATGACTTCAAATGAGTTGAAGTTACTGCCCCCTTTAATTACCTTTTTAACTAGCTATTTTTCGACATCGTGCTAGAAAAATAAAGCTGTGCCTATTTATTAAAGAATCTCGAAGATAAACACCCCAACCGCTGCGGTAGGAATGTCATTACTATGTATCGTACCTCTCGAGATAAAAACCACATTAGGCTGAGTGTCTGTATCAAACCAGACCACCACGGCATCATGGCCATGGTAATGCACGGAATCTTCAGTATTGGCAATACTGGAGAAGTCCTCATCGTATTCCCATACTCTGACGCGGTCGTTCTCCAGCATTTTGATAGCCCCGTCACGAGGATAGGCAGGCGGGGCATCCACTTGCGCCTGAGCCACTGGTATAGCGCAAATAAACAGCAGCAGTGCAATTTTTCTCATACTCTTAACAGACTAATGCACTAAAAAAGGGGTCATAAAAAAGGGGTCAGAGTAAAAATACAGTAGTTTGGGTAGAAAGGGATAGGGTTATTTTACTGAATGCTGGTAGCGTGAAAGTAAGGCGGGGAGTGACTGCATGTACCCCTGGCTCTGCTTAGGTGTTCAAGGCGCATCAGTATTGCCAAAACTCGGCGATCAAACTACTCTGGTGCTTTGATTTGACTGGCCCATGATTAAGTTGAAACGCGCTTCTCACACTCTGCACACGTTCACGCTTGCCTTGTTGCTGGCCGGTAGCGCGATGGCGTTTCCGGTTGCGGCGCAGGATCGCGTAGCTGCCCTGGCCGGTGATGGCGGCGTGATGCTGCGCTCGCCGAATGGCGAAGTACTGGTGAGCCTCAATCCGGATCGCGCGCTGGTACCTGCGTCGCTGGTCAAGATCCCGCTGGCGCAGGTGGCTTTGACCATGCTCGGCGAAGACTTTCGTTTCGAGACCCACTTTTATCGCAATGACAGTGGCGACCTGTTGATCCGGGGCCTGGGCGATCCGTTCCTGGTGTCAGAGGAAATTGCCGATATTGCCGACACCCTGGCCCAGCGCGGGCTGCAACAGATCCGCCGCCTGGTCATGGATGATTCTGCGTTCGAAGCGGATCCCGATCTACCTATTGAGAGAGGCACCAGTCAGCCCTTTGGTGCCCGCAATAGTGCTCTGGCCGTGAATTTCAACACGGTGAATCTGGCCTGGACAGCGGACGGTAGATTGATCACGGGCGAGACGCAGACTCCTTTGACCGCCCTTGGCCGAGAGCTCGGCGCGCAGCTTGCCCCCGGCGCGGCGCAACGCATCAATCTGGGTGATGACCCTCGCGCTGGCCTGCGCCAGGCTCAGCAACTGTTTCGGCTGTTGCTTGAGAAGTCAGGTATCACAGTATCCGATACGGGCTTTAATCGTAATGCGGTGACGGATGAGTGGACGCTGTTTTATCGGCATCGTAGTTCTCGCTCGCTGCGTGACAACCTGGATGGCCTGCTGCGCTACTCCAACAATTTCATCGCCAATCAACTTTTTCTCACGCTCGGGGCGCAAGGCAGTGGCTACCCTGCCACGGCCGAGGCAGCGCGTGCTGCCCTGCAACAGCAGCTCACTGGCTTGTATGGAGATAGTTTCGGACGCGATCCACAGTCCCTGCTTATGCTGGAGGGCTCAGGCCTGTCGCGCGCGCAGCGCAGCAGTGCCGCCGGCATGATGCATATTCTCGAAGTCTTTAAACCCTATGCCGAGCTGCTGCCCGAGGTGGACGGGGTGCTGCGCAAGAGTGGTACCTTGACCGGCGTCTACAACTTGGTCGGCTACATCCGCGGGTCCGATGGTCTGTACCCGTTCGTGATTCTGACTAACCAGGCGGTCAACAACCGCGCAGAGATTCTGCGGCTGCTGCAGCGTCGGCTTTAGATTTAGGGGATAGATTTAGGGGACACTAATAGTTTAATAGCTTAACGAGACAGGCCAGTATCGACCGGGAAATTGAAATCGAACGGTCCTTGCCACTAGCCGAAGTGGGCCAGAATAGCAGCAGAGAAATCCCTAAGCTATTAAACTATTAGTGTCCCCTGGAGCTGTTAGTCTATTATCCTCTATAGAGCCTGCGATTCTGTCGAGTTTAGCAGTCATTCACATGGTATTTCCGGACTCACTCAGCTATGTCTTTGCTATCCATCCATCATCATCTTGAAGCCGAGTCGGCTTCATTCAAGTTCACTGTGAGCCAGAGCAATCCTGATACCAATTTTGTAGGCGCTCGAAAGGGCGCTACCGGTACTCTTGACGACCTGAAGAATAGCCCTCCAATACCCAAGGCCTGGTTAAGACCCTCACTTGTAAAGGTCGCAATGGACCGCCTAAAAGCGAATCAACTTGTTCATAGCCGACTCAATCTAGTCTCCATCATCAACAATCACTTCTTCGATCTATCCAAAAACCGCTATCGGATTGTCTGGTCCAAAAATATGATCACTTCTGCAGGAGTGTCCAAGATTCAAAGAAAAGGCGCTGAGGCGGAGCTGGTTCTGCATTTTCGAGACGGGGAGGAGGAGCGCAAAGGCGACCAACGCTGGATGCGTCAGATTCTTGAGAATCTTTACGCAAAGGGTGGGCGAGCAAAAGACACGGTTGAGGATTTTGTATATCTCACCCTGGTACATGAAGCGAGTGAAATGCATCAAAGAAAAAAAGCAGAGACCTTGACCCCCGCTATAAAGGCAGAAATAAGGGCTGAAATAGAAGAGGCAAAGGCTTACTTCTCATTCCCCACAGAAAGAAGAAAAATGCTGAAGCAGTTATATAAAATGCTTGATGGGACATATGATCCCCGCGCAAAGAGTTACAGTCGCGAGCTTGATCTCTTCGAGAGCATAGGAGAAGAAAATCTAGGAACAATCGAAGGCCTGTTGGAGCTGATTGAATTTGTTCTGGGGATGCCCAACTATGCTAAGGAGTCAACCCGTTATCCTGACGAAAGAACCAGATTGCAGCTGGCGAAGAGTTTATATGTTGACATTCTTCACGATTTTGCGAGTTCAAGTAAGACTGACAAATGGGTGAGAGATGTGGAAAGTTCTGGCACGTTTACTAGTAAACCTGTCAAGTATAACTACACAGAAAAAACCAAGGTTCTCAGCGAAC
>CAVOFA010000090.1:0-11547 GCA_963694865.1 Gammaproteobacteria bacterium | reverse complement strand
GCATTTCCCGCAGATGAGTGAGCTAGTGAACGCCTGTCGAAGCATCGCATCAGCAGATGTGACATTTTTAGTGAAGGGCTCACGGGGTGCCAGAATGGATGCGCTCGTGAATGCTCTGAGTGCCCGTGAGGAGATCTAATGCTGGTATGGCTATCTGACTATTTGATTCAATTTGACAGCAACTTCGCTGTGCTTCAGTACATCACGGTGAGAGGTATCTTCAGTATTCTCACCGCGATGGCGGTGTCGCTACTCATTGGTCCCTGGATGATCCGGCGCTTGAATTATCATCAGATCGGGCAAGTAGTTCGGGACGATGGACCAGAATCACATTTTAGTAAGGCCGGGACGCCAACAATGGGGGGCGCGCTAATTCTGGTTAGCATCGCATTTAGTACTTTGTTGTGGTCCGATCTGAGTAATCATTATGTCTGGATAGTGTTGCTGGTGACGGTGTTATTTGGGGCTGTAGGCTGGGTCGATGACTATCGCAAGGTGTTCGAGAAAAACACAATCGGATTATCGGCTCGCTGGAAGTACTTCTGGCAATCGCTAATCGGATTAGCTGCCGCTATCGTTCTTTACTATACCGCGCAGAGTCCTGTCGAAACCCTGTACATTGTTCCATTTTTTAAAGATGTGGCTATCGATATTGGCGTGCTCTATATCGTTATCAGTTACTTTATGATTGTTGGCTTCAGTAACGCAGTAAACCTGACCGATGGGCTGGACGGCCTCGCGATATTACCGACAGTAATGGTGGGCGGCGCTCTGGGTCTGATTGCTTATCTCGCCGGGCATAGCGAGTTTTCTGTCTACCTGAACATTCCCAATGTTTCGGGCGCTGGTGAAATTGTAATCTTCGCCGGTGCCTTAGTGGGGGCGGGTCTCGGTTTTCTATGGTTTAACACCTATCCGGCACAGATATTTATGGGTGATGTCGGCGCCCTCTCCCTGGGTGCGGCCCTAGGCGTGATGGCCATTATTTCGAGGCACGAAATTGTGCTGTTTATTATGGGTGGAGTATTCGTGATGGAAACTGCTTCGGTAATCATGCAAGTGGCTTCCTTCAAATTAACAGGCAAACGGATTTTTAGAATGGCACCCCTGCACCATCATTTTGAATTGAAGGGTTGGCCCGAGCCGCGGGTAATTGTGCGCTTCTGGATAATTACAGTGATGTTGGTTCTGTTTGGTTTGGCAACATTGAAACTTCGTTAACAGCATTAAGGAACAAGACTCAGAGATGGCTCACTCAGCAACATCATCTGCGTGCATTATTGTTGGACTGGGCAGCACCGGTCTGTCTTGCGCGAAGTATCTCGCCGCCCAGGGGCGTGTGTTCAAGGTGGTTGATACTCGCGAGCAGCCTCCCGGACTGGAGGAATTGCGGCAGTTGATGCCAGAGATCGAATGTGAACTTGGCGAGTTTTCATTGGCAACATTTGTGTCGGCCAGCGAATTGATTGTCAGTCCAGGAGTAAGCCTGAAAACAGCCGAAGTCGTCGCTGCTGTGAACGCTGGCGTTACGATTAGCGGTGACATAGATATTTTTTCAAAAGCAGTTTCGGCACCCATTATAGGAGTGACGGGCTCAAATGGTAAAAGCACAGTTGTAGCAATGCTAACGAAAATTCTCGATAAAGCAGGAATAAATTACGGTTTAGGCGGCAACCTGGATGGAACAAATTTTAAACCGGCACTGGATTTGTTGCAGGAAGCCAGAAAGGATCTCTATGTTCTGGAACTATCGAGTTTTCAATTGGAGACAACCGCTGAATTGGGTGCGGAAGTAGCAGTGCTATTAAATCTGAGCGAAGATCATATGGACAGGTACGAGGACATTAACGAGTATCACACAGCGAAGCAGCGAATCTTTAAAGGCTGTAAGAAAATCGTAGTAAATCATGATGACTCCTTTAGCTACCCCGTCGAAACCAGAGATGTGCCGATGTGGGATTTTGGGTTTAGCCGGTCGGGCGTTAATGGCCTGGGATTGCTGGAAGCAGACGGCGAGCAATATTTAGCCTATCAGTTTGAAAAAATTGTATCAGTTAATGAGCTGAAGGTGTTCGGACAACACAATATCTCCAACGTGCTTGCTGCCAGCGCCATAGCAATGGCGTTGGGAATAGATCTAAAACCTATCCGCGCTGCCATCGTAGAGTTTTCCGGGCTTCCGCATCGCTGTCAATGGGTAAGAAATGTGTCCGGGATTGAATTTTACAATGACTCAAAAGGCACCAATGTCGGTGCGACTATGGCCGCTGTGGAAGGCTTGGGTCAGAGGATTTCCGGGCATATAGTCTTGATCGCCGGAGGAGTGGGCAAAGGGGCAGATTTTAAACCGCTAATGCCGGCTATGAATCGCTGGGGGAAAGTAGTGATACTTATTGGTCAGGACGCCGTGGAGATGGCAGCGAATTTTGATACCGATGTTCGAACCTATTTTGCCAATGACATGGAAGATGCGGTGACCGTGGCGCTGGCACATGCCGAGCCTGGTGACGCGGTCCTACTCTCGCCGGCTTGCGCGAGTTTTGATATGTTCGACAATTTCCAGCATCGTGGGCAGGCGTTTATTCATTCCGTGGAGAGCCTGCAATGAAGATGGCTACCACAGTCGGCGCGCGCGCGCGCCCCGGACTGCCGGCGTTATATATGGAGGTGCCGCGACCGATCAACTCCTTGCTGTTGATAGCTGGAATTCTCTTGCTAAGCGGCCTGCTGATGATGACGTCCGCTTCTATAGAAATTGCCAGCAGTCAGTACGGTGATCCATTTTATCACCTTAAGCGGCAGTCCATTTTTGCCGCGATTGGCCTGATTGCAGCGCTCGTCACTTTGCATGTGCCCATGAGAGTCTGGCGCAATTACAGCTGGTTTTTGTTAATGGCATCCTATGGTTTATTGCTGCTGGTGTTTGTACCAGGTATTGGCAAGACCGTAAATGGCAGCGCCAGATGGATAGACCTGGGCTTCTTTAATTTGCAGCCATCCGAGCTCGCCAAGGTATTTGTCGTTATCTATCTGGCAACTTTTCTCGAACGTCATCTTTATGAAGTAAGGGAAAACTGGTCCGGATTTTTCAAACCATTGGCGGTGATCACGGCGACGGTGGTGTTGTTGCATTTCGAGCCGGATCACGGCGTGATGGTGATATTGATGCTGACAGCATTTTGCATGATTTTTCTTGCGGGCGCGAAGCTCTATCGCTTTCTATTAATGCTGATACTTTGTGTTGGTGCGGTGGCTCTGCTTGCGGTCATGAAGCCCTATGTGATCGTCAGACTTTCTTCCTTCCTCACGCCCTGGGCGGCTGAGAATGTGTATGGTGGAGGCTACCAACTAACTCAGGCGCTGATAGCCTTTGGTCGCGGCGAGTGGTTGGGAGTAGGACTCGGTAATAGCATTCAGAAGCTATATTTCTTACCAGAGGCCCACAATGATTTCATACTCGCCATAATTGGTGAGGAGCTGGGTCTGTTTGGTGTCGCGGCAATCGTATTGCTTTTTTGTCTGTTAGTGTTTAACGCCTTCGCAATTGGCAAGGCTGCGCATCTTAAAAACCGATTATTTGCAGCATTTTTCGCCTACGGTTTGGGCTTGCTGTTTGCGGGACAGGCGATGATCAACATTGGCGTAAATATAGGCCTGCTACCAACTAAAGGTTTGACACTGCCTTTTCTAAGTTACGGTGGCGCCAGTTTAATTGTAAGTTGCTTCATGGTGGCTTTGCTAGTCCGTATCCAATACGAAACTGAATGCCTTTCCGCTGCTGAAGTGGGAGACCAGACCTGATTATGGTCGCTGAAAATACACGAGTTCTCATCATGGCAGCGGGTACCGGTGGCCATATATTTCCGGCCTTGTCGATTGCACAGAAACTTACGCAAAAAGGTGTGCGCACAGAATGGCTGGGCACACAAAACGGGATGGAAAACGAGCTGCTGGCAGAAATTGATATCACTATTCACAGTATTTCGGTGCAAGGCCTCCGCGGCAAGGGATTGCTGCGTAAACTGATGGCCCCGTTTATGCTTGTACGGGCATTGATGCAATCCATTTGGGTTATCAGTCGAGTGAAACCACTGTGTGTATTAGGCATGGGTGGATTCGTGTCGGGGCCTGGCGGTCTCGCAGCAAAGTTATTGGGTAAGCGCTTGCTGATCCATGAGCAGAATGCTGTTGCCGGTACGACAAATAAGATTCTTGCGAAGATTGCTGACCGGGTTTTTGAAGCATTCCCCGGCACGTTTACAGCAAATGAAAAAGTGATTTATACCGGGAATCCCTTAAGAGAGGAAATAGTCGCAGTCGCTGCGCGGAAGTCGGATGCCGAATCTAAAGCATCGAGTCAGGATCTTCCGTTGCAGATTCTAGTCTTGGGAGGAAGCCAGGGAGCGCTAGCAATAAATCAGCTCATGCCTCGATTGCTGGCGGAGTGGGGACAGGGAAAGCCACCGAAAATTTATCACCAGACAGGTAGCAAGACATTTGATGATACCAAGAGCCTCTATGAGTTCCATCACATCGAATTAAGTAATGAGCGCAGGCTCGCCCCGTTTATTAGTGACATGGCAGCGGCTTATCAATGGGCTGATCTGGTGGTCTGTCGCTCTGGCGCCAGCACGGTGAGCGAGTTGGCAGCGGTTGGATTGCCATCGGTGCTTATTCCCTATCCCCATCACCGGGACAATCAGCAGACCAAAAATGCCAGGTGGTTAAGTGATAACAACGCCGCCGTGTTGATCCAGCAAGCAGATTTAACGCCGGCGATATTACTGCACACCTTGCGGGAGTTGGATAGCGATCGTGAGCGCTTACGCGACATGGCCCTGCGTGCAAGTTCGATAGCTGTGCGAAATGCAAGTGAGCGCATAGCAACAGAATGCCTGGAGGGGGGACATGCCTAAGGCCAGCGCTATGCATACAATTCCAGAGATGCGGCGGATCAATACCATCCATTTTATTGGCATTGGTGGTGCAGGCATGTGCGGCATCGCCGAAGTGTTGTTAAATCAGGGCTATTCAATTACGGGCTCTGATATAAAGGAATCTCAGAATACAGTCAGACTCGCCTCCATGGGAGCAAAAATATTTACATCTCATGACGCGACTAATGTCAAGAATGCAGATGTTGTTGTGTATTCAAGTGCGGTTAGTTTCAGCAATCCTGAAATCAAAGCTGCAAAGAAGCAATCACTTCCTCTGATCCCCCGGGCAGAAATGCTGGCTGAGTTAATGCGCTACCGGTACTCAATTGCTATCGCGGGTACCCATGGCAAAACCACTACAACCAGTATTGTTGTTTCTTTGCTGGCGGAAGCGGGCTTCGACCCCACTTTCGTGATTGGGGGTTTGTTAAATAGCGCTGGTACCAATGCCAGGCTTGGTGAAAGTCGATATTTAGTGGCCGAGGCTGACGAGAGTGATGCCTCATTCATGCACCTGCAACCGATGGTCGCGGTTGTCACAAATATTGAAGAAGAACACATGGCCACCTATGGGGGAGACTTTGAAAGCCTGAAGAAACATTTCATCGATTTTCTTCACAATCTTCCATTCTACGGACTAGCAGTGCTTTGTATCGACGATCCAACGGTGAGGGAAATTCTGCCGCTTATCTCCAGCCCTTCACTCACATATGGATTTTCAAAAGACGCCGACTTTCAAATTGTTAATTTGGTACAGACCGGCAGTGTCACGAAATTTGAGGTGTTGCGGCGGGATAAGAATGACTCTCTAAAAATTATCTTAAATATGCCGGGCCAACACAATGCATTGAATGCGACGGCAGCAATTGTTATTGCCAGTGACGAAGGCATAGCGGGTAAACAAATACGCTCGGGCATTAAGAATTTTTCCGGCGTAAGCAGGCGCTTTGACGTGCAAGGGGAGTTTTCGCTTAAGGCCGGCAAGGTGCTTTTGATTGACGACTACGGTCACCATCCTTCGGAGGTGGCGGCGACCCTGAAGGCTCTCAGAGATGGTTGGCCAGGCCAGAGGTTGGTGATGATATATCAACCCCATCGCTACAGCCGGACCAAAGATCTCTACGAAGACTTTATCGATGTGCTATCGGAGACCGACGTGCTGTTACTGCTGGAAGTCTACGCGGCTGGGGAGAAGAAGATCGCCGGAGCGGATTCACGAAGCCTCTGTCGTAGCCTGGGTCTGAGAGGCAAAGTAGACCCAATTTTTGTACAAAATGAAGCGGATGTTCATGCCATTTTACTCGATTTGCTGAAGCCGGGAGACATCATTTTGACTCAGGGAGCGGGCAGTGTTGGCTTATTGGCGAAGGAGTTGGCCTCTAAGGGCTTCGAATCAGAGGTGCCCTAGTAATTAGTTGATTTAATTGGAAGAATTTTGCAGAACTTGGTCAAGTAATAGAGAAATGAGAACGATAAATAGAGAGGAAATAGTCACTAATGCAGGCCATGTCGTGGTGCTGAAGGGAGGCAACTCGGCTGAGCGGGATATTTCTCTGTTAAGTGGCGAGGCTGTGTTTGACGGCTTGCAGCGCCTGGGCATCAAGTCAACCGTCATCGATGTTGATGAGAACATCATGGCCAGACTGGATGAGACCAGGCCTGATTTGGTTTTTATCATGCTGCATGGCAAGGGCGGAGAGGATGGTGTGATCCAGGGTTTTCTGGAAACCATGAATTACGCCTATACCGGTAGCAATGTATTGTCCTCGGCCCTAGCTATGGACAAGATTAAGAGCAAATTGATTTGGCAGAAACTAGGATTGAATACGGCTGATTTTTTGCAGTTGCACCCAGAGAGTGACTGGGGATCAATAATTGGGCAGTTAGGTACAGTGGTCGTTAAACCGGTAAACGGCGGATCTAGTCTAGGTATTGCCATTGTCAATGACGCTGTCGCTTTGCAGAAGCAATACAAAATTGCCGCTGAATATGATTCAAGCGTTATGGCTGAAAAATACATCGAAGGCAAGGAGTTTTCAATCGGAGTACTGGGGCAGCATTTGTTACCTGCCATTGAGTTGGAGACAATCCGAGAGTTCTTCGATTTTAATGCCAAGTACGTAGACGAAAATACTCAAATTATTTGTCCGGCTAAATTGCCTGAGCATAAATTACGAGAATTAAATGAATTGGCACGTAGGGCGTATGAGAGTTTGGATTGCGCAGGTCTTGCCAGAGTCGACTTGATGCAGGATCAACACGAAAGTTTCTTTTTGCTGGAAGTGAATACAGTACCGGGTATGACGTCCCATAGCTTTATCCCGATAGCCGCGAATCAGGTGGGAATTAATTTTGATGAGTTGCTGCTAAGAGTTCTGGATGAGGAAATACGCAAGCGCGACCGGGCTGAGTAGACACACAAGGCTGCAGAGGGCAGTTCACGCGTGCAATGCCAAATGTGAGCGATGCATACACAGAGTAGATAAAAACAATGAGAGCTGAAGCTAGATACATAAGTACCGGGAAGGGTGTCCATGCAACACGGAGCTCGCTTCTGGGCGGTAATCGGCCACTTAAACCTAGCTACTCACGAAAAAGAATACTGCTGCTGTGGCTTACGCTGCTCGCCAGTGTGTCTTTGCTGGTTCAGCAAAACTCAGTAGGCATAGCGTCTTATATTAATCGTCCGGTTGCTAAGATTCGAATTGAAAATCAATGGCAGCAGTTCAGCGAAGCGGAGGTGAAGACCCTGCTCGCCCCTTTCATTGGTACCGGGTTTTTTAATTTTGACGTCAATGGCATCAAGCATGGGCTGGAGCAACATCCATGGGTTGCTCAGGCCTCGGTAAAACGTATTTGGCCAGATACAGTGGCGCTTACTATTACCGAACAGGTCGCGATTGCGCGATGGGGAGACCGGCAGTTGTTGAATCAGTATGGGGAGATTTTCGAACCCGGGGCTATCGATAATTACATTGCCCTCCCGCAACTTGTAGGGCAGGAAGGCACGCAACAGCGAGTGATGGAGCAGTACCAGTTGGTGAATCAAATATTGTTTCCATCGGGAATACGACTTAATGGTCTGTTTCTTAGTCCCCGTGGAAGTTGGGATTTGACCTTGAATGACACCATGCATGTGAATGCAGGCAGGTTGCAAGTCATTGAAAAACTACAGCGATTTGTGAGCTTTTATGCCAGGCAGCCGATAGCGCAGTCAGCGCGGTTTCGGGCAATCGATTTGCGCTACGGCAATGGCATCGCCGTCCAGAGTGTAGATCAGGAATTAACAGGAGTAGCAGCAAGGTGAATGACTTGCCCTTGGCGTACAACATACTAATTGACAGGCTGTCGCTACCTGGAGATTACCAGCTATGAGTGAAGCAGTAGGCGGAAATATGATTGTCGGCCTGGATATCGGCACCTCCAAGGTGGTCGCTATTGTGGGTGATATCAAAGCAGACGGTGGTCTTGATATCGTTGGCATAGGTAGCCATCGGTCCAGAGGCCTTAAGAAGGGTACCGTAGTGAACATAGAGTCCACCGTGGAGTCTATTCAGCGTGCTATCGAAGAGGCGGAATTAATGGCCGGCTGTCAAATTCATTCGGTGTATGCGGGCATTGCCGGTAGCCACATTCGCAGCATGAACTCACACGGCATTGTTGCTATCCGTGACGGCGAGGTTATGCGGCCAGACATAGAGCGGGTAATAGATGCGGCGCAGGCAGTCGCTATCCCTGCTGATCAGAAGGTTCTGCATATTTTGCCCCAGGAATACATTATTGATTCACAGGAAGGTGTTAAAGAGCCTCTTGGGATGTCAGGTGTCAGACTCGAAGCAAAAGTGCACCTGGTCACCTGCGCCATAAACGCGGTGCAGAATATCGAGAAATGTATTAAACGTTGTGGCCTGGTAACTGACGAGATTATTCTCGAGCAACTGGCGTCAAGTTATGCCGTTCTCACTGATGATGAGAAAGAGTTGGGTGTATGTCTCGTGGACATCGGCGGTGGAACCACTGATATAGCGATTTTTACGGAAGGCGCAATCCGCCACACCGGTGTTATACCCATCGCCGGCGATCAGGTCACCAATGACATTGCGATGGCACTAAGAACTCCGACAGAAAATGCCGAAGATATAAAAATCAAATACGCCTGCGCCTTAACTCAATTGGCGAGCGCCGGGGATGCTATCAAGGTTCCCAGCGTAGGAGACCGGCCACCTCGTGAGTTGTCCCGGCAGGCGCTGGCGGAAGTCGTGGAGCCACGCTACGACGAATTGTTCACTCTGGTACAGGCCGAGTTGCAACGTAGCGGGTTCGAAAATCTGCTCGCGGCCGGGGTCGTGTTGACTGGAGGCACCAGCAAAATGGAAGGTGTGGTCGATCTGGCGGAAGAGATATTTCATGCGCCGGTAAGGATTGGAACCCCTCATAAAGTCAACGGATTAGCCGATATTGTTAAGAACCCGATTTATTCTACTGGTGTTGGGTTATTGCTCTATGGGTTGAAGCAGTACCAGGAAAGAGGTGGAGTCGAAGCGAAGAAAGAGCCACAGATTCAAATGGTGGACAGGGTGAAAAATTGGTTTCAGAGCAAATTTTAATTAACAATTAATGAATCAACTCATTTAGCGAATTATGAATAAGGGGGGCTATATGTTCGAATTAGTCGAGAACTTACCACAGAACGCCGTAATTAAAGTTATTGGTGTTGGCGGTGGTGGTGGCAATGCTGTCCACCATATGATTAACAATCAAGTGGAAGGGGTAGAGTTTATCTGTGCGAATACCGATGCACAGGCGCTCAGTAATCTGAAGGCGAAAACTGTTTTACAGATGGGCAGTAATATCACCAAGGGTCTGGGTGCAGGCGCGAATCCTGAGATAGGCCGGCAAGCAGCACTTGAGGACCGTGATGAAATCGCGGAAATTTTAGCCGGTGCAGATATGGTATTCATCACTGCTGGTATGGGTGGTGGCACCGGTACAGGTGCAGCTCCTATTGTCGCTGAAGTTGCGAGAGAGATGGGGATTCTCACGGTCGCGGTGGTGACGAAACCTTTTCCTTTCGAAGGCAAGAAGCGCTTATCGATTGCTAATGAGGGTATCGAACTCCTTTCTGAGAGCGTTGATTCTTTAATCACCATTCCTAATGAAAAGCTGCTCGATGTGCTAGGTAAAGACGCTTCGCTGCTAGAGGCTTTCAAGGCTGCTAATGACGTTTTGCTGGGCGCGGTAAAGGGCATAGCCGACCTGATCATGCATCCAGGAATGATTAATGTGGATTTCGCTGATGTAAAAACAGTGATGTCGGAGATGGGAATGGCGATGATGGGAACCGGAGCCGCTAGTGGCGATGAGCGCGCGCGCGAAGCGGCGGAAGCGGCAATTCGCAGCCCACTGTTGGAGGATGTGAACCTGCAGGGGGCTCGTGGAATACTTGTCAATATCACCGCTGGTGAAAACTTGTCGCTGGGAGAGTTCTCCGAAGTGGGCGATACCATCGAAGAATTTGCCTCTGATGATGCTACCGTTGTTGTCGGCACAGTAATCGACCCCTCTCTCGATGCGGAAATGCGAGTCACCGTGGTCGCCACCGGACTGGGCAGTAGCCATGAAAGGCCAAAGAAAGTTATAGACAATACAGATTTAGAAGGTACTACAGATTATCGCCAACTCGACACGCCAGCCATTCTGCGGAAGCGGCCGGCGGGGCAGCGAGCAGCGATGGCGGCGCAAGCCATTGGCGCCGAGGCGGATATGGATTATCTCGATATCCCGGCATTTCTACGTAAGCAGGCAGATTAGAGACTTTACAAGGGTGATTGGGTTATTCCCGTAAATTTGATACTATGCGACAGCTTAAATGCGGGGACAGCTGATCGAATTAGAAAGCAATTCCTGATTATCCGGTCTGCTGATGTGTCGGTAGTGCAGAGTGTTGAGAATAGCGCAGGTTTAAGAGGCGCTGAGTAAGATCGAATAGTGTTGATTTCACAGTAGTAGCGCATGCGGAAGAGGCTCTCAATACAACCGTGCTTTATTAATGGCTTCGTGCCCAACCTATGCCCAGTACCGGATTGTTAGCTGGAGAAGAAAAGGTCTACATAAATCTATGCTATTGCAAAGAACTCTTAAAAATGTAATTCGAGCCACAGGCGTTGGCTTGCACACAGGTGAGAAAGTGTATCTCACCTTACGACCCGCCCCGGTAAATTCTGGCATCATATTTACCCGCATAGACCTGGACCCAGTGGTGCAGATCGAAGCCCGTACCTGTAATGTCGGAGAGACCAACCTCTCGACCACGCTGACCAAGGGCGACGTTCGAATTTCTACGGTAGAACATCTAATGTCTGCGATGTCTGGCTTGGGCATCGATAACGCCTATGTTGATGTAAGTGCTCCCGAAGTGCCTATTATGGACGGCAGCGCCGGACCATTTGTATTCCTGATCCAATCTGCGGGCATAGAAGAACAGTCAGAATTAAAGAAGTTCATTAGAATCAAACGTCCTATAAAACTGGAGCAGGGGGATAAATCCGTGAGCCTGGGGCCATTTGATGGCTTCAAGGTAAGTTACACCTTGCTCTACGATCATCCTGTC
>CAVOFA010000089.1:0-11754 GCA_963694865.1 Gammaproteobacteria bacterium | reverse complement strand
TGTAGGTGAAACGGTCACCGTTACGGATAATGGACGAGGCATTCCCACAGAAATGCACGACGAAGGGGTTTCTGCGGCCGAGGTGATAATGACCGTTCTTCACGCGGGAGGCAAGTTCGACGACAAGAGCTATAAGGTATCAGGCGGCTTACACGGCGTGGGTGTTTCTGTCGTTAACGCGCTATCAGAAGAGCTAAAACTCACAATTCGACGGGAAGGCCAGGTGCATGAACAATTTTACGAACACGGCGTTCCCAAAGCACCGCTCGCCGTTGTTGGCGAAACCAGTAAAACGGGAACCGAGTGCCACTTCAAGCCTTCTGAAGACACCTTCACCAATGTCGAGTTTCACTACGATATCCTCGCTAAAAAGCTACGTGAGTTAGCATTTCTTAACGCTGGAGTCTCTATTCGGCTTACCGATGAGCGGTCAGGCAAGGGAGAGCTGTTCAAATATGACGGTGGCCTTGAAGCTTTTGTTGATTACCTGAACAACAACAAATCCACAATAAATAAGATGTTCCACTTTGTTTCCGAGAGGAAAGAAGACGGTATCACCGTAGAGGTGGCACTGCAGTGGAATGACTCCTATCAGGAAAATATATTTCCCTACACCAACAATATACCCCAAAGAGATGGTGGCACTCACCTGGCTGGATTTCGAGGCGCCTTGACACGGGAACTAAATAATTATATTGACAAAGAGCTGTCAAAAAAGGGGAAAGATGTTGCCACAAGTGGCGATGATGCTCGCGAAGGGCTCACTGCCATCATTTCCGTTAAAGTGCCGGACCCTAAATTTTCTTCTCAAACCAAAGACAAGCTGGTGTCTTCGGAGATTAAAGCTGTTGTAGAACAAGAAATGGGCGCTCATTTCAGCGACTATCTGATGGAAAACCCTCAGGACGCGAAGCTTATAGTAAGCAAAATGATCGACGCGGCCCGGGCTCGGGAAGCGGCAAGAAAAGCCAGAGAGATGACGCGACGCAAGGGCGCTCTGGATGTGGCTGGGCTTCCGGGTAAGCTGGCAGATTGCCAGGAGAAGGACCCAGCATTATCTGAAATATATATAGTGGAGGGTGACTCCGCGGGTGGCTCCGCTAAACAGGGCCGAAATCGCAAAAATCAGGCTATTCTGCCGTTAAAAGGCAAGATTCTTAACGTCGAAAAGGCACGATTTGACAAGATGTTAAGTTCTGCCGAAATCGGCACTCTTATCAAGGCTCTGGGTTGTGGCATTGGTAATGAAGAATTCTCTCCGGACAAGTTACGCTACCACAGTATTATTATCATGACCGACGCCGACGTTGACGGCTCCCATATTCGAACGTTGCTGTTAACGTTTTTCTTCCGGCAGATGCGAGAATTAGTGGAGCGAGGTCATATCTTTATTGCGCAGCCACCGCTGTACAAGATCCGCAAAGGCAAACAGGAGCAATACCTGAAAGATGATGGCGAATTAGCTGCCTACCAGATCCAGATTGCACTGGAGAATGCCAGTTTACACGTTAATTCCGAAGCTCCCGGTATTTCTGGCGACGCTCTCGAATCGCTGGTTAAAAAATTCAATGCGGCATATTCAATTATTAGTCGTCTGGCCAGGCTTTACCCTACAGAGATCCTCGAAGCCATGATCTTCGCCCGACGCCTGCCAGAAGATGCGCTCAAGTCTGCGGACAAGGTGCAGCTATGGATCGATGAGCTGCGTATCAGCCTGCAAAATCACCATTCGGAAGTGAGTGCCAACTATCGCCTGGAGGTCAAAGAAGATCTGGAGCGTCACCTGTTTCTGCCTGCAGCGACACTGAATTTGCACGGGCTCGAGAGGGAGTACAATTTCAGCGGAGATTTTTTCCACTCGGGAGAGTACCGCTCCATTGCAGACCTGGGTGAGACCCTGGACGGCTTTATCGAGGCTGGCGCCTATGTTAAACGTGGCGAGAAAACCCATGAGGTACGCAGCTTCGCAGAGGCTATCGAGTGGTTAACCAATGACGCCATGAAGGGTCACTATCTGCAGCGCTACAAAGGTTTGGGCGAGATGAATCCTGACCAGTTGTGGGATACAACCATGAACCCGGAGACGCGCCGAATGCTGCAAGTGACCATCGACGATGCAATAGGCGCGGATCAACTGTTTAATACGCTGATGGGAGACCAGGTTGAACCGCGACGAGACTTCATCGAAGAAAACGCCCTTGCTGCGGAGAATCTGGATATCTAGCGGCCCTGGGAGCTTACTGCGAGGATGTGTTTCGCCGCCGCCGCCAGGTCATCGAAGACTGCAACGGCTTCGAGTTGAAGCTCCCTGAGTTCCGTCTCTGTCTGTAGCCCTTTCCCTGTGCGGACCAGCATCGGCGTGCAACCGAAGGTTAGAGCTGCCTGTACATCTTTCAGGCTGTCGCCAATGAAGCTGGCGCTCGACAAGCTGCAGTGAAATTCAGCTTCAATCTGCTGCAATAGGCCTACTCCTGGTTTGCGACATTCACAGCGATCGGCGGGCAGATGCGGACAGTAGAAAATACCTGCCACTTCTCCACCTGCTTCCTCAACAGCAACACAAAGCTTATTGTGGATGGCTGATAAGGCATCTGTATCAAACAGCCCCCTGCCAATTCCCGATTGATTGCTGGCGACGCAAACGGTGTAGCCGGCTTTGCATAGAGATGCGATGGCATGAATGCTGCCCGGGATTGGAATCCACTCGTCAGCGCTCTTAATGTAGGCAGTTGAATCTGCGTTGATTACGCCATCTCTATCGAGTACGACTATCTTCATAGTGTTTATCGGAGACTCCCTGATCCGGGTATATCCAGATAGATTCAGGCTTTATGGAGGAAAGAAATGTCGGCCACGCGCAGGAACAAACTGCGCAGTTGCATCAAGAGCGCGATGCGATTGTCTTTTAAGGGCTCATCATCGGTCATAACCAGCACCGAATCGAAAAAGGCATCCACGCTTTCTTTTAAGTCAACCAATCGTTCCAGACCGTCTTTATAACAACCCTCATCGAGCAAAGGAGCCACTTCTCCCATTTTAGCGCTGAGTATCGCATGCAATTTAATCTCGGCAGGCTCGACGAGCAGTGACTCATCCACCGCCGCTTGTGTAGGCTCGACGTCAAGCTTGGAAAGCAAGTTTGAAACTCTCTTGTTTGCCGCAGACAAAGACTGTGCCTGCGGCAGTTCACTGAAATGATGGACGGCGAGGAGTCGCTCATGAAAATCAAGAGGGCGCTGAGGTTTGAGGGCCATTACCGATTGAAAGGCAGCAACAGAAATCCCCTGATCCGTATACCAGCTACGAAACCTGTCCAACAAAAAGTCGAATACATGGATACTCGTCTGTTTTTCCATTTCCAGGTCATCAAAACCAGAGACCGCTGTTTCTATAGCCTCCAGAATATTAAGATCAAGTTTATTTTCAATCAGTATTCTGAGAATACCGATAGCCGAGCGTCTTAAGGCGAAAGGGTCCTTGGAGCCAGTGGGAGGTTGCACGATGGCGAACATTCCTACCATCGTATCGAGTTTGTCTGCGATTGCCAGCACGCTCCCCACTGCCGAGGCGGGCAAATTGTCGCCAGCAAATCTGGGCAGGTACTGCTCGTTGATAGCCGCTGCCACGGCATCCGCTTCGCCATCGTTTTTGGCATAATACGAACCCATCAAACCCTGTAAGTCGGCGAATTCACCAACCATATTGGTGACAAGGTCGCACTTGGACAGCAGTGCCGCACGTTGACAATGGCTAACATCCACCCGTAGCTCAGTAGCAATATAGCCGGCGAGCCTGGCGACACGGTGAGATTTATCGAACATGCTGCCAAGTTTTTTCTGGAAAACAATTTTCTTGAGCTGATCGAGACGGGAGTCCAGCGAGGCCTTCTTGTCCATTTCGAAAAAGAACCTGGCATCTGCTAATCGTGGTCGGATTACACGCTCGTTACCGGCAATTACCTGAGCAGGGTCGGTACTTCGAATATTACTGACGGTGATGAAGTAGGGCATTAAGTTGGAATCTGCATCAACCAGGTAGAAATATTTCTGATGAGACTTCATGGCCAGGATTAGCGCTTCAGGAGGCACCTCCAAAAAATGTGGTTCAAATCTTCCAGTCAGGGCCACGGGAAATTCTACAAGCCCGGTGACTTCATCCAGTAATGCCTCATCCACGACCGTGCTCGCGCCTATCTTTACGCCCTCCTCTGTAACCAACTGGCGAATACATTCTTTGCGTTTTTCAAAATCAGCAATGACACTACCCGGTGTCTCCAGCAGTGATTCATAATCCGAAGCCTGATGAATCTCAATCTCCTGATTATAATGAAAGCGATGCCCCCGACTTGTCGAGCCTACGCGAACACCCAAAATAGACGTGTCGATACACTCGTTGCCATATAGCATTATGACCCAATGCACCGGGCGCACGAATTCCACGCGCGAGCTGCCCCAGCGCATTGGTTTTGGAATGGGAAGTTTTGCTAACGCCGTGGCGACAATATCCGGCAATAAAGCCTGCGCTGTCGCGCCGGGCTTTGAGGCTGAGAAACTGAGCTTCTCTACGCCATTCTTGCGGGCATTTGCTAGCGCGGAAACCTCAACGCCACAAGACTTGGCGAAGCCCAGGGCTGCGGGTGTGGGGTTGCCATCGGCGTCGAAAGCAGCAGCTAGAGCTGGCCCAAGGCGGTTGATTTGCGTTTCTGCCTGCTTTGCCGTCAAACCAGAGACAACTACGGCGAGCCGGCGTGGCGTTGCATAGCGTTTTATACCAGAGAAATCGAGGCTCGCTTGTTCCAGGCCGGCACGCAAATTGTTTTCAAACGACTTTGACAGTGAGCCGAGCGCCGTTGGAGGCAACTCCTCTGTGCCAATCTCTACGAAAAAATCGTGCACTGACATCAGGGTTTTTGTTCCAGGTAATTAGCGCGTAGCTCATCGGTAGCCAGGGGAAACCCGAGGTCTTTGCGACTGGCAAGATAGGTTTCGGCAACGCTGCGAGCGAGGGCCCTTACCCGCAATATAAAACGCTGTCTCTCGGTAACGGAAATCGCCTTTCTCGCATCCAGTAGATTGAAGTAGTGGGACGCCTTCAGGACTTGCTCATAGGCCGGTAACGCCAGCTTGTTTACGATCAGCTGCTGGCACTGCTTTTCGCAATCGTCAAAGTAGCCGAAGAGCGAATCCTCGGGCGCATACTCAAAATTGTACGCAGACATTTCCACTTCATTCTGCCGGAACACATCGCCGTAGGTAACAGCTCCGTTGGGGCCGTCGGTCCAGACGATATCGTATATGGAATCAACACCCTGCAGATACATAGCAATGCGCTCAATGCCATAAGTGATCTCGCCACTAACCGGATAGCACTCGATCCCCCCCACTTGCTGAAAGTAGGTAAATTGAGTGACTTCCATGCCATTGAGCCAGACTTCCCAGCCCAGTCCCCAGGCCCCGAGAGTAGGAGATTCCCAATTGTCTTCAACAAAACGAACATCATGAACAGCCATATCGATGCCCAGGCTCTCAAGCGAGGAGAGATAAAGGTCCTGGATATCTTTGGGCGAAGGTTTGAGAATTACCTGGAATTGATAATAGTGTTGCAGGCGATTCGGGTTCTCGCCATAGCGACCATCGCTGGGCCGACGGCAAGGTTGCACGTAGGCGGCGTTCCAACTCTCAGGGCCAATTGCGCGTAAAAACGTAGCCGGATGAAAGGTGCCGGCGCCGACTTCCATATCGAGAGGTTGCAGCACAACGCAACCCTGCGCTGCCCAAAATTGTTGTAAGGCCAGAATCAGGCCCTGAAAAGTATTCAGATCAGTAGCGTTGTTCACAGTAGTGCCGAATAGTGCCGGGGAAATCGAAGGACTGAATTATCCTTGATTCACACTAACTTATCCATAGCGGTCCTCGCTAAGGGCGTGAGATGAGAGTAACGCTGCATTGTTTCTAACTCCTAATTGTGGTTCCATTTTGTGGCGACGGGATCTATCTCGGGCACCGATAAAAAGAGGATACCGCTATTCAAACTTTCTACTATATTTTGCTTAAGAGCATCCTAAAAATACTCGCGTGGCTCCCGCTGAGGGTTCTGCATGGACTGGCCACAGTTTGGGGCGCCTTGTTGTCCCGGATTCCCAATCGGGCACGGGACACTACCCTGAGGAACCTACGAGTCTGCTTCCCGACAAAAAACGAAGCGGAGATTGTGGCCTTGGCCAGGCTGAGCCTGAAAAATACCGCGTGTACCGCGCTGGAGATGAGTAAGGCATGGATGCCCGCTACACATAAGACGCTCGCACTGGTAACCCAGACCGAAGGGGTCGATGAGTTTAAGCAAGCGCTGGACTCCGACGAAGGCGTGATATTGCTAGCTCCTCATCATGGTAATTGGGAAATTTTTGGTTTTTATCTCTGCACTGACACACCCTCGACAATTCTCTATCAACCGCCAAAGATTCCTGCATTCGACCGCTTACTAAAACAAGCCCGGTCAAGATTTGGCCTAAAACTGGCGCCAACCAACAGCAAGGGCATCGCCCAGCTGTTAAGGGCATTGCAGCAAGGTGAGCTAATAGGTATTCTGCCCGACCAAGTGCCCAACGACGAGGGTGGGATCTATGCGCCATTTTTTGGCGAGCCGGCGCTTACCATGACGCTGGTTAGCAAATTACTGCAGCGACGCAAGGCCAGAGTATTCTGCGGATTTGCCGAGCGACTCGCCGCTGGCAAAGGTTTCAAGATAATCGTAAAAGAAGCCCATGCAGGAATCTATGACAATGACCTGCAGGTATCGGTGACGAGCCTTAATCAAACCGTTGAACAGAGCGTGGAACGGGCCATCACCCAGTATCAGTGGGAGTACAGAAGATTTCGGCGCCGCCCCGATGGCGCAAAATTTTATTAAGCAGTCTGCATTTGAGAACTGGGCTTACCGCCTCCAGAACATCGGCGTAAACAGCACCAGCAGGGTAAACACCTCGAGACGGCCCAGCAACATGGCGAAACAGAGAATCCATTTTGCCGTGGCTGGCAGGTGTCCGTAAGTCTCGGCGATCGTTGATAGCCCGGGGCCGAGATTATTTATACAGGCACCCACCGCGCTGAAGGAGGTGATGATGTCCAGACCCGTAGCAAGCAACGCCAGCAGCATGGCCACGAATGCCATGACATAGACGGCGAAGAATCCCCATACCGATTCAATAATTCGGTTCGACACCGGATTGCGGCCCAGCTTAATCAGGATTACCGCCTTCGGATGAATGAGTCGTTGCACCTCTCTGAAGCCTTGCTTAAAAATCAGCAGGATGCGTATCACTTTCATGCCACCACCGGTAGAGCCTGCGCAGGCGCCTATTATTGCCGCATACAGCAACATATAGGGTAGAAACAATGGCCAGGAGCTAAATTCGGCAGTTGTAAAACCGGTCGTTGTAGCCACCGACACGACCTGGAATAAACCCTTGATAAAGGCTTCGGACAAGCTTGAGTAGATATCTGAAAAATACAGCACTGATATTGTCACGATCGATAACGAGACCAATATAAAGGTGTAGAAAAGGAACTCAGGGTCAGCCAGATAGTGTTTGATGTCCCGGCGGCGCCAGGCGGTAAAATGCAGGGCAAAGTTTATTCCCGCGATAAACATGAAGACAATGGCGACCATATCTACCGCGGGGCTCTCGAAAAAACCCATACTCGAGTCATGGGTGGAGAAGCCACCAACGGCCACGGTAGTGAAACTGTGGCCGATGGCATCGAACAGAGACATGCCAACTATCCAGTAAGCCAGGGCGCAAACAATCGTCAGTGTCAGATAGATATACCACAGTGCCTTTGCCGTTTCCGCCAGTCTCGGCACTAGTTTGTTGTCCTTTACCGGCCCCGGACTTTCGGCACGATAAAGTTGCATGCCGCCTATTCCGAGCATAGGCAACAGCGCCACTGCCAGCACAATAATGCCCATACCTCCTAACCACTGCAGCTCCTGCCGGTAAAAGAGGATTGATTTAGGCAAATCGTCCAGGCCTGAAATCACGGTCGCGCCGGTGGTGGTCAGGCCGGAAATTGCTTCGAATACCGCATCGGTCACCGACAGGTCTAGAGCTGGTGAGAGCAGGAAGGGCAGGCATGCCGCCGTGCCCAGTACTGCCCAGAACAGGGTGACGACCAAAAACCCGTCTCTATTGCTAAGCTCCTGGTGCGAGCGTGCCGTGGGAATCCACATTAGCAGGCCGATCACGAAAATAATCAGGAACGATATTAAGAAGACGGAAGCAGTGCCTTCGTCATACACAAAGGCAACAATGATGGGTGGGATATTGCCCAACGCACTGAAAAACATGAGCAGCACGCCGAGGATTTTGATGATGATGGAGGCGTGCATCGCGGCCTAGAAAAAACTAAAACCGACCTGGAACAAGTGCTCGACTTCCTGAATTCCTTTGCGGTCTACGAGAAATAGGATCACGTGGTCGTCGGTCTCAATAACGGTGTCATCGTGAGCGATCAAAACTTCGTCATTCCTGACGATGGCACCTATGGTTGTGCCTTCGGGGAGGTCAATATTTTCTATGGCTCTACCCACCACCTTGGAAGCGGCTTGGTCGCCATGGGCCACCGCCTCAATGGCCTCAGCCGCGCCCCGTCGCAGGGAATGGACTTTCACCACATCACCACGCCGGACGTGCGTAAGCAAACTGCCAATAGTCGCCTGCTGCGGAGAAACCGCGATGTCGATTTCACCGCCCTGAACCAGGTCAACATAGGCGGGATTATTGATAATTGCCATCACCTTCTTGGCGCCAAGCCGTTTAGCAAGTAGTGATGACATGATATTAGCTTCGTCGTCGTTGGTGAGCGCGAGGAACACATCGGTGTCTTCGATGTTTTCTTCAATCAATAATTCCTGTTGTGAAGCCTCGCCGTTGAGCACGATCGCCTTGTCGAGGTGTTCGGCCAGAAAATCGCAGCGCTGCGGGTTAGTCTCGATAATCTTTACCTGATAACGCTGTTCTATATCCTCAGCCAGACGCATGGCAATGTTCCCACCGCCGGCAATCATGATACGTTTATAGGGTCGATCTAAACGCCGCAATTCACTTATGCAGGCACGGATATTGTTCTGTGCGGCGATGAAAAAAACCTCGTCGTCTGCCTCGATAACCGTAGAGCCCTCAGGGATGATGGGCCGATCCTTGCGAAAGATGGCGGCAACCCGCGCATCCACGGCGGGCATATGTTGCCGCAGCAAACGGATCTCCTGGCCTACCAAAGGCCCACCATAGAAGGCCTTAACAGCCACCAGCTGGGCCTTGCCTTCGGCAAAATCCAACACCTGCAAAGCACCGGGCAAGTCGAGGAGGCGGCTAATATAACTCGATATAATCAGTTCGGGACTGATAACGACGTCGACGGCAATACCGTGCTTGCCAAATAATTGATTACTACCCAGGTAAGCAGAGGAACGAATGCGACAAATCTTTTTCGGCGTTTGAAACAGGGAATAGGCAACCCGGCAGGCCACCATATTGATTTCATCACTCTCGGTGACGGCGATGATCATATCAGCATCGTCACCGCCGGCCTTTTCCAGCACATCCGGGTGACAGCCTTCTCCAACAATTGTCCCGATGTCTATGTGATCTTTTAGCTCGCGCAATTTCTCGCTGTCGGTATCGACAACTGTGATGTCATTGGCCTCATTGGCCAGAGTTTCGGCAAGTGCGCTTCCGACCTGGTTGGCGCCGAGTATAATTATTTTCATGCGAGCCTGTCTCTGTCAGTACTGCCAAACAAAGGCTCGCATCGTCAGCAGGCCTTCTTTAGCACACAGTAGAAGAATCCATCGGGGCCAGTATCTTTGCCAGGCAGGAGCTGTCTTCCAAGTGAACATTCTACTCCCCAATCGGCCGTGATGCCCTGATATTTAGCGTTATCAACGGATTGAAGGAATTGGGCGACGCCGTGCTCGTTCTCCTGTCTTAGTATTGAGCAACTGGTGTAGAGCAGAAGTCCACCGGGTTTAAGACAGGGCCATAATGCCCGCAGGATTTGCTGCTGGGTATTCACCAGGCCGACTACGTCTGCGGCTGTGCGCAATAGTTTTATATCCGGATGTCTGCGTATAACTCCGGTGGCGGAGCAGGGAGCATCCAGTAAAATTCGATCAAATTGCTTCTCATTCCACCACAGTGCCACATCAGTCGCATCAGCTACCTGTAGTTCGACGTTTAACTCCAAGCGGCTTAGATTTTCCCGTACTCTCTCGATTCTTTGAGAGCTAATATCGAGAGCAACACAGGAAGTAAGTGATGGCTCACTTTCTAATATATGACAGGTCTTGCCACCGGGTGCCGCGCAGGCATCCAGCACTCTCATGTCGGCGCCCAGCTGCAGTAATTCGGGAACCAGTTGCGAGGCTTCATCCTGTACGCTGAGCCAGCCGGCCGCAAAACCTGGTAGCCGATCGACAGAAATTGGCTGCTGCAGATAAACGGCAGCTGCGGCCAGGGCGCCAGCAACGGCCGCAATGTCCGCCTCTGCCAGCAGCTGTAGCACCTCGTCCCTGGACTTTTTTGCCAGGTTCACACGCAGCGTCATGGGTGGGCGCAGGTTGTTGTTAGCAAGTATTTGCATACACTGAGTGGGCCACTGCCGGGAAATCTCGCTACTAAGCCATGCAGGATGAGATAACAGCGATAGTTCGTCACGCGCAGCCAGCTCCTGCTCAATCTCTTCTTTGCGCCGAACATAATTTCGAAGTACTGCATTCACCAGTGCCTTCGCCCAGGGCTTGCCCAACGCCGTGGTCGCCGCGACTGTTTCATTGATGACGGCGTAATCTGGCATGGACAACTCACGCAGTTGGTAAATGCCCACCAGCAGCAGGCATTTTAAATCGAGGTCTTTGCGACGTAGAGCTTTGCTGAGCAGTGCCGCCAGTATCTGTTCGAGCAGCTGCAACCAGCGGCAGCTGCCAAAGCAGATTTCCTGTAACAAAGCATAGTCTGGCCGCTTTTTATGACTGCTCAGATGGCTTGTGAGGGAGCCCTTACCAACTAGCAGCTGCGAGAGGATGTTTGCAGCGGTGGCGCGGCTGTTTGGGTCGCTCATGAAGCGGCGGGAGGGGCGGACGCGAAGAGTCCACCGACAGTAAAAAGACTGGGCCGGGAATTAAACACGTCGGCAACACTGCTTGAGTTTTTGCCGGGCAATTGCACGGCGCTAACCTTAAGTAAGTAGTCACTACAGGCCACGCTGAAGCTACCCTTTAGCGTCTCAACAATGGTTCCAGCGGTCGCTTCGCTGGTGATTGGGAGCGGCTGAGCTGCCAAAATACGCAGCCGCTGCTCCCCCACAAAGGAATACGCCGGCGTTCTGCCGATTCCAGCCCGTATCTGTCGATCGATGTACGCAGCGCTAGCGGACCAGTCAATAAGGGCCTCAGATTTGTTGAGTTTGGCGGCATAGCAGCTGCGGGCATCATCCTGTGGCTGGGCACGAAATCGATATTCCTCGATAGCGTCGACGACTCGAAGCAAGGCACTGCTGCCTGCAATCTGCAGCTTGGTCTCGACGTCGAGCCGGGTATCGCTGCCCTCGATGCTAACTTTCTCAGTAGTTAGCATGTCTCCAGTATCCAGGCCTGCGTCCATCTGCATTATAGTGACACCGGTTTCGTCGTCGCCGGCGAGGATTGCACGTTCGATGGGTGCCGCTCCCCGCCAGCGGGGTAACAGCGAAGCATGCA
>CAVOFA010000088.1:0-11812 GCA_963694865.1 Gammaproteobacteria bacterium | reverse complement strand
AGCGAGTTGCTGTCGGTGCAGGGGGACGTCGTGCTTGCAACGATGGGTGATAGCAGCTCGGTAATAACTACCTTCCTGGCTTATGACACCAGCGCCGCTCCCGGTGAAGTGTATTTCAGTGGTGCCGCCTGAGCTTCGAGCTCGAAACTGAAACAACGGAACTGGCAAGTTATACGCTCTATGTGGAAAACATTTCCGCCCCCATCATTCAGGCTCGTTGCAGCGCCTGTCACAGCAGTACTGGAATCGCATCGACTAGTGCCCTCATTTACGTAAGCAGTAGCGAGCCAGATTTCCAGAACAGCAACTACAACAGTTTGATTAACTATATCGAAACCGTTCCCAATGGTAGCGAGCTTATTCTGTCGAAGCCACAGGGCTTGTCTGCACACGGGGGCGGTGTGCAGCTAACGGCGTCCAGTACTGAATTGCAGGCGTGGTCGGAATTCATTGCGAGCAGTTTGATCGATATCGCCAACAGTTCCGGTAGCGGACAAAACAGTCAGAGCATTTTTAGTGCGGTTACCAACATTGACAGCCAACAGACGCTGCGCAAGGCGGCATTGCTATTTGCCGGGCGGCTGCCCACCGCAGACGAATTAAATAGTGTCAGCAATGCCAGCGACACGGAGTTGCGACTGGCGATTCGCGAACTGATGCAGGGCGAGGGGTTTGAGGATTTTCTCACCGAAAGTGCGAACGATCGCTTGCTAACGGAAGCTTTCGTTTCCACTTTGTTTGCCATCGTTAATCGGTTCTACTATCCCAATTCCTTGCAATATTTTCAATCGGACCCAGGCCTGCGTGCGGAGCGACTTCTGGTCAGCGCGGCATTGGCCAGAGAGCCGCTGGAATTAATTTCACATGTAGTAAGTAGCGAAAGGCCTTACACCGAAATACTGACGGCGGATTACATCATGATGAATCCCTATTCGGCGAAGGTTTATGGTGGCGACGCGGTGTTCGAGAATTCAACTGACGCAGACGAATGGCAGGAGAGCAGGATTACTGATTACTATCGTTGTTCGATCTGCGGCCAGGCTAGTGATTTCGCTCAATACGATATAGCAACAGAATACCCCCACGCGGGTATTCTTAATTCACCGGCACTGCTGTCACGCTTTCCTTCAACCAGCACCAATCGTAATCGAGCCAGATCACGTTGGGCGTACTATTTCTTTTTGGGTGTGGATATAGAAGGGCTGTCCGAGCGCACCACCGACCAGGCCGCACTGACAGATCAGAACAATCCAACCCTGAACAATGAAAACTGCACCGTGTGTCATAACATCATGGATCCGGTTGCCGGTGCGTTCCAAAACTACAGCGACGATGGCTTTTACAGAAATCAGTCCGGTGGCACTAACTCCTTGCCGCGCTCCTATAAAAACGATCCAGCTGGTCTTTACCAGATCGGTGACACCTGGTACGCCAACATGCTGGCGCCTGGTTTCGGCGAGAAGTTGGCACCGAACGCCGACAACTCCTTGCAGTGGTTGGCGCAGGAATTCATCAACGACAGTCGCTTTGGTTTTGGCACGGTAAATTTCTGGTACCCGGCAGTTCTCGGCAGAGAGCCCTACGCCGAACCAGAAAATCCCGAGGACGCAGACTACCTGCCACGAGTGGCTGCCTATACAACCGAGTTTGAATTCATGCAATCGGTGGCTGACAACTTTGTCGCTGGCAGTGCGGGTAATGGCGCACACAATCTGAAAGATATGCTGGTGGATCTGGTCATGAGTGATCATTTTCGCGCGCTAGCGGTTGAGAGTCTAAGCACCGCCCAGGAAATTGAGCTGGATGCTGTGGGTGTAGGCAAGTTGCTGACGCCGGAGCAATTGAATCGTAAGTTGCTGGATGCCACCGGGTTTGACTGGAGCTACGGTCGCTTCAGTGCTCTGGATGAAGTTTACGGCCTAGTCTATGGTGGTATCGATTCCCAGGGTGTGACTGACAGGGCGACAGACCTGACTACTCTTATGAGTTCGGTAGTGTCGGCGATGGCGAACGAAGTGTCCTGCCCGATCGTGGCCAATGATTTCTCTTTTAACAGCTCACAGCGAAAACTGTTCCCGGGTGTGGAGCTGACTACGCTGCCTACAACTGGAGCAGTAGCGATCCGAAGCACGATTCAAACCCTGCACGGCCGCTTGTTGGGCGAAGAGCTCGGTATCGATGATAGTGAAATCGATGCCACCTACGCGTTGTTCGAGGCGGTGTGGAGCGCGCGCATAGCAGCCAATAAAGGCGCGGCGGTTAGTTCTACTTCCGAGCTCTGTATTTTTGAGAACGTAGATAATCCGGTGCAGAGCGATAGCAATCAGACTCTGCGAAGCTGGGCCGCGGTGATCAATTATCTGCTGCGAGATTATAAATTCATTCACGAATGAGCTACTGAGTACGAGCAGACATAGGTTTTAGAAAATCATTTTTACAACTTGAATTGAGTTGAAGGATTTAACGAAAAATGAAACGACGCGAGTTTACAAAATTATTGGGCACGGCCGGACTCGGTGCAGTCACGTCATGGCCAGGCAGTAGTGCAGCGGCTGCGGAAGCATATACCGGCCCATTTTATATCTCCCTCGCCGCTATTGGGGGCTGGGATGTCACCAGTTTCTGTGACCCTAAAGCCAACGTAGGCGGCGAACGCATTATTAATAACTGGGCAGATTCAAGCAGCATCGAGCAGGTAGGCAATATTGCCTACGCACCGGTGGCGAATAATCGCGCCTTCTTCGAACGCTTCTATAGTGACATGCTGGTAGTCAATGGCATCGATACCCAGACCAACTCACACGACGATGGCAGGCGACACACCTGGAGTGGCCGCATCGGTTTTGGTTACCCCAGCTTCGGTGCCATCGCGTCCACTGCCATCGCGCCAGACCTGCCGTTATCGCTGGTGCATGACGCTGGTTATAACGAAACCGCCGGCATCGCTAGGTTCACCCGACTGCAAAACCCAGATGTGATCCGCAACCTTGTTAACGACTCGACGGTGTAAAATAACGGCACGGTATTTGGCTTGTTCGAAGCCAGCGAACTGGATCTTATCAATCAATATCAGGACGCTCGCCTCGCCCGCCTGCTGGCGAGCGAACAATTATTGCCACGCCAAACAAACGCCATGAATAATTTGCTGTTGGCTAATTCCAGCCGCGATCAGCTGCAGTCATTTGCCGCTTTACTACCGGATGAATTTGAGCAAGATAATGATTTTCGCGCCGCCGAATTAGCCTTGCTGGCGTACCAGTCTGGTCTGTGTGTTGCCGCTCAGTTAGGGCTCAATGGCTTCGATACACATCAGGATCACGACGGGAATCATTTTGATGCCATGGCGAAGCTTACCGACCTGGTAACATTTATTTTCGATACCGCAGAGCAGGGCGGCTTCGCCGACCGCCTCGTTGTCACTATGGCTTCGGATTTTGGCCGCACCCCCTATTACAATCAGAGCGACGGTAAAGATCATTGGTCCATCGGCAGTGCAATCTTCATTCAGCAAGGTGCCGCTTGGGGGAATAGAGTTATTGGAGCCACTGATGAGGGCCACAATGCACTGGGCATCAATCCCGAGAACTTGCTACCTGACGCTTCAAGCTCGGCTGTTATGCTGGAGCCGAAACATCTGCAACAGGCCATGCGACAACTGGCCGGCGTCGATCAAAGTAGCGTGGCACCACTGTTTCCCCTCAATGCCGACGACGTGAATTTTTTCAGCTAACAGGCAGTAGGAATACACCGATTGCAGCGAATTCTTTACGCCGACAGTCGGTGTCATATGTGTTCTTAATCGTTGCGTATGGGCAGGAGTAAATCGCTACCTACTGGTCTTTGCACATCGAATGCCTTTAGTGTAATCGCCACGAAGCTGTAATAACCGATCAAACCAGTTAAATCCATTACTCCTCCATTACCAAATAGATTGATAGCTTGGGAAAAAGTTTCGCTACTGACTTTATCTGCGCTAATGAGTTCGCGGGTAAATTGTATGATCAGTCTTTCCTGATCGCCAAAGCCATCGATCCTGATTGAGTCGTCGAGTTCTTTCCGAAAACGTACGATATCAATTATTTCCTGTTCCAGGCCGGCGGTTTTTGCGAGTGGTTCATGGGCACTGTATTCGTATTGATTGTTGATCTCTCTGGCCGTGGAAATAATAGTTAGCTCGGTGAGTCGCTGATCTTTGGTGCTGCCATAGCGCACTCTTTGTCGCACTCCAAACATGGCCTTGGCGAGTTCGGGGCTGTTCATCCACATGCCAATGGGGCCACGCAGGCCGCTGCCATAACCAGTGCCAGGGCTGACATAGGTGTCGAAGGCATCTTGCCCCACTGCGTCCAGTCCCTGTCTTTGCACCTGTGGTAAACGGGCCATTGATTGCGCGTTGATGTCGCCTGGTATGTCGTCGGCAGTAAGTGCTGCTGGTAACACATACTCTGACTCGGCGGCTTCGACGCCTGGCTCGATGTGCGCAGAGATCGCCGTCACAATTAGTGCAGTGGTTAATATTACAATTTTAATTTTCATAGGTTTTGACCTGAGGAGCTTGGTAAATGGGTACATGCTGTATTGTTCTTTGCAGGTTAGCAGCTTGTGCTCAAAATGCTCGAACAGTTAGTGTATGTCAATTATTCGGAGTAGTTTTAGGGGGAAATACGGACGGAGGGAATAAAATTATTTTTTATGGTTGGAACCTTATAATTTTATTCCCTCCATCCCTGAGGTATCCCCACAAATATTTAGCTTTCTTTATCTAGTTGTTACGAGACTAATTGGTGTCACTCCGATGGTAAATTTAGCCTCGAAGTTAGGGGCGGCAGCATGGTATAGGCTGAGACCAAATCAGGCCACGTTGTAGCTTGCCACTCTTGTCGGAGTCTTCGGCGAGGATTGTTTGAATCCCGATTTTTTGCTTGCAAAAATGGTTGAGTTCCGCAGCCGCCGACAAGAGTGGCAAGCGTGTGGCCGGTCTCAGGCTATGCCATGCTGCCGAACCGGGGCCGTTCCCCTCGAAGTAAAAGGGCTATTATCGTAAGTTGTTCGGTTGTCAAAGCTCCCTGCTCCGAGTCAGAGAAAAAGCGTGTTGTCAGCCCGCGAAGCCGAGTCGCCTAGCCCCTTTGCGCACGGCCATATCTCCTTTGCTTTAGCCAGCGCTGCGGAACTCAACCATTTTTTGCAAGCAAAAAATTGGGATTCAAACAGTCCTCGCTCACATCTGTCTAAAGCAAAGGAGATAAGCATGGCCTGATTGTGCGCAAAGAGACTAGGCGACTCGACTCCGCTCGATCAAGTGAAAACGTGGCAGTCATTGCATTTCGAGTAGCCCAAGTTAATTCAACAAATCTCACAAAAGCTCGCATTGCACACTTAAAACTGTTCTAAAAGCTCTCCTTTTTACACTAACTCATCGAGCAAACTCTATATTTTCCGGGGATACCTCAGGGTCTGTTCCCCATTTTTTTGTTACACCACTCGCTTTTCTCGCAGATCGGCAATCTCTGCCTCGGAGTAGCCTAATTCCTGCATGATTTGATCGGTGTGTTCGCCCAGAGTAGGGGCGCGGAATCTGATTTCTCCTGGCGTCTCGGATAATTCTACCGGCGTCTGCATTAGTGGTGCCGGATGCTCCAGCCCGGGATATTCCACCGCTTGAAACAAGCCCTTGGCGGCAATATGAGGGTCTTCCAGTACTTGCTGTGGTGAGAGTACGGGGCCGGCGGGCAGGCGCGCGGCTTCCATGGCGTCCAGCACTTGTTTGGATGTGCGTTCGGCGCACCATGTTGCCAGGCGTTCGCTGATTAGCTCGCCGTGGTCGCCGCGGCTGATGTCATCCTTGAAGCGCGGATCATGCAGCCAGTGATCTTCTTGCATTAACTCGGCCCAGCGCTTGAACAGGGGGCCACCAACCGATTGCACCAGTACCCAGCCGTCTTTGGTTTTGAAGGTGTCGGCCGGAGCTGAAGTCTGTGAGCGATTCAGGCTGGCTACCCGATTGCGTTTAATGGCGCTCTGCTCGATGGCGGGGCCATTCATCATGGTGAGGGCAGTGTTGAACAGGGAGCCTTCAACCATTTGGCCTTTGCCGGTCTTCTGGCGCTCATAAAGTGCGGCCATCGTGCCGAATGCGGCTAGGCTTGCGGTGCCGAAGTCGATGAAGGGAGGGTAGGCCTTGGTGGGCTGATCTGGCGTACCGCTCAAGTACATGGCGCCAGACATCGCCTGTCCCAGGCCATCGAATCCGACCCGGTTGGCATAGGGCCCGCCACGGCCGAAGGCAGAAACCGTGGTGAGGATGATGTCGGCCTTTATGGCTTTCAGGCTGTCATAGTCCAGGCCCATACGCTGCAGGGTGTCCGGGGGCAGGTTGGCTATTACCACATCCGCTGTGGCGACTAGTTTTTTAACGATTTCCTGCCCCTCAGGTTTCATCGGGTTCAGGGTCATGCCAAGCTTGTTGCGGGCCAGTTGCATAAACAGGGCACCGTCGCCTGCATCGCTGATGGGAGACAGAAACCGATCTTCACTACCATCGACTTTTTCCACTCGGATCACCTCGGCGCCCATATCCCCAAGCAGCGTGCCGCAATAGGGCCCTGCTATATAGCGACCGAAATCCAATACTCGAACACCTTGCAACACCTTAGTCATTTCTGGCTTCCACTATGTAAGAAAACTCCTATTTCCGCTCGAGGATTTTAACATAAGCAGCGGCACTCTTATGGATACCTGGGAGCACGGCCACCTGTAAAAAAAACCTACACCTATATCGCAATGTGTGAAGCAGTTCCGCTTTTCGATCATTGCTAGAGGGCATAATGGACATATCCAAGACGCTCGTCACAAAGGCCTTAACAAAGTCTTCAAAAGACCTGCAAAGCAGAGTACCGCCCAGGAGTATTGTTGTGATGGCGCTGGTTGATAAAAACATACCTAAACAAGCATTAATGGAACTGCATTCAATCTTGAAAAAGCCCTACCAGGATATCTGCAACGTCTGCAATGGCTCCGGTAAAATCGAGCAATCCAGCACTTGTCCCAAGTGTAAAGGTTCTGGTCAGCGGCTACTCAGGTTGCTTTAACTGCTCCTGCCATGGGGCTGTTTTCCTCGGCCCGTCGAAGCTGTCAAAAGCAGTTTCGGCGGGTTTTCTTGTTTGGCCTTCATCTGTGCACTACAATCGGGGCATTACCCAATCGGCAGTCAGTGATGCCGAAAATAGAGCCCTGTTTGCAGTCTATTGCTGTGGTGCGTGATAAATTCATGGATGTAACTCCGAGGATCGCCCAATGATTAAATGCAAGCTACTTGGCATGATTGTCCTGATGATGTCTGTCATTGCCACATCACTGGCGGCAGCGGCAGAGTTCCCAGGATACATTGTGGCACCGGAACGGCGCACCACGGGTATCGGGAAATTCTACATGGGCCGGGAAATTGCCTTCGTCATGGGGCATCAGGCAGCCGAATGGTTAAACCGACCAGCACGGATACAAGAGGAAATGCCGGATGAAGTCGTGGCCAATATGGCCCTGGAGCCCAATCACGTGGTCGCGGATATTGGTGCGGGTTCTGGTTATTTTTCCTTTCGAATTGCCAGGTTACTACCTCAGGGCAAGGTCCTGGCCGTAGACATTCAGCCGGAGATGCTGGCCCTGATCGAAGCCCGCAAGCAGGAAGACAGCGTCAGCAATATAGAAGGTATTCTGGGTGAGGTGGATAACCCTAATTTGCCAGCTAATTCCATCGACGCGGCCATTATGGTCGATGCCTATCACGAATTTGATTACCCCTTCGAGATGATCGATGGCATCTACAATGCGCTACGCCCGGGTGGCCGGATTTTCTTCCTGGAATACCGCGGCGAAGACGCCAGCGTGCCAATCCGTCCTCTGCACAAGATGACGCAGCAGCAGGTAGTCAAGGAGATGGAGGTGTTTGGTCTGGAGTGGACCGATACGCTGGACTTTCTGCCCTGGCAACACATGATGATATTCACGAAAGTCGAATAAGCGGCGTAGCTCTAAATAGCCAGAACTGTTTACAGCAGAATTTAGAAGGTGTGCCGTATCTTTAGCGCATACTTGATGCCAGTACTTGAGCAGAAGTCTTCAATTTCCTCGACTATTCCGGCGGCCGTAGTACCACTGAAACGAACACGCTCTCTACAGCGCTGCGAGTCATTGGCATTTTGCATGGCGAAGCGGAAAGTCATGCCGCCGAATGCTTTCTTTTCAATAAACCCGCTCAAGCCGTAGTCACCCAGATCTCTCTCAATATCCTTAATATCTACGGTAGTACGGCTACTGCCGTCCTGCGCCGAATTAAAATAACTAAAACCGTAACTCAAGCCCCAGGCGGTAATATCGTGACGAAAATTGGCACGACCAAACCACCTGTTGTTATGGCGCATACGGCGATCGACACCAAGGAACGGGTCTCTGACTTCCGAATCCTGCAAGCCAAAGCCTATAGACAGTAGTGCGTCTGGTACTCCCAGATATCCCAGGCGGGTGCTTGCGTCCAGATTGAGCCCATAACGTTTGCCGTCACCGATATTGCCGCGAGCTGATTGCAGGTCGTCGGCACTAGTGGAGACATCCACCCGATCGATATAGTCTTCAATATCGCGGTAGAAAACGCTGGAATTTAATACGCCAATATTATTTGGCAATCTGTATTCCAGGTTGAGGCTGTAATTCCAGGATTGCTCCTGTGTGATATCGGGGTTGCCGGCCTGGATATTCTGGTTATCGTCGGAATTGTCAGAGGAGGAGCTAAAATCCGAGAAGCTCAATTGCGATACGTTTTTCTCGATGGTGGCGCGAAATTGCAGGGACTCGGTAATGTCAAAGCGGTAATCCACCTTGGGCCTGACAAAATCGAAATCCCGTTCGTTAGTAACATCGCCGGATTGTGTGATAGTCGAGACTTCATAGATCAATGAACTTTCCAAAGCCATTCTGCTGTTGAGTTGCCAGTTGTGGGCGACGAAATTCTCATAACGAATTTCTTCTATGCTGGAAAACGCATTGTCTATCTGCACCGGGACGAGGCCACCATGGGCAGGAGAGGTTTCGCCAGTACCAGGTAAGCCCAGGCGCAGGCCGTTGTCACGAATGGTCTGAGCGCGCTCAACACCTATTTCGAAGCCCTGATTACGGGCCAGGTCCCAGGTGTAGGAAGTGCGTACGATACGCTCTTGATCGCGACCGGAGGAAAACAGGAACAGATCCTTTTCTTCTTCCGTTGCGCCGACCAGATATCGATCACGGGCAAATTCAGATTCGCGTTCGTTGACAATGAAGAGGACGCGATACTTGCTGCCGTTGCTAAATCTGTACTCGTAGTCGCCACCGATTTCCCAGTTAGAGCGCTCACTGTCGTTGGTTTCCCTTTCCAGTGACGGCAACACAGTGCCCACAGCAAAGCCATCGATACTGCGGTCAAGGTCTGTTCGAGGTGCGCTATCTCCATAAAGCCCATTGAATTGCACTATGCTGTTTTCAAACTGGTAGCCCAGATTGAAACTGGTTTCGAATTCATTTTGCTCTCGTTCGCGATTTTCTCGCCTGGTCTCCAGCAAAGCGCCGCTGAAATCCCGGCTGCTTTCAAAGCTCTCGCGATTCTCATAGCGAGGCTCTGTTTCGACATGAAATAAATAGTTGAATGCGCCAGTCTGGCCGGAGTAGGAGAGTTTGGCGCCAGGGTCGACAGTGCCGTCCTGCAGTCTGTCCATATTGACTTCGGCGGAGATGCTGGAGCGGGAAGGCGTCTCCAGTAACACAATATTCACGACCTGGCCGCCGCCACGGACATCCAATTCGTCGGAGGTACCGCGAATAATTTCGATGTACTGTACTTGATTTGCCGAGATGCGGCTTAGTTGGGCGCGGCCTGCATTTTCCTTGCCGGTGATGCGCTGACCGTTAATCAAAATCTCATTGGCACCCGCACCCAGACCCCGACGATTGCCACGACCACCACCACGGTTCAGTGCCAGGCTGATACCGGGAATACGGTCGATCATGTCATTTACGGAAACCGGAGAATATTGCTTAAAAAAACTTGCTTCGTAGACAATTGTGGAATCTTCCAGCGCCTCGATCGAGGTTTCGATTTGGTCCTGTGCCAGTGCTTGAGACGCACTCGCGATAGCCAGGCTGAGCAGGCTTAATTGGACAATTCGTCGAGGAAAACACCGTGTGATGTTGAAGCTCCGGATAGGCAACTGCTTAAATTTGTAATTGAATAAGAACAGCAGTCCAGTCACTGTCTTTCATTTGTTTCATTTTCGATCAGTCTTTGCATCTGGACTGTGATCAGGAATGCATTTTAGAAGTTGAATTGTACCGGCTGCAGACGTCTAAAGCTGTGACAAATTGTGCAAAAAATGTGTCTAAAGTGCCATATTTCGGATGTTTTGCCAGATTATCCAGCATCCTAAAGATGCATACTGTCGACGTCCGAGCCGAAAACTTTAGAGAAAGTTGACGCCGCGGGGTTGTAGAGCTGATAAGAGCGCTAACAGCGGCTAAGTTTGGGAAAATCTGTCAGCGCAGGTGTCTAGAACGTGCCGCGAATCTTAATGGCGTACTTCTCGCCGTTGTGGCTACAAGAATTTTCGATTTCACTGAGGATGCCGGTAGCGATGGTGCCGTCAACAAAGCGAGATCGAACACGGCAGCGTTCACTCTCATGCGCATTGGTGGCTTCGAAGCGGTAGGTTAGCCCGGCCCAGCCCTGGGTTTCCAGAAACAGGATGACAAACGCATCCTGCGTAAAGTCTTCAATCTTGTCGATATCAAAGACTTTGCGATCTCCGGGAATTTCTTTGCGATAAGTAATGCCGTAGTTAAAATTTTGTGCTGGTAGATCATGGCGAAAACTAAAACTGGTGTTGCCTCGTCCCTGCCGCCTGATGCGTCGGTCTATCCCCAGGAATGGATCGGTGACGCTGGATTCTTCAGCATTCACGCCTGCTGTGACCAGGATGTCGGGTAAATCGATAAAGCCCAGGCGCATGCTCGCATTCACATTAACCCCGTAGCGTTCACCATCGCCTATGTTGCCATTCGCGGACAGGATGGACGTAGCGGTGGAGACATCCACCTTGTCGATGACGTCTTCGAGGTCGTGATAGAAAAAATTTGTACTGAGGACGCCGTTGTCATTATTGAATCTATATTCCAGGTTGATGTCATAGCGCCAGGACTGTTCTTGTTTGAGGTCAAGGTTGCCGGCAACTGCATCCTGATCATCATCGCTGCTACTAACATTAGCTGTAAAATCGTTAAAACTTAATTGTGAAACATCTTTTTCGACGCTGGCTCTGAACTGTAGCGATGGTGTAATGTCAAAACGAAAATCAAGTTTGGGTCGGATAAAATCGAAATCCCTTTTCTTGTTGATGTCCCCGCTTTGCGTGATCTCCGACGTTTCTATTATGAGGGTGCTTTCCAGCGACATACGATTATTGATTTGCCAGTTATGCACGGCAAAGGTTTCATAGCGAATTTCTTCGACCGTGGCATTGGAGTCGGTGATGCCGGTGAGGCCTCCGAAGCCATCAGCTACAGTGGCTATGGTCGGCAGCAAGCCTAGTTGCAGGGACGAGTCCAGTGTGGTTTCCGCTCTTTCGATACCCAGCTCAAGGCCCTGTGACGCGCCCAATGAGAAGGCATAGGATGTGCGTGCGATACGTTCCTGGTAGCGATTAAAATTATGCAGAAATAAATCTTTGTTGCGCCCATCATCCTCTATGTCAAACCGTTCCCGGGTACTGTCATCTTCCTTCTCGTTGACAAT
>CAVOFA010000087.1:0-12138 GCA_963694865.1 Gammaproteobacteria bacterium | reverse complement strand
AGCATGTCTCCAGTATCCAGGCCTGCGTCCATCTGCATTATAGTGACACCGGTTTCGTCGTCGCCGGCGAGGATTGCACGTTCGATGGGTGCCGCTCCCCGCCAGCGGGGTAACAGCGAAGCATGCAAGTTGATGCAGCCATAGCGGGGGATATCGAGGATAGACTGGGGCAGAATCAGTCCGTACGCGACCACCACCAGCAGATCGGGAGCAAGCGCCAGGAACTGCTCCCGCTGCTCATCAGGCTTCAGGCTCGAGGGCTGCAGCACCGGTATTGAATGGCTCATAGCCAGTTTCTTCACCGGGCTAGCTTGCAGCTGTTTGCCACGACCGGCAGGTCGGTCTGGTTGTGTGTATACCGCCAGCGCCTGGTGCCGGGTCTGTAGCAACGCCGCCAGATGTACGGCAGCGAAGGCAGGCGTGCCGGCAAAACAAATTCGCAATTTAATCGGAGGCTCCCAAACAGGCTATTGAAAAATTATCTACCGTGTCGCTGCGGCGTTAAAAACAGGCTCAAATGCGCTTCCGGACTCAGCCGCAGAAGCCTTCAGAGCTATTGATGCATTATTCAAAGCTGCTCTGGCATCGACAGCCTCGATAACGTCTTGCAAGCGTCCGTTATGCAGTCTGCTTGAGCTCTTTTTCCAATTTGCTACGAATGCGCTGTCGCTTCAGCGAGCTTAAGTAATCAACAAAAAGCTTGCCATCCAGGTGGTCAGTCTCATGTTGTACGCAAATGGAAAGAATGCCTTCTGCAGTGAGCTCAAATTCCTGTCCCTGCGGATCCTGGGCCCGGGCCTTGATAGTCTGAGGCCGAGAGACGGTCTCATAAAACCCGGGCACCGACAGACAACCCTCATCATAGTCGAACAATTCCGACTCAATTACTTCAAAACTTGGATTAATAAATACTTGAGGACTATCCTTATGCTCAGATACATCTAATACCATGAGCCGTTTGTGAACATTAACTTGAGTTGCAGCGAGGCCAATGCCATCAGCTGCGTACATAGTTTCAAACATATCGGCGATCAAGACTTCGAGCTTGGCGTCGAAAACCCTAACGGGGACTGCTATTTTCCTTAGCCTGGGATCGGGAAACTTGAGTATTTGCAAGATTGCCATGGTTTCAACTAAGCTGATTACGGTCCTGAATAACTAAAACAACAGTATGTGAACTGCTTCTAGTGATAATTATACCGTATTGCTAACATGCCCATGCGTCTGAGTGCGGGATTTTTAATGATAAAAAATAGGGGAATAAAGCAATTCCTGGCCCTGGTAGCAGTTTGTGCAACTGCCATGCTTGGCTCCTCGGCTCTTTATGGCCAGGGTGAGCTCATGCATGATGACTATCCAGACAGCTATTTAGTGATAGAAGGCGACACTTTGTGGAATATTGCCAGCCAGTTTCTGCAAAATCCAGAACGTTGGGAAGAAATCTGGGATCCGGACGACTATTTGGCTAATGCCGACCTTATCTATCCCGGTGATGTTCTCAAGATCCGATTGATAGATGGCAGTCCCAGAATACTGCTGCAACGCGGTGATCGGACTGAGGTAAGGCTGGGGCCTGAAATTCGCGTACAGCCACTGGTTAGCACAATTCCCGAAATCCCACTGGAAGACATAGAAAACAGCTTCACCAGCAACCGCATCGTGGACCCAGCGTTGTTTGCAGAGGCACCTTATATTGTGGCGAATTTGGGCAACAACCTGATAATTGGTACCGGCGATGAGGGTTATGTGCGTGGCTCCTGGCCGCAAGGCACCAGCAGCTTTGAAGTCTATCGAGCCGGCCAATTGTATTTTAATGACACCGGGACCCAGACACTGGGCCAGGGAATTGAATATTTGGGTTTTGCGACAATCACCGAAGACGCCGGCCCAGATCTTAAGCGGGTGCTGGTCAACAACAGCAGCAAGGAGATTCGGGGAGGTGATCGCTTACTCATAAGGGAAGAGACCCGCATCGGCTCGACGATTTTCCCGACGTCTCCAGACGCCACCGTGGAGGGCTTGATTATTGCGTTTCTGGGCGCAGAAACCATGGCCTCGCAATTGGACACAGTGGTGATTGACGTCGGTTTAGAAGACCAGTTGGAAGTTGGTGATATATTGTCAATTCGACAGGAAGGACCTCAAATCGAGGATGAGGTCGAACGCGAGAGCATGAGCTTCAGGCAGCGGGTCAGCGATTTCTTCAATCCCCGGCAATTGCAGTTACCGGGCAAGGAAATCGGCACCTTACTGGTGTACAAAACCTTCGAGCAGCTCAGCTATGGCCTCATATTGAGTTCCCTGGAGCCAGCGCAACTCTACAATCACGTCGGGAATCCATGAACTGAGTTGCAAGCCCCGCAGCCTCGTATTCCATCAGTCAAGGACGAACTATGGAAGCCACTACTATCAGAGCCTATCTGCGCCTCTACCATTCCAGGGGCTTGAGCCTATTGCAGTTTTCGCGGCTACTCAAACAGGCAGGGACTATCTCCGGGCTATTGGCCCAAAGTGGTGAGCGCTTACAAGCAGCGGGTTTGAATCGAGGGCAGTTAGCACTGCTGCAAAGTACTGCAACCACAGCGTCGGTTGAAGCGAAAATAGAGCGGGACCTGGTCTGGCTCCAGTCTCCGGGCAATACCCTCGTCGGCTACGAGTCGTCCAGCCACCCTCCACTATTGAGACAGACAGACTTCCCCCCACCGCTACTCTACGTAGTTGGTAATGACTCACTTTTAACCGCATCTCAGCTCAGTATCGTAGGCAGCCGCAAGGCCAGTGAGTACGGTTGCCGCAACGCCTACTGGATGGCCCATGAACTGAGCCATGCCGGCCTGCTGATCTGCAGTGGCATGGCTAAAGGCATAGACACCCAGGCCCATACCGGTGCTTTAGCAGCCACTAACGCGACAGTGGCCGTCGTAGGCACCGGAATTGATGTCTGTTACCCGCTGTGCAACGCGCAACTGGCTGCGGAAATCGGCAACAACGGCGTTCTGATTTCGGAACTTCCCCTTGGAACGCCCCCGCGAGCGGAGAATTTCCCGCAACGGAATCGAATCATCAGCGGCATGGGCCTGGGAACGCTGGTGGTGGAAGCCACACTGCGCAGCGGCTCGTTAATTACTGCGCGCTTGGCGCTGGAAGAGAACCGGGAAGTGTTTGCCTTCCCCGGCTCGATTTCCAGCCAATCATGCCGCGGCTGTCATCGGCTTATCAAGGAAGGCGCAAAACTGGTGGAAGAGCCAGAGGACATCCTCGAAGAGCTGGGTCTCAGCAACAGCAATGAGAACACCGACGAAGGCGTAAGCAGCTCGCGCCCAGGCGACGCAGATCAAGAGCATCATGGACTGAACCGGGACGAGCGTAGGCTCGTACGCTTGATCGGCAGCGACCACTGTCTGATGCAATCCCTGCTCGAGAGCACCGGGCTGAGTTTTCAGCAACTGAATGCACAGCTGCTACATTTGGAAATGCTGGGGATTATTCGCGCGCAAGGGGGTCGATTCAGCTGCATCGATCCGGCACGCTAATCCTTGCATAGGGCGGCAGACTGAGGTAATTTCCGATTTTGAAATTTTACGCGGAAGTTGACTGCCATGACCAAACCATTCGTCGCCATTCTTATGGGCTCAGAATCTGATCTCAATACCATGCAGGCGGCGGCTACTATTTTCAAGCAACTGCAAATTGACTATGAGATAAAAATCACGTCGGCACACCGCACGCCCGGCGCCACCCAGCAATATGTCGGCGCTGCCGAAGCCCGCGGCTGTCGACTCTTTATCGCCGGCGCGGGGCTGGCCGCCCATTTGGCCGGGGCTATTGCCGCGCACACCACCAAGCCGGTGATCGGTGTGCCAATTGACTCCGGCCCCTTGAATGGCCTCGATGCCTTGCTCTCGACGGTGCAGATGCCGTCCGGGATTCCTGTCGCAACAGTCGCAATCGGAGCCACAGGCGCAAAGAATGCCGCCTATTTGGCAGCCCAGATACTCGCCCTGAGTGACCCGGAGTTGGCGGATAGAGTAACAGCGGATCGTGCCGCCAGCGCCGAAAAAGTTCAATCTCAAAATCACGCCTTGCAGGCGGGTCTCTGATACTTGGGGAAGCTTTGCTACGATGACCCTATGAATGCTCCGGATCTTCAACGCGCCAGTGAAAAATTACAACAGGGCGGAATTATTGCCTATCCCACCGAAGCGGTTTGGGGCCTGGGCTGCGATCCTGGCAATTACCCGGCGGTAAAACGAATTCTGAGGCTGAAAAACCGTTCCGAAGCGGAAGGCTTGATACTACTCGCCGCTGGAATGGATCAATTGCCAGCGCTGTTTGCTACACTGAATGCATCGCAGAAAGCCCGGCTCGCGTCGAGCTGGCCGGGACCAACTACCTGGCTGATACCCGACCCCGACCATCTGTTTCCCGACTGGATCAAGGGTCAACACCAGACTGTGGCGATTCGAGTCAGTGCCCATCCACTCGTACAGGCGTTATGCAGCAAGTTTGGAGGTCCCATCGTGTCAACATCGGCGAACAGGACGGGAGCGAAAGAAATTCGATCCAGAGCAGGACTCGAAGAAAAATTCGGGGACAGCATAGACTACATTGTTAGCGGCGAACTGGGAGCCGCAGCGCGGACTTCGGAAATTAGAGACCTGATGTCCAACCGTCGAATTCGATGAAAAGTAGACTTTGAACAAACAGCACGAGGATAATATTCTGAATTCAGTCGATACCAATGCCGTGAAGGAGTTCCTGCTGCAATTGCAGTCCGAAATCTGTACCGGCCTGGAGGCAGTGGACAGCAAGGCCAGGGTTATCACCGACAAATGGGACCGGGAGGCAGACGGATCCGGCATCAGCCGGGTGATTTCCGATGGCTCAGTGTTCGAGAAAGGCGGCGTCAATTTCTCTCACGTCTATGGTAAATCGATGCCAGCGGCGGCCACGGCGACACGGCCGGAGTTGGCTGGCAGAGCCTTTCAGGCAATGGGGATTTCCCTGGTTATCCATCCGCTGAACCCGTTTGTGCCTACCTCCCACGCCAATTTCAGATTATTTGTGGCAGAAAAGGGAAATGCCGAGAGTGTATGGTGGTTCGGCGGCGGCTACGACCTGACTCCATACTACGGCTTCGAGCAAGACTGCGTGCACTGGCACCAACAGGCGAAGCTGGCCTGTGATGATTTTGGCGCGCAGTACTATCCCCGCTTTAAACAACAGTGTGATGACTACTTCTATCTTAAACACCGGCAGGAATGCAGAGGCGTTGGCGGTTTGTTCTACGATGATTTTAATGAACTTGGATTCGATCGCTGTTTCGAGTTCGTCAGATCAATGGCGGCCAGTTATCTTAAAGCCTATTTGCCCATAGTGTTACGTACCAAGGATATGGAGTTCAGTCCCAGCAACAAAGAATTCCAGGAACATCGACGCGGCCGCTATGCTGAATTTAATCTGGTCTATGATCGCGGCACGCTGTTTGGCCTGCAGTCCGGCGTCGGTCGAATCGAATCCATACTGATGTCGCTGCCGCCGGTGGTGCGCTGGACTTACAATTGGCAGGCTGAAGCTGGCAGCGCAGAAGAGAAACTCACCGATTACTACCTGCAACCCAAAGACTGGGTATAAGCCTCAAGCACCAAGCTCAACAAACAGGCTTAACGACTACCCCCAACTCCCAACACGCAAGGCAAGGTATCAATTCTCATGTCTCAATATGCTGTCATCGGCAACCCGGTCAAGCACAGCAAATCACCGCAGATTCATAGCCTGTTTGCCCAGCAGACGGGGCGAGTCGTGGAGTACACCGCGGTTACGCTTGAGGCGGGCGAAGTCGATGCCTTCGTCAAAGATTTTTTCGCCAGCGGGGGGGCCGGGCTAAATGTCACGGTACCGTACAAAGGCAAAGCATTTGAGCTGGCAGCATCCTGCTCCCAAGCTGCAAGACTGGCGCAGGCAGTCAACACGCTGTTACTCGATGACGCCGGCAGATTGCGTGGAGCTAATACCGATGGCTTTGGCCTGGTGCGAGACATTAAAGTCAATCACCGCGTTGAAATTGCCGATCGCCGAGTTTTAATATTGGGAGCAGGCGGCGCTGTTGCTGGCGCCCTCGCTGCCCTGGTACGGGAAAAGCCTGCCCTGATCACAATTGCCAATCGCACCGTTAGCAAAGCGGTTCAATTGAAAACGCAGTTTGAAAAGCTGGCAAACATTAGCGCCGTGGGCTTTGAGCAGCTGGACGACACAGGCTATGACCTCGTGATCAATGGCACGTCTTTAAGTCTGGAACACAAGCTGCCGCCACTGAACCAGGAAATACTGGCGCCGGCATGCTGCTGTTACGACATGATGTACGCAGACAGCGACACCGTGTTTGTAAGTTGGGCTAAAGCCAATGGCGCCACCCTGGCTCTGGACGGTTTGGGGATGCTGGTGGAGCAAGCGGCAGCAGTCTTTGAGATTTGGCACGGCGTGCGACCGCAAACCGACGCAGTAATAACACAACTAAGAAGCCCCTGATGTATTAGCCAGGCAGGGGCCAAACCAAAGGCATAAAAAAGGCTACTGCGTGTCAGTAGCCTTTTTTGCTTCTCAGAGGGTCAGTGTTCTTCCTCTTCGCCGTGCAAATCGCTAGGCGAGAGCGCCACCGCATTTCGATCGTGCCCCATGTAGAGGTAGCGAGCGGCGGACGTGTAATTACCCTCAATCGTCATAAAGGCAATCAACAGCAGTAACACCGTCGGTGGGCCGAGTATTGTAAAAGCCAGTGCCATCCGCTCCCAAAAAACATGCATGAAGATGGAGATAATGAAACCCGCCTTCAAAACCATGAATAAGATCACGAGAAACCAGCGCATGCCGCCCTGCACGTTAAAAAAGTCTACGGCGTAGGAACACGCGCTGAGCACGAAAAGTAAAGCCCATATCTTGTAGTAAATCCCAAGAGGATGTTGTTGACCTGCATCAGATGACATCTCTGTCTCCTCTTATAATAAGTAGAAAAATGCGAAAATGAATACCCAGACAAGATCCACAAAGTGCCAATAGAGGCCGGCGATCTCGACAATTTCATAACCCTTCTCGTCGTAGTGACCGCGCCGCACCCGGAACGCCACCCACAACAGGTAAATGACGCCAATGGATACGTGAGCACCGTGAAACCCGGTGATCATGAAGAACACCGACCCGAATTGCGGAGCGCCAAAGGGGTTACCCCAGGGCCGCACGCCTTCTTCCAGGATTAACTTGCTCCACTCAAACGCCTGCATGCCCACAAACGAGGCACCGAAAGCCGCGGTAGCACACATCAGCCAGAAGGTCTTGACCTTGTCCTTTCTATAGCCAAAATTAACCGCCAGCGCCATGGTGCCGGAACTGGAGATCAGGATGAAGGTCATGATGGCGATCAGGATCAGCGGTATCGGATCACCACCGAATGACAGCGCGAATATCTCACTCTGCACTGGCCAGGGCTGCGTCGTAGTCAAGCGCACGTTGAGGTAGCCGGTGAGGAAGCAAGTGAAAATAAAGGTATCACTTACCAAAAATATCCACATCATCGCCTTGCCCCAGGGGATGTGATAGGTTTGTTTGTCTGCAGACCAGTCGTCTACTAAGCCGTCAACGCCGCTATGAGGGCTGGCTTCACTTACTGCTATTTCACTCATTCTTATTTCCCATATTTTCCAAATTTTTTAAAGCACCTTGGTTTAGCGCTCTCGGGGTATAACGACCAACCCCGTAGTTAGATTTACTTGCTTTAGGTATTCGACAGAATTGCAAACATGACTAACCAAACTATTAGCAAAAAATGCCAATAGGAGGTACACAGCTCCACGCTCAGGCGTATGTCCTGTGCTGCGCCACCCGATAGCAATCGAATCAGACTCTTACTCCAAACCCACAGTCCACCAAGCAGATGTAAAACATGCAGTCCGGTCAGTAAATAGAAGAAGGAATTTGCAGGATTTGAGGCAACGTAAAAGCCAGCGGACTGCAGACCATTCCAGACTACTAACTGTCCTACAATAAACAGCACGGCAAAGAGCCCGGCGCCGGCGATCGCGGCAGTGAGGGACTTCTGCTGATCACTTTTGACTAGATTTCTTGCCCACTGGAAAAAGACGCTGCTTATTACCAGCAGGGCGGTATTCAGCCACAGCTGTGCAGGCTCAGACAATGGCTCCCAGTCAGGCACCTCCATGCGCAGGTAATAACTCACCGTAAGCATGGAGAAAATAACCGAAGCAACTACCAGGAAAATCGTCAGTCCCACCCGTTCCGGTGGCGCGGCGAAGGTCCCTTCCGGATGCAGGCCGCCAATGACGCCCTTGCGCTCCCAGGGTTTTTCTGTGAGTTCCTTAAACAGGCTCATACATCAGCCATAGACTGGTCATGGTCTGGGTCGAAATGTTGTTCGTGAACAGTCGGCTCCTCGCTTTCTGGGGAGTTCTGAGGAATGAAATCCTGGCGTGCGCCGGGCACGCTGTAGTCATAAGGCCAGCGGTAAACCGTGGGCAGCTCATCGCCCCAGTTACCATGTACTGGCGGCGTATCAGGTGTTTGCCATTCCAGCGACGCCGAACCCCAGGGGTTTGAACCCGATTTCTTGCCGTTCTTCAAGCTCCAGAAAATATTGATAAAGAACAGCAGCTGCGCCGCACCCACAATCAAGGCGGCAATGGTAATAGCTGCATTCAAATCCTGGGCAGATTGTGGAATGAAGTCAGTACTGCCGAGGGCATAGTAGCGACGTGGAACCCCGAGGAATCCCAGATAGTGCATTGGCAGATAAATGGCGTAGGTACCGAGGAAAGTTATCCAGAAATGCGCCTTGGCCATGCCTTCGTGATACATACGGCCGCTGGCCAATGGAAACCAGTGGTACAGTGCGGCAAACAGCACCAGCACCGGTGATACACCCATTACCATATGGAAGTGGGCAACCACAAAATAGGTATCCGACAGTGGCATATTAATCACCACGTTGCCGAGGAATAAGCCGGTCAGGCCACCGTGAATGAAGGTTAAGATGAAGCCAATCGCAAAATACATCGGCACGTTGAGACGGATGTCACCCTCCCACAAGGTCAGCACCCAGTTATAGACTTTAAGCGCCGTGGGAACCGCGATAATCAAAGTGGTGGCGGCGAAGAAGAAGCCGAAGTAGGGATTCATGCCACTCACGTACATGTGGTGAGCCCAGACAATAAAACTCAGACCGCCGATGGCGATGATCGCCCATACCATCATGCGATAACCAAAAATATTCTTCCTGGCATGCGTACTCAGTACATCAGACACCAGCCCAAAAGCCGGCAGTGCCACAATATAAACCTCAGGATGGCCAAAGAACCAAAACAGATGCTGAAACAGGATCGGGCTGCCGCCGTCGTAATCCAGCGGGCTGCCGGACTCGATAATGGCCGGCATGAAGAAACTGGTGCCCAGCAGGGTATCGAAGGTCATCATGATGCCCGCTACCAGCAATGCCGGGAATGCAAACAGTCCGAGGACGGTGGCGATGAAGATTCCCCAAACCGTCAGTGGCAGCCGCATCATGGTTAAGCCACGACAGCGAGCCTGCAACACAGTAGTGACGTAGTTTAAACCGCCCATGGTGAAGGCAACGATAAACACCACCAGAGAAACCAGCATCAAGACGATGCCCCAATCAGAACCCGGGGTGCCGGCCATGCTCGCCTGCGGTGGGTACAGCGTCCAACCGGCCCCGGTGGGCCCGCCGGGGACAAAAAAGCTGGCCATGAGAATGATCACCGACAGTAGGTAGACCCAGACACTCATCATATTCAGAAACGGGAAGACCATGTCTCTGGCACCGCACATAAGCGGGATCATATAGTTGCCAAAACCGCCGAGAAACAAGGCAGTCAACAAATAAACCACCATGATCATGCCGTGCATGGTAACGGACTGGTAGTACGCACTTGGATCGATCAAGTCGAATGTTTCTGGAAAGCCCAGCTGCATGCGCATTAACAATGACAATATCAAAGCGACAACGCCGACAAGAATAGCGATGCCACCGTACTGGATAGCGATTACTTTATGATCCTGGCTCCAAACGTATTTGGTTACCCAGCTATGCGGATGATGGAGCTCCTGCTCTTGATCAGCCAGTGGGACGTAAGCCATTAAAACCTCCTAACTTTCAAATCTTTGAATATAGCCAAAGTGGCTACTTTAATTTCTAAAACAATCTGTTTCGATGTTGACGGTGCTCTACCTCAGGCTATTGAGATAGGCTGCAACATCTTCCATTTCTGCTACGTCGGCCATCGCCGCCGCCATGCCCACCATCTGCTCACCGTAGTAGTCGTCGCTGTGCATTCCACGAATGCCCGCTTTAAAGTTGCTAATCTGGGTGACGAAGTACCAGGCACTCATACCGGCAAGCGCCGGGGCGTTGGTGTACCAGATGCCACTTCCGTCTTTCAAATGGCAGGCGGCGCAGTTGCGACTGTAGATGCGCTGACCGTTGGCAATATCACCGCTAACGGTTGACGCGGCGGGGGTGTCCGGCAAGCTGGCTATATAGGCCGCCATGTTGCGAACGGCATTGTCGTCCACCAGTGTCTGCGCCATGGGTGCCATGGCCTGACCATTAGTATCGCCATCGCCGCCACGCACACCGGTCTTGAAGTAGTTAAGCTGCCTTTCGATGTACCAGGCATCCTGCCCGGCCAGCTTGGGGCCATTCAGGGCCTGGTTGCCTTCGCCCTGGTCGCCATGGCAAGTCGCACAAAGTGCGAACTGCGCCTGGCCGGCGGCTATATTAGGCGCCGCCTCGGACTGAGTCTGGGCAAAAGTGGGCTGTGCCGCCAACCAACTGTCGTAGTCGGCTTGGGTATCAATCACGACACTGCCGCGCATGACGAAATGACCAATGCCGCAGTGTTCTTCACAGAGGATGTCATAGCTGCCGATTTTAGTAGGCTCAAACCAGATATAGGAGATTAGTCCCGGCACCAGGTCCATCTTCACGCGGAACTGGGCAATGGTGTAATTGTGTAGGGTGTCATTGGATCGCAACAGCGCTTTAACCGGCTGACCTACCGGCAGATGCATCTCAGGACCGGCAACGAGTATGTCGTCCTGACCATTAGGATCTTCTGTATTAAGTCCGAATGGGTTGGTTTCGGTTACCAGAGCCGTTTCGGCCACACCAAGAACGCCGTCGGCACCAGGGTAGCGGAATGCCCACTGCCATTGTTGGCCCAAGACTTCATACTCTGCTGCGCCCTCAGGTACGGTGACAATAGTGGCCCAGACAAACAGTCCCGGCGCCAGCATCAGCACCACGCCAGTGGCAGTCACAGTAGCCAGGATTACTTCCAGCGTGGTATTTTCTGGCTCATAAACAGCCTTATGGCCTTCTTTGTGCCTGAATTTGTAGACGCAATAAACCAGGAACAGGTTAACTGCTATGAATACAGCTCCGGTAACCCAGAAAGTAACATTAATAGTAAAATCGATCAGTCCCCAGTCAGCTGCAATGTCTGTGAACCACCATGGACTGGCAAAATGGAAAATAACAGATCCAATCACCAGTAGAAAAATAACGACCGCTAAAGTCATACACCAAGGTCCTTCTAAAACATACAAATGTATATCAGCGGGAAAGGCAATGAGTAGATTAGCATGCCTGTTGCCGAAGAATTAGATTTATAACATTTCTTATTTTGGGGAGCCAGGTCAGGAGGGGTTTGATCACATAATTACACCACTGGAAGCGCAGTTCAAGGCGCTTAATTTTAGCTTTTCCCTGGCGCGTTCCCGAATGATTATCCAAAGCAGAGTGGGTTAATTATGCCTCTTCAAACCCCTAGAATTTGAAGATTTTTCCCCCACCTCACGCGCACGGGCATGCTATAGAAGATTGCCTACCATCGCAAGCGGTTTTGCCCTGGAAATGCGCTTAAACTTGCGCTAAATCAAGCATTTTTGACAGTTTCCTGTCACTGGCAAACTAAATCTTCTCAATCCGTTATTAATCGCTCTGCAATTCCATTGCTGTACCCCGTCAGCCCTAGTTGGACATAATTGGCCCATTGCTTAAGAGGTACTTTTAGCTCATCGTCAACCCGAGAGGAAAACGATGATGAGAAA
>CAVOFA010000086.1:0-12268 GCA_963694865.1 Gammaproteobacteria bacterium | reverse complement strand
CTGGATATAGCGGGGAGCGCCTGGCACTCTGGGATAATGAAGGGAGCCACAGGCCGACCGGTGGGCTTGCTTATGGAGTACCTGCTTAAGCAAAAAGCCTGAATACATTGACACAGGACTCGATCAGGCTCAGTGCCGGCGCGCTGCGCCTTCGCTCTGCAGCAGCTGACAACAACTTTAATGACCCAGATTAATTTTTATACGGTTAGTGAAGAAGGTATTGATGCCCGCATTCGGTTTGCCTGCAGATTGATCGACAAAGCCTGGAATTTGGGTCATCGGGTATTCATTCAGACTGAGTCAACTGCTCAGGCAAAGCACCTGGATGACATGCTCTGGCAGTATAAGACTACAAGTTTCGTACCCCATTGCCGGCTTCATGAGCCGCTAGCTGACCCGCCACATAAAAATACCGGCGCTGAATCTGTAGTGATAAGCACCGAGTTGCCGGATGCGAGTCACGACGATGTGCTGATCAATCTGAGTGCCGCCACCCAAGCACAGCATCTGCGATTTGCCCGCATCAATGAAATCGTTGCAGCCGACCCAACCAGCCTGGAACAGGGTAGAGTCCGCTACCGCTTTTATAAAGCCCAGGGCCATCAACCAATCACCCACAAGCTATAACAAGCAGGGAGCCTGGAGGGCACATCTGAACTATGCAGAGACTCCCCCGCCTTTACTTTTCAGGCACAGCCCGCGTCCATCATGTATAATCGCGCCCTTTTAATGCACGGCCCGTTACTCGATTTATAACTCGATTTATTACTACAGCACCGCTAACTAAATGAAGGCTTACCGAGGCCATGGAAAAGACCTACCAACCGCGACAACTCGAAGACCACTGGTACCAAACCTGGGAAGATCGGGGTTATTTTTCACCCCAGGGCGATGGTGATCCCTACTGCATTGTGATTCCGCCTCCGAACGTTACCGGGCGACTGCACATGGGCCACGGTTTTCAGCACGCGATCATGGACGCGCTTACTCGTTATCATCGCATGCTTGGTCGCCAGACTCTCTGGCAGGTGGGAACAGATCACGCCGGTATCGCTACCCAGATGGTAGTGGAGAGACAGCTTGTTGCCGTTGGCAGCAGTCGCCAGCAACTGGGCCGCGAAGCCTTCCTGGAGAAGGTCTGGAACTGGAAACATGAGTCTGGTGATATAATCACGCAGCAACTGCGGCGCATGGGCTCATCGCTGGACTGGTCCAGAGAGCGCTTCACTATGGACCCACAACTCTCCTCCGTAGTGGAAAAAGTCTTCATCGAGCTTTATGAGCAGGGCTTGATTTACCGGGGCAACCGACTCGTAAATTGGGATCCGGAGTTCCACACAGCCATATCTGATCTGGAAGTAATCTCCGAAGAAGAAACCGGTTCGCTGTGGTATTTCCGCTATCCGGTCGCTGACAGCACCGAGTATGTGACCATCGCCACCACCAGACCGGAGACGCTGTTGGGCGATACCGCTGTGGCGGTGCACCCGGACGACGACCGCTTTAAGCACCTGGTGGGCAAACTGGTGAACCTGCCCCTTTGTGATAGAAAAATTCCCATCATCGCCGATGAATATGTGGACCCTGAATTTGGCACCGGCTGTGTCAAAATTACCCCTGCCCATGACTTCAATGACTACGAGGTGGGCATACGCAACAAGCTGGAAGTAATCAATATTTTTACCGTGGATGCCTGCATTAACGAAAATGCACCAAGCGCCTATCAGGGCATGGATCGCTTCGACGCCCGCAAAGTCGTGATTGCAGATCTTGAGGCCCTGGGCCTGGTTGAAAAAATTGAGCCACACAAGTTAAAGGTGCCACGGGGCGACCGCAGCGGTGTCATTATTGAACCCTATCTTACCCATCAGTGGTATGTGGCAGTGCAATCACTTGCCGACCCGGCTCTGAAGGCGGTGGAGGACGGCACTATCGAGTTCGTTCCCAAAAACTGGGAGAACACCTATTTTGCCTGGATGCGGAATATTCAGGACTGGTGCATAAGTCGTCAACTGTGGTGGGGACATCGCATTCCGGCCTGGTATGACGAAGCCGGCGAGGTCTATGTTGGCAGCAGCGAAGAAGCTGTGCGTGCCAGGCATAAATTAGGCGATGAGGTTCAACTGCGGCAGGACGAAGACGTACTGGATACCTGGTTCTCCTCGGCTCTATGGACCTTTTCCACTCTGGGCTGGCCAGATGATAGAGAATATTTTGAACGCTTTCACCCGACTGACGTGCTGGTAACCGGCTTCGACATCATTTTCTTCTGGGTCGCCCGCATGATCATGATGACCTTGAAGTTCACCGGCGAGATACCCTTTAAGAAAGTCTACATCACTGGGCTGGTGCGAGATGAGCACGGGCATAAAATGTCCAAGTCCAAGGGCAACGTGCTTGACCCTATCGATTTGATCGATGGCATCGAGCTGGAAGCTCTGGTTAAGAAACGCACTGCCGACATGATGCAACCGCAGCTAAAACAAAAAATTGAAAAGCTTACCCGGGAATCATTTCCCGACGGCATAACAGGTTATGGCACGGACGCGCTGCGGTTCACCTTCTACTCTTTGGCCTCCACCGGCAGGGACATCAAGTTTGACCTGGGCCGGACTGAAGGATTTCGCAATTTCTGCAACAAGATATGGAACGCTGCCCGTTACGTACTCATGAACACCGAGAACAAGACTGTGGCCAGCGCCGATGTCGCCGCGGAGAATTTATCCGTGGCTGATCGATGGATAATCAGCCGCTTCGAAACAGCGGCTAAAGAAGTGGAGCAGGCATTGGCTAACTATCGCTTCGACCTGGCCTCCCAAACTCTGCACGAATTTATCTGGGACGAATACTGTGACTGGTATCTTGAGCTGTCAAAGCCCGTACTCTGGGATGAAGACGCAAACCCAAAATACGCCGAAGCAAGCCGTTGGGCGCTGCTAACAACCCTGGAGAAGAGCTTGCGTTTGCTGCACCCATTCATGCCGTTTATCACCGAAGAAATCTGGCAGCGAGTAGCGCCACTGTTGCAGATATCCGGTGATAGTGTGATGTTGCAGGCCTATCCTGTTTTCGATGAATCCCTGCTGGATACCGAGGCCGAAGCCAGTATCGAATGGATTAAAGGCATCATCACCGCTATTCGAAATATCCGTGGAGAAATGGATATTTCACCGGCCAAATCGATTGAAGTGCTGCTTCGCGGCGGCTCGGATGCAGATGCGTCACGCTTACAGAGCTACAAACCCTATCTGCAAAAACTTGCCAAACTCGAGAGCATCGAATACCTGGCGGCGGATCAGGAAGCACCCGCAGTTGCTACCCAACTCTATAGTGGCATGGAAATTCTTGTGCCTATGGCTGGTCTTATCGATGTGGATGCAGAGCGCTCGCGACTGCAAAAGGAAATTACCAAACTGGAAAGCGGACTGAAGGCTGTCTCTGGCAAACTTGGCAATAAGAAATTTGTCGACAATGCACCCGCCGCCGTGGTCGACAAAGAGCGTAGCAAACAAGCTACAATGTCTGCGGCGTTGCTCGCATTGCAGGAAAAAATTACGCTACTGGATGAGCTCTAAGCAGTGGCTGTCGAGCTTTTAGCCGGCGGCGCCAACGGCCGAATAATTAGCGCGAACTAAATTTAATGAAGGCTACGGCAAGCCGGATTAGGCTCGAAGCTCTTTTGGTGTACTAAAGACGATGTTTTCTTTAGCGCCTTTTAACTCGATCGGTTCTTGCTGGCAGATTTCCCGTAGTCTCGTTACAACTTCCCGCACCAGCACCTCTGGTGCCGAGGCCCCCGCTGTTATGCCAAATCTGGATTTGCCCAGAAACCAATCGGTCTCGATATTTTCGGCACTGTCGATCAAATAAGCTTCGCAACCCAAGCGCTCCGCTAATTCTTTCAATCGATTAGAGTTTGAGCTATTGATTGAACCTACAACCAACAGCAACTCACACTCCAGCGCCAGTTGCTTCACTGCGTCCTGGCGATTCTGTGTTGCATAACAAATATCTTTCTTGCGCGGCCCCTGGATGCGGGGAAATTTATTCTGTAAGGCGTCGATGATTTTCGATGTATCATCCATGGAGAGAGTGGTTTGAGTCACATAGGACAATTTCTCCGGACTCTGTACCTGTAAGCGTGCCACATCATCCACCGACTCGACCAGGTAGATTCTGCCACCAACGCTGTTGTCATACTGGCCCATAGTGCCTTCCACCTCCGGATGATGGGCATGACCAATCAATACACATTCTCTTCCAGCTTGACTGAAATTACTTACTTCCAAATGAACCTTAGTAACCAGGGGGCAGGTGGCATCAAACACCTTGAATCCTTTCAATTCTGCTTTCTCTCTTATTTTCCGAGAAACCCCATGCGCACTAAAAATAACAATAGAAGCACGGTTATGGGAATCTATATCCGGAATCTCGTCTAGTTCTTCCACGAATATAGCACCGCGACGTCGCAGGCTGTCGACTACAAATTTGTTGTGGACCACTTCATGCCGCACATAAACCGGCGCCCCAAAAATATCCAGCGCCCGGTTGACAATGTCTATGGCACGGTCCACTCCTGCGCAAAACCCCCTGGGATTTGCAAGGTGAATAAAGGCATCAGGTTTTGAGTTTGGCTGCATGCTCATGGGCGATAAAGGTATCCGGGGTACAGGGTCTCAGTTGCTTGCTCAGAGCTTTATGTTAACGCGGGCTACGTCCGCTGGTAATACTGCCACAATATCGGCCTTGAAGATGATCTGTTTTCCTGCCAGTGGATGATTAAAATCGACGGCAACAGCCGCGTCTGAAATTTCGGCTATCACGCCGGGAAGATCAAATCCCGCGGCGTTCTTAAAGGACACGACCGCTCCGACTTCCAATGTAATCAGGTCATCTTCCAGTAAATTCCTGAATTTGGCAACGGCAAATCGATGCTGGTTTTTGGCATTCACCGCCCCGAATGCCTGCTCAGGCTCCAACATTGTTTCCAATTGCTGGCCTTGTCGTAAGCCCAGCAGTGCTGCCTCGAATCCTGGCAACATACTGCCGTCGCCGAGGCGAAAACTGGCGGGGCTTGTGGTGAAATTGGAATCGATTAATTGACCATCCACCAGCGCGAGGGAGAAGTGCAGGCTTACCTGGCAGCCTTGTTCGATCTGGACATCTTCGTTGCCACCCACGTCGACAGCTCCCTATGCAAAACTACGCTGTTCGCCCGAACCTTCGATATTATCGATGCAGCGCTGACACAACTGCGGATGGAAATCATGACTACCAACATCTTCGCGATGATGCCAACAACGCCCGCACTTAGGCTGTACCGAGGCCGACACTCGAAGATGCAGCCCCGCCACTTCAGTAGCCACGGTATCGTCATCTGCCTGTTCGAGTGGAAGCACCGTTACCCGGCTTGCGATCATCGTAAATCTTAATTCGTCACCCAGACGTTGCAACTGTTCGACCAAGTCATCGGCGCAGTACAAATCTATTTCTGCACTTAACCCTGAACCCACCGTCTTATCCGCTCGCTTGACTTCCAATTCCTTGTTGACGGCTGTTTTTACCCTAATGAGAAGACGCCAGAATTCATCAGAAAATTCCGCCGCTTCCGCATAATCTGCCGCGCCGGCATCGAAATCACTAAGAAACACCGACTCCACCCTGTCGCCGGGAATATTGTTCCAAATTTCATCCGCCGTATAACAAAGAATTGGTGCGATCAATCGACTCAGCATTTCCAGAATATGGTACATGGCCGTTTGTGTAGAACGCCGGGCCAGACTGCCAGGCTGGGTTGTATATTGCCGATCCTTGATGACATCGAGGTAAAAGCCGCCCAACTCCATGACACAGAAATTATGGATCATTTGGTAAATATCCAAAAAATTGTAGTTGTGGTAGTGATCAATGACTTCTTCCTGCAACAACTGACACTGCCGCACTATCCAATAGTCCAGAGCTAACATCTGCTGCGGTGCCACCAGATCCTGGGACGGATTAAACTCATTCAGATTCGCCAGCATAAACCTGGCGGTGTTTCTTATGCGCCGGTAAGCATCGGCAACTCGCTTGAAAATCTCTTCCGAGACAGTCATTTCACCGCGATAATCTGTCGCCGCCACCCACAGCCTTAAAATATCCGCACCGTACTGCTTATAGATTTGCTCCGGTGCTACGGTGTTTCCCACCGACTTGGACATCTTTTTGCCTTCAGCATCGACGAAAAAACCATGGGTCAAAACCTGTTTGTAGGGTGCGGTACCGTTCATCGCAATGGCGGTCTTCAGGGAAGACTGAAACCATCCTCGATGCTGATCAGAGCCCTCGAGGTAGAGGTCGGCCGGGTATTGCAGCTCATTGCGCTGCTGGATTACCGAGTAGTGAGTCACGCCGGAATCAAACCAGACATCCAGGGTGTCGGTGACCTTTTCATAGTTGGCTGCGTCTTCGCCTAATAATTCTACCGGGTCTAATTCAAACCAGGCTTCAATTCCCGACTGTTCGATGCGTTGCGCAACCTGTTCGAACAGTGCTGCCGTGTCTGGATGCAGGGCCTGGGTTTCCTTGTTAACGAACAAGGTAATTGGCACTCCCCAGGTTCGCTGTCTGGAAACACACCAATCGGGACTGCCCTTCAGCATGAGCTCGATTCGAGCCTTGCCCCAGTCGGGAATCCATTGCACATCTGCCACCGCAGTTAAAGCAGATTTCAGCAAATCATTCTCAGACATGCTGATAAACCATTGCGGCGTCGCCCGATAGATCAGGGGTGTTTTCGTGCGCCAACAATGGGCATAACTGTGGACGATGGTAGCTTGCGCCACCAGAGCATCGGCCTCTTCCAGCGCGGCAATTACCTGCTCGTCCACCTTGTACACATGGGCGCCGGCAAAATCTCCGGCAGCGCTTGTGAATACGCCATTTTCATCTACCAGGTTGAGTGTTTCCAGGCCATACAGTTTACCGACGTTGAAATCATCGACGCCGTGATCAGGCGCAGTATGTACGGCGCCAGTGCCAGCCTCAGTGGTGACATGCTCACCCAGGATGATCGGTACTTTACGGTCGACGAAGGGATGTTGCAGCAGGAGGTTTTCGAGATCAGAACCTGTAGCCTCGGCAACGAGTTCAAAATTCTCGCAGCGATAGCGAGCCATGATGTCGTTAACCATGTCCTTCGCCACCAACACCAGCTCCGGCTCGGCCCCTATCTCACAGCGTAGCAAGGCATAGTCCAGATCCCGGTGCAGACACACCGCCTGATTGGACGGCAAGGTCCATGGCGTTGTGGTCCAGATAATCACCGCTATGGGCTGATTGGTATTGGCAAGAGTATCCGCACCGAGGGCGCTGAGAAAAGCGTTGGAATCGACTGCCTTAAAACGCACATCGACTGCAAATGAGGTCTTATCCTGGTATTCAACTTCTGCCTCCGCCAATGCAGACGCGCCAACCACACTCCAGTAAACCGGCTTGTAGCCTTTTACCAGGTGGCCATTTTCTACTATTTTTCCCAGCGCACGGACGATATTGGCTTCCGTGTCAAAATTCATGGTGAGGTATGGATTATCCCAGTCACCGAAGACTCCCAGCCTGATAAATCCCTGCTTCTGGATTTCTACCTGCTTGGCAGCGTATTCGCGACAGGCTTGGCGGAACTCGGCGTGGGTGATTTTTTGACCGGCTTTCCCCTTTTTCTTCTCTACGTTGTGCTCTATGGGCAAACCATGACAATCCCAGCCTGGAATATAGGGCGCATCAAACCCACTAAGTGACCTGGATTTAACGACAATGTCCTTCAGCGTCTTGTTGATGGCGTGACCGAGGTGCAGATCACCATTGGCGTACGGGGGACCATCGTGCAAAATGAATTTTGGCTTGCCACTGTTCTTGGCACAAATCTTCTGATAAAGATTGAGCTTCTGCCATTTTTCGAGCATGATCGGCTCGCGCTGAGCCAGGTTAGCCTTCATCGGAAATTCGGTGAAAGGCAGATTTAGACTGTCTTTATAATCACTCATGATTAACGTTCAAAATTCCTGATTGCGTTCTCTGTTACTGGTACTAGGGAAGCTCTGATTGCTTGCTCGACAGGTTTGTTAAATTCTCGGCGCACTCAGTACTTCTCGTACCTGTGCTACATCGACGCCAATTTGCTGCTTCAGCGCATCCAGACCATCGAATTTCACTTCTTCCCTGAGCTTGTGCCTGAAGATGACTTCGATGGTTTTACCATAGAGGTTTTCGTCAAAATCCAGAATATGTACTTCCAGCAGCGCGTCGCCGTTTTCGGTCCCGGTCGGCCGGTATCCGATATTCACCGCCGCCTGTCTATAACGGTCTCCCAACCTAACCTCACAGGCATAAACGCCGTGCAGAGGAATGCGCCGGTGCGCAAGGTTGATATTGCAGGTAGGAAAGCCAAGATCGGTACCAAGCTGCTGCCCCCTACTTACTTCACCCTCTATCGAATACGGCCTGCCTAACAGTTGTTCAACCAGTTCAAAATTTGCTTGTGCCAACTGCTCTCGAATGAAGGTGCTGCTTATGCGTTGACCATTGCGCTCATAGGACGCAGTTTCCATCACTTCAAAACCGAACTCCTTGCCCTTCGCCTGCAATAGAGAAAAATCCCCCTGGCGTTTGTGACCAAAACGAAAATCATTACCCACGATAAAACAGGCGATTCCGAGGCCGTCCACCAGGATGTCCTGAATATACGATTCCGCACTCAACTCACTAAGTGCCTTGTCGAAGTTCAGCTGAAACACGAAATCGATAGCAAAACTCTCCAACAACGCTAATTTTTCCCGCAAGGAAGTCAACCTTGCCGGGCAATCGCCAGCTGGACCCGCGAAAAATTCTTCTGGGTGGGGCTCTATTAGAATCACCAGGGAAGGCAGATTCAATTGCATCGCCTTATGCTTGAGCTGGTCCAGAATTAGCTGATGGCCCAAATGCACCCCATCAAACTTGCCGATGGTCGCGACACAGCTCTGCTGAAATTGAGAGAAGCTGTTTGTATCTTGAATAATTATCATCAAATAAGGACTACATATCGGAAAAGCGCCGAATTATACTCCTTTCTCCAGATTCTGTGCAGCTTAATTCGGCAATGCCCCGAATCGAAACGGGACTGAGTAATCTGGCTAAATGGCCCGGAATTAGTAACTCTCAGACAGTGATTTTGATTTGAGCACGAACTGGAATTGTCTAACTGGAACGGGTATCTGATTGACTGCCAGCCTTCAACACAGTCAGGCCCTTTCGAAACAAGATGTTGGCAATAGCTAGCATGCAGACGATCAGGACACCCTGACCAATCATGGCATTCACCACCGAAATAGTTTCCGGGCGAGTTGAAATCAGAAGCAGGTTTATACCGGTGGCTATAGCCGCCACGACCATGATCACGGCAGTTAAGAGCTGAATTATGGCAACGAGTTTAGTCATGTCGCAATTATAGGGCTCGCCCCAGCAGTCTGCAATGCAACATCGGTCGAACCCACACAACTGGAATCAATACGAATCGACGCTCAGGCTGAATCTTGTAGCGTGTGGAATGACATAAAATGCTTATAACCCTCGACACCCAGGAAACGACTGAGAGTCTTCGCCTGGGTTTTTCTGACGTCAACAATAATCAATCCCTCGAGCGAATTGTTGAAACTCGAGTGCACGTTAAAAAAACACACCAGTTTGCCATTCAAGGAAAGATAATGTCGCAACAGCACCGGTACTGCCTTACCCGGGTCGCAACGGCCGATGAGCTTCCCCAACATCTTGATATTGGCTAAATCACCAAGAATTTCTTTACTCCAGACTCGATTCAATATCACCAGGGGAGTTATGGGTTTCACCAATTGCTCGAACTCACTGGCTTTGAAGTTTTCGAGCATAGTATCGGCAATCAAGGCACGAGCCAGATCACTGTATTCCCTGGAGATGCTCACCGAACCAAACAAAGTGTGATACCTGGGCCTTTGCACCAGAACGTTACCAATGCCTCGCCACAATAGATTCAACGACACCGGTCGGCGCTGATAGTCGGGGTGGATAAAGGATCTGCCCATTTCAATTGCCGAGCCCAGCTGTTTAATGAAACTCTCGTCATATTTGTACAGTGACCTGCTGTAGAGCCCCTTGACTCCATGCTTGGCAACGATCTCATCCACCAGACCAATTCGATAGGCACCGGCAACGCGCTGCTCTAACTTATCCCACAGGAATAAGTGCAGGTAGTGGGGATCAAATTCATCCGAGTCATTGGACAAGCCCGTGCCCTCACCCACCGAGCGAAAAGTCACTTCCCTGGCGATGGCAATTTGTTCCATAATCGCACCGAGGCTGGAGAATGGCGCACAGTAAACGTCCAACTCTTCATGCTCAATCAGGCGGTATTCTGCCAGATCTTCTATAGCCTGCAATAACTTACTGCTGATAGCCGCTCGATCCAATTGATCTATAGCCTGTGGCGTAGCGGCTTGCTCTCGCGCCGGTAATTTTGCCAGAGCGTCAGTGCTTACGCATAAATATTCAGTGACAGCTTTCGGGCTCTGCAATAATCTCAATTCTGGTGCTGGCACCGCTCGACCAATCGTCAGGGTCAGCTCAAAGCCTTTTTTATTGGCTAACTGGCGCGGCAGCAAGGCCGTTCTAAGCCGCGGATGAATCATCCCGGCGGCATAGAAATACCCACTGTTTTTCCCGCCAACATGAATCGGCAGGCAGGTACACTGATAGCGTTTTAGTAACTGGCCAACCAGTCTATTCCAGGGCTTATCCTGAATACGACGTTGCTTGAAATCATAGCTAGCCACCGTGCCGGCGGGAAATATCAGCACCGCACCATTATTTTTAAGGTGTTTGTGCAGTCGCTTTATGCTGGCTATATTGCCGACCGCGGCCGCGCTTGAAAGCACATCGACACCAATAAACAGATCGGAGAGCTCGGGGACACGACACAGAAGTTCATTGGTTAAGACTTGCAGGTCCAGTCGGATATCAGCAATCACCTTGGCAATCGCCAGACCTTCCAAGCCGCCCAGTAGATGATTGGCAACAACCAGTAAGGGTCCGCTACGGGGCATGCTTTCCAGGTTCTCAGCATTTTCCAGGTGCACGGTCACGCCCATGGTATCGAGTACGGCCTGATTAAAATCACGGGAATTCAAGCCACGTGGAACGGCATCGTAGATCGCAGCAACACGATCCAGACCCATTATTTTCTCCAACACGGCGGAGACAAACCTGGGCTTAAAGGGGAGTACGCAAGGGTTAGTCATTTTGAGGGTACTGTTTCACGAGTTGATTTTCGAAGCGCCAGGCTCTTAGTAAGGCCAGCAAACCGGGTGTTTTATGTCCACGCTTGCGGTTTGCGCGGCCAAGTCTAAACAGAGTGCTGTATTGCTGCAACAAGGTATTTATCGCGGACCAGAAGCCTGCATTTCGGTCCCATATATCAATAGACTCGGAACTGGCTCCATTTATTTCAATAATGACGAAATCTTTTCCAGCAAGCAGGCTGTCGATATCCTTGAATTTCACATCCAGTCGTCCGCAGTGGAAACCCGGAATGTCGTCGAAAATTCTGTCCAGTGCCTGTGACAACTTTGGGTTAATCAAATGCCTGGCATCCCTAAATACAGCGCCGCGGCAATGGCTGGCAGAAAACACCAGACGATAAGCTTCTCCAAGGGGAATCACACGCTGCCAGTTGTCAGCGTGGCGAGTGCTATACAAATGTAGCAACTCACCTGCCCGTGAATCGTCGGCCACCAACTCTTGTAAAGTGCGAACACCATCACCGACAACATAGGGCGTATATTTGAGGGTTAGTGATGTTATCTCACCAACCGTTGCATCCGGATCACGTACGTAAAAAATACCTGCCTCGGCGTCCCACTCGCTCAACTCCTGAAATTGAATCCAACCACCTAGGGGGAAGCTGCCCAGGTAGCCCTTGAGGTCAGCTTCGTTGTGCAACAAACTTACACCGAACCCGCGACAGCCAATGTCGGGCTTGCCGACGATTGGCAAGCCCAGGCCCGCCGCTGCCAGCGCCAGCCCGACACTTTCGCACTGCACTTCAACCGACTCATCGGTTACCTGGTGCAGGAGCCAGGGTAGTATCCCAGCGTCTGGCATCCTCGCCGGCAACATCGAATACGGCCGATTTTGCCACCCCCACCATGCCTGAAAGCGGTATAGCCGGATTCGCAATCAGGGGCAGAGCCAGACCGCGATGTCTTATGGACAGCAACAACCA
>CAVOFA010000085.1:0-12463 GCA_963694865.1 Gammaproteobacteria bacterium | reverse complement strand
CCACGTAGCTAACGACCTTGCCGTTTAATTGCTCTCGAAGCGCATTCGCGTGTTGTGCAATATAGGCAAAGTCGCTGCCTCGGCTTTCAAATAATCTGCTGATATCGGCAACAGAGACGGCTTCCCGGGATTCGCAGCGGGAGACGATATCAACGATATCTGTTGATGCAATGATGGGGGCAGCATCCGGTGCCGTCGCCAGTCTTAGCAGTGATTTTTCCAACTCCGGGACCGGAAGTAGCGCACCTGGTGTCCAGTTGTCCCGCTTGGCAAATCCACCGCTGTCCATCTGTTTTAATACCGGGGTTTTTAGTTCCTTAGACAGCCATTTGGCAGGGTTCTGAGCGAAGTCAGGATAGATGGTCAGTCGCTGATCGAGGAATTTTCCGGCGGCAGCGGTCTCTCTCGCCAGTGTATCCAGATGTGGCCACGGTGCTTCGGGATTTACATGATCAGGGGTAAGTGGGGAAACGCCTCCCCAATCATTGATGCCGGCTTGCAGTAGTTGCGGCAAGACGCCGGGGCTTAGATTCGGCGGCGCCTGAATATTCATCTCGCCACCAAAGATGAGTCGGCTTACGGCGATGGTCCAGAGTAGTTCATTTAAATCCGGCTCTGGCGCCTGTGCCATTTTGGTGTCTGCCTTGGCGCGGAAGTTCTGCACGATGACTTCCTGCAGGTGCCCGTAGCGCTGGTGGAGCTGGCGTAGCGCCAACAAGGATTCAATTCTCTCCAGACGGGTTTCACCGATACCGATAAGAATTCCCGAAGTGAAGGGAACCGACAAGCGTCCCGCCAATTCAATTGTCTGCAGGCGCGTGACCGGGTCTTTGTCTGGAGAGCCAAAGTGAGGCATGCCTTTCTCACAGAGGCGGGGGGAAGCCGATTCCAGCATGATGCCCATGGAGGCGCTTACCTGGTGCAAACGGGCGATCTCTTCTGCACTCATATTGCCGGCATTGATATGGGGTAATAGACCGGTTTCGTCCAGAACTCTGCCAGCAACTTCGATGACGTAGTCCAAAGTTGTGGCAAAGCCGAGCTCCTGCAGTGCCTCCCGGGCCGCGGTGTAACGCAGTTCTGGCTTCTCACCCAGAGTGAATAAGGCTTCCTGGCAGCCTGCCTGGGCGCCGGCATGACAAAGCTCGAGCACCTGATCGACGCTCATATAGGCTTGTTCAATCCGCCTCGGTGTGCGCGCGAAGGTGCAGTAATGGCAGACATCACGGCACAGCTGAGTAAGTGGAATAAAGACTTTTCTGGAATAGGTGATTACCTTGCCATGGTGCTGGTCGCGCAGGGCGCAAGCGGTCTCAGTCAGGCTGCTTAAATCTGCGTTCTCTGCAAGATCGAGTGCCTGCGAATCTGAAATCGATTGGTCTGGTCGTAGCGGTTTGTGCAATGCCTGTACCCGTGATATAGATGGAATCAACGAACGCGAAGGTGCCAAGGTGGCCTAGATTACCAGCCTGAGGCCCAAAAAGAGAGTAAAAGTAATGGCTAACTCAGTCACCCCATTAACAGGAGTAAACAGATTATGCCGACTAGTCTCAGAATTATATCCCTACTGGTAGTTTTTACTATTAGCCAATCAGCGCCGTTATTGGGACAGAGCCTCGATACTCCGACTGCCGTGTTGCTACAAAATGCACGGCTGATCGTGGGCGATGGCAGCGTCATAGAAAATGGTTCGATACTGGTGGTGGCAGGCGTGATTTCAGCTGTAGGCGCAGTTGCTAGCGATGCCTTGCCAGCAAATACTCAACTGATAGATTTGCAGGGCAAGACCGTCCTCCCTGCGTTAATCGATGCCCATGCCCATTTGGGCTACGAGGGTCATGGCATCTGGGGGTCGCAGCACTACAGTCGTGGAAATCTTATCGATCATCTGCAACGCTATGCCTATTATGGGTTTTCGGCGGTGTTCTCTGCCGGCAGTGATCCCGACGACCTGGCGATCGCCTTACAGCAGTCACAGCAGCGACGTGAATTCGAGGGCGCCCGTTTTCTGTTCGCGGCAGGCATGGCACCTCCTGGCCAGGGTCCCTACAATTAGTCTCTCAAACCAAAAGTGTAAACCACGTTGCCCGAGGCTACAGTGACATACTGTTTGCCATTGACGGCGTAGGTCATTGGCGCGGCGTGTACGCGCCTGCCCAGGGACATATGCCATAGCTCTTCACCGGTGGCTGCGTTCAAGGCGAAGAAATAGCCGTCGGCACTACCGGTGAATACCAGTCCACCGGCGGTAGTGGTTATGCCCGCCGAGGAGCGCGGCATGATCGGGAATTCCCATTCGATTTCTGCTGTAGCAGGATTGATTGCACGAATCGAACTGTGAAAGGCATCCATTGGTTGGGCGTAGCGGCCACCGCCGCCGGTGAAACGTTCGCCTTCTATGTACTCTTCGTCACGCTTGAAGATTTCCTGTTCGCCGTCAAATGCAGTGACATAGAAGAGTCCGGTTTGTTGGCTGTAGCCGGGAGAATACCAGTTGGTGCCACCGGTAATGGGCGGGGACACCATAACGCCTTCATAGGTGGGCTCCATGCCCGGAGCTCGAATCGGTCTGCCGTTAACGTCCAGCCCCTGTGCCCAGGTCTGGGTGGCGAAGGGTTTGCCTACCAGGAATTTCCCATCCTGCCGATCGATGGTGTAGTAAAAGGCGTTGCGATTCGCCCACATCATGACTTTTCGAGTGCTGCCTTCGAACTCAATATCTGCCAGGATCGGTACCTGAATAGAGTCGTAGTCGTGCACGTCGTGGGGCGTAAACTGGAAGTACCATTCCAGCTCTCCGGTGTCGCCGTTCAGTGCCATGGCGGAATCGGAATACAGGTTGTCGCCGAGACGCACGTCGCCGTTCCAGTCCGGACCAGGATTGCCGGTGCCCCAATAAATCAGATTTTCATCGGGATCATAGGCGCCGGTGATCCAGGTGGCGGAGCCACCGGTTTTCCAGGAGTCATCAGACCAGGTCTCATTGCCCGGCTCGCCTTCTCCGGGAATGGTGTAGGTGCGCCACTCGAGTTCACCGGTCTCCGCGTTGTAGGCGTCGATGAAGCCGCGAATGCCAAATTCACCACCGGCGATGCCGGTAACGACTTTGTCTTTCACAATCATAGGTGCAGCCGTCTTGCTGTAACCGGCCTGATAGTCGGCAACTGCGACATCCCATAGCACGTTACCGGTACGGGCATCGAGGGCCACCAGGTGTGCATCCAGGGTGCTCATGAACAGAGTTTCGCCGAGAATAGCGACGCCGCGATTGTTGCGTCCGCAACAGATACGCAGGTCATCCGGTAATTCATGGTCGTAGCGCCAGTACTGCCGGCCGGTTTGCGCGTCCACGGCTACCAGGTTACTTGGCGCCTCGGTAATAAACATGATGCCATCGACAACCAGGGGAACAGTTTCAGCGCGGTCTATGACCGGTATCTGATACGCCCATTTCATTTCCAGCTCGGCCACGTTTGCAACATCGATTTGATCCAGCTTGCTGTAGCGCTGGCTGTCCAGGGTGCCGGAATACATTAACCAGTTTTCCGGCTCGTCACCGGCATTGACCAGGCGCTCCCAGGTGATGGGTGAAAAGGCTGGAGTAATGACGGTCTGGAATGGCTCTTCCTGTGCGAATGCGGAAAGTGATGTGCTTAACGCAATAATCAGAGTTGTAATTTTTTTCATGCTTAAAGCTCCTTTCTCAACGAGAACATATAGGCCACAAGGTCGTCCAGCTCGCTGTCGGTCAACGTCTGTGCATAGCTAGGCATGGTGGACTCCTCGACCCGCTCAGAGGATTGAATTCTGGCTTTAGGGTAGGACCAGAGATTGAAATCGTCGTCCATGATGCGCAGAGAAAAGCTGTCTTCGTTCATGCGCAAGCCTTCCCGGTAGCTGCCATCGGTTGCTGTTATCTTCATAGTCCACCAGCGTGGCGCCACGTCTTCATGGGGGTTGATAAGATCGCTCATCAATTCATCTGGGTCGCGACGCTCGCCAACGCGGGTCAGATCTGGTCCCAATCTTCCGCCCTGACCGCTGACCATGTGGCAGCTGTCGCAATCGGCATTGCCAAAAAACAGGCTGGCACCCGCAGTTTCTGAACCGCTTAGATTAACATTGGTGGGGTCGAGACTGAGTGAATCAACGAAGGCCACCAGCTGCCATACCTGTGCATCGGGCAAATCGGCAGCTACCGGGAGCATAGCCGTGCCGGCAATGCCTTCCCTGAGAATATTGTAGATACCGACATTGGTGCTGGCGCGAGAGAGTCGACCAGTTAAGTCCGGCGCGCCGGTTTCGTCATTGCCTTTGGCATCGAAACCATGACAACGGGAACACTGTCGCTCGAAATAACGCTCGCCCTGGTTAATGTCGTAGCCGGTGTTGTATAGATTGCCCGTATCTGCCGCCAGGACGGGTGGGCCGTTGAGAACAATGCCGAGAGCTGCCGCAGACAGCAATATTCTCCACTTAGACTTTGAATTTAAGCCCATGCTCACTCCTTTGTGTTGTTGTGTTGGTGAGGATTGCTAGTGTAACACCAGCATAAATTGTTGCAATTGGTAGAATTGCCCGCCGCCGGGAGCTATCGGACCTGCTCGCAGGGCTCCTACAATTCGGCAACGATCATCAGGGTCATCATCAAGAAGCCTGTAAAGGCGGCACTGTTGGGCGACAGGCTTGGATCTACCCTGGTTTTCATCTCATTGATGATGTCCCTGTACTCGGCATAGAAATCCCAGGACGGCTGCGGTCTATAGTGCAGAGAATTCAATTCGAAGTAAGCGATAACACCTTTAGTCGTGGTGGGCTTGACGAAAACCTCTTGTTGCGGACGAAAGTAGGCGGGGATGATGCTGATTAAGGACCACTTGGCCAGCTTGTTCATTTTTAGCAGGTTCACGATTTTCTCGAAACCTTTCTGCTCGTCACCGTGCAGCTGATCCTTCAATCCAGCGACAAGCTGATTTTTCTCTTTCGGCGTGAGTGAATTGGTGAAATCCTTAAACCTGGGTTTCTCGAATACCGAAACCATGGAAGAGCGGCCGATGATTTTTACCATGTTGTCGATGATATCGTGGGTGTCTCTGAATTTTTTCTTCGGAAAACAATCCTGCGTCAGCAGCGACATCTTGTCTACACGGTGTTTCTTGCCGATCGCCAGCATCTCAGGGTTAGAAAAACCACCGGGATAACGAGTGAGAAATGCGTGTTCGGCGAATCGGAGCTTTTCAAGGTTCATGGTTTTAACATCTCGTAGGGGCTTCAGGCTTGGAGCAATCCAGCCTAGCAAAAAACCGGGAAGTGGTTAAGTGAATGAGGGCCGTCAGTCTCGTAGCTTCTTGTCAGTTCACGCCTGCCAGCTCACGCCGTAACACCCACCGCAAAACCAGCAGGTCCACTATACTGTGAGATTTGCATTCCGGCACGCGTAAGTAGTCACTCAATGTCTGGAATTACAGTGGTAGAATTAGTTCTCTGCTGTGGCGTCTTTGACTGCGCTGTCGATGGCTACTTCGGCCTTTTTAACCCGGATAATTTTCCCATCCAGTTCTTTGCCGTTCAGGCTCTTCATAGTGGCTTTGGCTTCGCCTGGCCTTGGCATCTCGACGAATGCAAAGCCTTTCGATCCGCCCGATTTCTTGTCCAACACTAAATTGCACAATTGCACGTTACCGTGTGCCTCAAACAGCAACTGGAGTTCAGCCTCGGTAATGCTGCGGGGGAGATTGCGAATAAGAAGTTTCATACTGTTCCTGCCAATAGTGTGGCTGTCATTAGAGAGGGCTCAATCAAAACACGCCAGCCTCTTTTTAATCAGTTTGGCTGTGCCCAGCTTGCGCATCAACTCAATATTACGTTGCGGGATTTGGTCGATCTGTGGAAAACTGCCTAGCGCTTGCTCCAGGCTTTCCTCACGAAGCAAATGTAACATAGGGTGGGGGGATCGGTTGGTGTAATTTTCGGCAGCGTCAAGCTCCGTGCCAGCAAATTGGTAGTTCGGGTGGAAACTGGCTATCTGGTAAACACCCTCCAGCGCCATCTGTTGGACCAGCGTCTCGGCGTGGCTCAGGAACTGGTTGTAGAGCTTGAAATCTTGTAGCACCAGAGGATGAATTAACAGGGTTGTAGCGACCGAGGAATCGGCTGTGAGCAATTCCAGTTCCGCCTGCAGCTCGGTCAATAATTGCTGCTCTGAGGTGGCGGTTGATAGCGTAAAACGAACACGATTTTTACTCAGTTCTCTGTTAGCAAAAGGGCAGAGATTCAGGTTTACGACGAAGCTGCTTACCCACTGTTGCACGCTGTTCAAGACTTCATCGTGCTCTGAGTATTTATTCATTGAGTAGTAAGTCAGCCTGGCTAGACTCTCTTTATGCAGGCTACTGTCTATCCTATCCGTGTTGCTGCCTCTGGTAGTGACTGTGCAGAGTTGCGGAGCAAGTGAAAATTCAATTTTAAGGGTACTACAAATCCAAAGCCCGGTTGCATGAAAGCGAGCCCGCTGGATACTTGAGCTGATGTACCGGAAGAGACAACACGGATATTGCCGACCCAGCGGCCTTCCATGCTTGGGTACTCTGCAGAGATCGCAGATTGAGTAAAGAGAAGCACTACTGCTGCACTTGCGCGAATTAAGCTGGTAGCCATTTTCGCCTCTAATCTTTGTCTTTTACCCTGCTACTATTAACGGGTATTGAGCCCTTTGGCAAGAAAAATTTGGCGCAGTGTCGCTCTGGAATCGAGTGGCTTGTGGAACCGGGGTGGCGTGCCAGCAGCTTATATTAACGGCTGCCGACTCGGTCTCTGGTGAAGTAGTACCTGCTGGTAACGACTATCAAAATACCACCGAGAATTACCGCGCTTGAAAGTATGAGACGCGAGGTGATCGCCTCGGACACAAAAACTATACCATCCAGTGCCGCAATCACCGGGACCGACAATTGCAACACGGCTGCCTGCGTGGAAGAAAGATCGGCCAGGGCGATGTACCACATAGTGTAACCAATGCCCGATGTAATGCCGCCGGATACCGCGGCCAGCAATATACCCTCGGCCGAGTACTTTGAAGTGCCAACTGTGATGATGGCCAACACCACAACCAGCGGTGTAGTTCTTAGAAAATTATAGGCTGTATCTACAAGTGGGTATTTCGAGCCATGTCCCTTGAGCGTATAAATGCCCCAGGCAATTCCGGCTACTGACATAAGCAGGAAGCCGATACCCGATGGTGTCGTCACGTCAGGAAGAATGAGATAGACGAAGCCCGAAAAGGCCAAAACAACTCCGATCCATTCGCTAAAGTGCAAGCGATTACCGGCTACCAACGACAGAAGAATCATGGTTATCTGTACGGAAGCAAACAGTATTAACGCACCGGTAGCTGTGTCCAGGGAGTTGTAGGCGAATGAAAATGTAACAGCGTACAGAAACAACATAAAACTGGCACTCCAACTCCCCGTGCTGGAAGGAGGAGCGACCTTTCCAGAGGCAAACACTAGAATAAGCAGCACGGTAGTGCCTGACAGCAAGCGTAAAATTGTAAAGCTCGCGGCGTCAATAGCCGTATTTCCCAGAGCTAACCTACACAGCACCGAATTGGCGGCAAACGCGATCAGCGCCAGACTGGTAACCGTGATTGTTTTCAACATGGAATTTTCTAGCATTCTAGTTTCACCATTGCAGCGAAGAGGCCTGGATAACGCGCTGGAGTCTATGCGTTGTACAAAGTATAGGTGCCGATAGTGATGAAACCGATACCCGCCACATAGTGCAGATATTTTTCATTTACATATTCTGACAATAAACTACCTGCCAGCACACCGATGGCTGAGGCTACGATTAAGGCAGCGGAGGCGGCGAGGAAAACAGTGGTTTTGCTGACTTCTTTGTCGGCGGCAAACAGCATTGTAGCCAACTGGGTTTTATCTCCCAATTCAGCAACAAACACGGTAAAAAATATGGTTAAAAAAATCTTCCAGTCCAATGTTATCTTCTAACTCCAAGTGGTGAAAAACAAAACCGAGCGATTGCCGGGTGACTGATCGAGTGCTGGGTTTGAAGCCATTTGAGTTCTCAGCTCAGGTACAGCTGTTTCCCTATATGATATGACCAACCCATCTGCCGGCAAGCATCACCCCGGACCAGAGTAAAAGAGAAAGGCTACCTATTACTTTCAACCGAGTGGGCGTCGCCACCACGGTATCCCACTGCTGGATCTGCCGGTACACCCGGAAGTGAAAGTAAGCCATATTGACACCCGCCAGCAGCAACAGAAACATTTTCCACTGAAAAGCGGGGTTGAGAACGTGGGAGGCGGCGCGGGTAATGAACATGCCCAGGCCGGTGATGCTGGCGATGGTAAAGGCTCCCCAGGACCACGGCACCAACTCTTTCGAGAGTGTGGTGATGGAGTATCTGGTGGCCGCCAGTCCGAGCAGACGCAGATCTACCATGAGGATAGAGCCCACCACGAAGGTGGCGGTGATAACGTGAATGGATTCGAGAAAAGGAAACCACGCGGTACCTCCAATCTCCCAGGAGATGGGCCAGTTCTCAACATCGATCCAAAAAGGTGCGTTCAGTATTTCCATGCTACTCAGTTCTTATGCGGGAAAGTAAATATATTCGGCATAGGCGATCCACCTACCTGCCATAGCGACCATAATCCAGAGTCCAAGGGACAACAGCGCAATTCCGCGGGCCGTCCACAGGCGCTTCGCATTCATCTCCCAATAGTCTTGCTGGCGCCGGCTCATTAAATAGAAGAACAGGGTTACCAGGATCGCGGCAAAAAGGAAGCTGACTTTCCAGCCAAATACCGGGTTGTTGAAATAGCGATTGGGTCTGGCGAAGAGAAAGAAGCCGCCGGAAATAAAGTTGGATGCCAGCGCCCACCACAACCAGGGCATCAAGCGCGCGGTCATTTCAGAGATCTTCTGACTGGGAACGGCAAGACCGAGAATACGCAGATCCAAAATCACGATAGAACCCATGACGACCGCTATGCCAAGAATATGCACGGTCTGAATAATCGGCGGAAAACCGGGGATGTTGGTCAGCGCCCACAAGGCGCCATCTTGCAGGAAGCTGTCCGCGAGTAAGCTGGCTATATTGGTAAAAAATTCTGGCAAAATACGCTCGTCTTGTTATTGTTTTATGGTCATCGGCTAAAGATTCTTATCCGTGACAGCGCCTTCCGAGGCAGAAGTTACCATCGCCGCATACTTGGCCAGGACGCCGCGAGTATAGCGAGGCGCGGGCTTTTGCCACTGCGCCAGGCGGGCAGCGATTTCTTTGTCACTGAGTTCCAGTCTTACTTCGTTGCTTTCTGCATCTATGGATATTTTGTCGCCAGTTTGCACGATCGCGATCGGGCCGCCTTCGATCGCCTCTGGCGTCACATGTCCCACCACAAAGCCGTGGGAACCACCAGAAAACCTGCCGTCGGTGATGAGGGCGACATCGTCGCCCATGCCCTTGCCCATGATCGCGGCGGTGGGACTGAGCATTTCCCGCATGCCCGGTGCGCCCTTGGGTCCCTCGTAGCGTATCACCAGCACATCCCCTTTGACGACGGTTCCGTCCAGAACTCCCGCCAGACAATCTTCTTCTGATTCGAACACGCGAGCATTGCCGGTGAAGGCGAGGCCTTCCTTGCCAGTGATCTTCGCCACCGCTCCTGTTGGTGCTAAATTTCCTCTTAAAACAACAAGATGGCTGTCTTTTTTAATGGGGTTACTCAAAGGCCTGATGATGTCCTGCCCTTCTGGATAGGGGGGCACATCAGCCAGGTTTTCAGAGATGGTTTTGCCGGTAACAGTCATGCAACTGCCGTCCAGCATGCCGGCTTCCAGCATCGTCTTCATCAGGGGCTGAATGCCTCCGATCTTGATCAGTTCCGACATCAGGTATTTACCGCTGGGCTTCAGGTCCGCCAGCATTGGGGTTTGCTTGCCAATAGTGGTGAAGTCATCCAATTCCAGCTTCACCTTCATGGTGTGGGCCATAGCCAGCAAATGCAGCACGGCATTGGTAGAGCCACCCAGTGCAATCACCACCTTGATGGCATTGTCGAAGGCGGCGCGAGTCATGATGTCGGAGGGCTTAATATCATGCTCGATCAGGTGCATGATGGCCTCACCCGCCTGCAGGCAATCGTCAACCTTTTCCTGTGAGATCGCGTCCTGTGCTGAGCTATTAGGCAGGCTCATGCCCAATGCTTCGATGGCGGAAGCCATAGTGTTGGCGGTGTACATGCCGCCGCAGGAGCCAGGACCCGGTATAGCGGTCTCTTCAATCTGTTTTAATTCGATATCAGAGACTTTGCCCGCGGCATGACCGCCGACGGCTTCGAACACAGAGATTACATTGGTATGATTGGGTCCAGGCTGGATGGTGCCGCCGTAAATAAAGATAGACGGCCGATTGAGTCGAGCCATACCCATCAGCAATCCCGGCATATTTTTGTCGCAGCCACCGATGGCAATGATGGCGTCGTGGCCCATGCAGCCGGAAACAGTTTCAATCTCGTCGGCGATGACTTCGCGGGACACCAGCGAGTACTTCATGCCCTCGGTGCCCATGGAAATGCCGTCGGAGATCGTAATGCAGCCGTAAATGATGCCTTTGCCGCCAGCCGCGTCGGTACTCTTGTTGACGTCCTCGGCCAATTTGTTGATGTGCATATTGCAGGGAGTAACCATACTCCAGGTGGAGGCGATACCAATCTGAGGCTTCGCGAAGTCGGCGTCTTCGAAGCCGACGGCACGCAACATGGCGCGACTGGGGGCCTGGGTTACGCCGTCAACCACGATCTTGGAATATCTTCGTAATTCTTTGTTTTCCATATGGTTAAATTTTTCCTGTTTGCTGCTCTAATTACAGCGAGAGGTCGGTGCAAGCTGTAGCCCGGATTGAAATCGATGGCTAATATACACCAGCGTGAAGCTCATCGCATTAGTCTTTGAGGGCCGGAATCAGGGAAGCTCATCAATTTTCCAAACGGCGAGGCATTTATTACCCCTCCTGCTGCCCGCGTGGTATTCCACCAGTTCGATGAAAGGTTGGGGCCAGTTAAAGGGGGCAAGGGTCATATTCAGTGATCGGTGCTTGCCGGTCACAATGTTCTTATTCTGCTTGTGTGCGGGGAACTGGGTGACCATCAGATAACCGGATTCGCTGGATTTGATATTCTCAATAGCCTTAAATATGTTTTCAAAGCTGAGATGCACCAGGCACTCTCGGCAGAAGATTACATCTGACTTCGGCAGTGTGTCTTGTAGCAGGTCTAACTGCACGAATTGCCTGAACGCGTTGCCATACAATCGACTGTTCTCCTCAATAAGAGGCTTCACGATATCGGCGCCAGTGTATTCTTGCAACGGCAGGTCAATTTCCTTCATCCAGTAAAAATCCCCGCAGGGGATGTCGAGCATCGATTGTGCACCAAGGCTCTGAAGTATCTGCGGAAGTTGTGTGCGTATCTCCGTGGTTCGCTCGAGGTTAGAGCCCTTGCCAGAGCGCGATTCCTTATCTCCCCATTTGTTGCTGCGGTAAATCTGCGTGAAGACGTCTTCCGGTGATAATTTCTTGAATTGCCGAAATTCTTTCTTCTTGTCAAAATACCTCTTTACGGAACTGGCAAGTTTAAATTGCATAAATTAGTGCTCTTTGAAGTTTGTCTCTAATAATAACTGATTGCCTGAATTGTGTTCCAGCTCGGCATAGCCTCACCCTGCAGTTTGGAACCCCCATGGCCCTGACTGACTGGCAGGTTTGTGAGTTAGTGTAAGCCAATCCCCTGCTCAAAACCTGCGGTAGCGACGAGGCGTGGTATCCAGTTGCGGTATTCTTCACTATGCATCGTTACCGGCGCTTGTCGTCAGCCTGGTTTTGATACCTCAATGCGGTCGCGGCCCTTGTTCTTGGCTTCATAAAGCGCCTTGTCAGTCATCTCCAGGAATTCATGAATAGAATCTTTCCTGCCAGGGATGCGACTCGAAACGCCCATACTAATGGTCAGTTTTTGGTTTAGATTCCCCTTGTGCTCGATCGCAGCGGCGTTCATGGCGGCGCGGATATCCTCCGCAATCCTGATGGAGCCTTCGAGGTCGGTTGCAGACATCACCACAGCGAACTCTTCACCCCCACCCTGGCGCAAAGGTCAGTACCCCGGCTAGCAACGCTGCGCAGGAACTCAGCGACTCTGGTGAGGGCCTCATCACCCGCCGGGTGTCCATACTGATCGTTGTAGTCCTTGAAAAAATCCACATCAGCCATAATTAGGCCGATGGGCTGGGATGAACGCACGGCATTTTGCCAGACGTAGTTGAGGTAGTCATCAAAGCCTCGGCGATTGGCTAGGTTTGTGAGCACGTCAGTCTTGGACAGTGCGTGCATTTGCAGGCGCAGTCTCACGCCGTCAAGAAAGGTGCGCTCCAGGCGGGAAATGGCA
>CAVOFA010000084.1:0-12471 GCA_963694865.1 Gammaproteobacteria bacterium | reverse complement strand
GGTGTGGATATTTCAATTATCAGCGGCGTACAGGAAGCCGTACTGATCTATGCTGGCGTCATTACCATGCTTCCTCTTGCGGATGCACACAGGTTGGTAATAGACATTGGTGGCGGTAGCACAGAAGTCATCGTCGGTAAGATGCACGCGCGACTGTTGACTGAAAGCCTGCCGATTGGCAGCGTGGCCTGGCGTGATCAGTTCTTCAACAATGACTTAGCACAAGTGCCTGAACTCGAGCAGCGCATGGATGCGGCGGCGACGGCAGCCAAACAAGTTTTCGATGGCTTTGCGCCAGCTATTAGGAATTTGGGCTGGTCTGAGCCCTATGCTTCTTCGGGAACAGTAAAAATGCTTGCTGCAATATGTGAGTACGAAGGCTATGGCATTGCTCGGATCAGTCTACAGGCGTTGCAAGAACTCAAAACCAAACTGGCCGCCTGTATAGCAAATTGTACCGAGTTGGCTGTGGTAAAAGAGCGACGCCGTGATTTGCTATTACCCGGCTGGAGCGTATTGGTTGGATTAATGCAAAGTTATGGTATTGAGAGCATTGAGTTCAGCGCCACTGCCCTGCGGGAAGGTATGCTGGATTTTATGGTGAAAAACGAAAAAACGCTTGAGGCAATGACACAGAGTAATTTGCCCGACGTTAGTTACGCGAATAAATAGGCATCTCGAAATATTTTTCAGATGCTTTCGAGTTTCTTCAATAAAATGCTTTGTACATCGACATCGTTGGAATCCAGAGGCACATAGTCGCCATTGCTTTGTAGTTCCCAGCTTAGACTCTCGTCCTTCAGGTAAATTTCCAGCTCCTCCAGAATTCTGTTGGCGAGCTTCTTCTTTAGAATAGGAAAACAGACCTCAATTCGATTAGACAGGTTTCGCTCCATCCAGTCGGCGCTCGCACAATAGACCTGATGGATGTTGTTGAGAAAGTAATACACCCTGGAATGTTCCAGAAAACGCCCTACTATGGAAACCACGCGGATGTTCTCGCTGACGCCAGCAATACCTGGCTTGAGACAACAGATTCCTCGAACAATCAAGTCAATCTTCACTCCTGCCTGTGAGGCAGCATACAAGGCTTTGATGATGGCAGGATCGGTAAGCGCATTTATCTTTGCTATAATCCGCGCGAGTTTCCCGCAGAGTGCTATTTTTCTTTCCGCTTCGATCATTTTTATCAGCGACTTGCGCAGATAAAAAGGAGCGTGAATTATCAGTTTTGGATGTATCTTTTTCCCCATTCCCGTAATTTGCTGAAACACTTTGTGAACGTCAGAGCAGAGTGTGTCGTCTGCGGTGAGTAGGCTATAGTCGGTGTAGATCAGCGAGTTTTTTAGATGGTAGTTGCCTGTGCCCAGGTGTGCATAGCGTTTTAGTTCGTTGCCTACTCGCCGTACAAACAACAGCATTTTGGCATGGGTCTTGTAATCCAGCACGCCATAGACAACGACGACACCGGCTTCTTGTAAAATACTGGCGAAATTAATGTTCTCTTCCTCATCAAACCGCGCCCGCAGTTCGATTACAACGGTGACTTCCTTGCCATTTCTTGCCGCTTCAGCCAGCGCCTCGACCAACTCTGAAGATTCGTTGGTTCGATAAAGTGTTTGCTTTATCGAAAGCACCGTTGGGTCTTTAGCTGCCTGCTGCACCCAGTCAATTATGGGCATGAAAGACTGGAATGGATGCAGCAGAAGTTGGTCCTCCTTATCAACCACCGAGAATATGTAGCTGCTTTCTTCCAGGCCTTTAGGTGTGCCGGGGGAGAATTTTGGAAATCGTAGATCTGGTCTGTCAACCAATTTGGTGGCAGCTATTAATCGTTGCAAATTTACCGGACCGTTAACACTAAACAACTCTTCGTTATTTAGATTGAATCGTTCCAGTAAAAAATCGGTAAGCTCGGTAGGACAACCCTTGCTTACTTCAAGCCTGCTGGCGGCACCAAAACGTCTGCTGTGTAACTCTCCCCGCAAGGCGATGGCAACATCCTCGACTTCGACGTTCGACATTTCAAGATCTGCATTTCTTGTTACTCGAAACTGATGGCATTCCTTCACTACCATGCCAGGGAAAAACTCCTCCACATGGGCATGAATGATTGAAGACAGGAAAATGAAGTTGTCGCCGTCGGGCATTATATCTTCCGACACCTTTATCAGACGGGGTAGTGAGCGTGGCGCCGGGACAATGGCAAGACCGCTGTCGCGGCCAAAGGCATCCTTACCTTCCAGAGACAAAATAAAATTCAGGCTTTTGTTAACCAGGCGTGGAAAAGGGTGAGCAGGATCCAGACCTAGCGGGCTTATAATAGGCAATACCTCTTCGTGGAAATAGGTTCGACTCCATTCTGCAAGGGCATTATTCCAGGCGTGTCGTTCCAGAAAATGGATATTCTCGGCAGCCAATGCGGGAAGCAGATCATTGTTCAGGATTTGATATTGTTCGGCAAGAGATTCGCGAACCTGCTCGTGGATTATCTTAAGAATTTGTTCGGGGTAGTTGCCATCGGCTCCTGGTCGCTGGCGACCGAAATTCAGTTGCTTCTTCAGGCCGGATACGCGAATTTCAAAAAACTCATCCAGGTTCGAGCTAAAAATAGATAAAAATATGAGTCGCTCAAGCAAAGGATGTTTGGTTTGTTTTGCCTGGCTTAGCACTCTCAGGTTGAATTTCAGGTGGCTGAGTTCACGGTTTTCAAACCACGCGCTATCGTTTAAGTCAATCTCGTTGCGACCTTCTGTCTCTGTGTTTGTTGAGGCGGGATAACTAAATTTCTCCGGCTCATTAATGCTGACTATTTCCAGAACGGAATTTTTGAAGTTCTTGCTCATAGTGTAAAGGTCCTGACGTTACCGTGCGAATTGGCGGTGTTAGCGCTAACGGGTAGAGTTAGCGGTAACAGCAGAGCCAGTATCGCCGGCTGAGCTGAAAATGGTATCATTTTTAGGCGGTTCTTCCTATGTAAACCGCAGTACTGTCATCGCAACTCCGATAGCAGGAATGGGAATAGAGGGCTATTATCCATCACCTCGGACAATAAGAGTATTGTAGAGATTAGAAGTGCAGGTACGGAAGTTATCCGAATCGACACATGATTCACGAGAGTAGTAAATGTTGAGTAGTTTCGCTGTACTAGACCGATTGACAGAATTTCCAGAATTGACGAACCCTGGGCTGATATGGAAGTCATGGACCGAGCTGACAGATAAGCCTGACCGCAGTTGGTCAGACTGGCTGCTAGCCGCCGGGTCCCTGACCCAGATATTAGTCAAAAAGAGTGAAAACCAATTCGCGGTCAAACTCATTGCCGAAGAATGGCTGCTGCTGCCGGCGACAGATCTTCGTGGCCAATTTGGGCCGCTGGCTGACTCTCACAAATTCTGGTCACGCAAAGTTATTTTGCAGGGGCGAGGGATTGACTGGGTAATGGCGCATACCCTGGTTCCTGAACACAGCTTCCTCAGTCCTCTTAAAGAAATATTAACATTGCAGACCAGGCCCCTGGGCGAGTACCTGTTCAGTCATCCGGACTTGATTCGAGGTGCAATAGAGCTTGTTGGTATTTCTAAGGATTGCTGGGGGCGGCGTAGTCACTTTTTTCTGTTTGGTAAGCCTATTATGGTGGCGGAGTTTTTCCTGCCGGAACTCATCGATAGCTGATGCCCGAGGCCGCTTTAGCAACGTCAAAAAAGTGGCTGACCAGGAAATATATTCGCATTATCTGATCGAAGATCTATACTGAAGTTAATCGGCATAGTTTGTGTTGCTTATTGGCAAGGATGCCAGCTCGGGGTTCGTTTCGCGCAGGATTGATGAGGCGTGGCGAATGCTAGTCCAGGGAGAGGGAATCATGATGTTTGATGACGGCATGCAGTTATCGGGCGAGAGCCAGGAATCTCAATTCGAAATTCAGGCTGAAGTTGCGAGCCTGGCCAGTCGAGCGCACGGCGGTCTTGCCTCGCCACCAGCGCAAGCCTCTTCTCACCGCTGTAGTCCAGCGCTGCCTCAGAGTACTCAAAGGCCTGAAAAATACCGCCCGTCCAGCGCTGATAAACGCCATCAATCGTTCGACCTCACTCAACTCTATCTTAAAGAGATTGGTTTCTCACCTCTGCTTAGTGCCGAGGAAGAGGTGTACTACGCAAGACGCGCCCTGCAGGGAGATGAGACCAGTAAACGGCGGATGATCGAGAGTAACCTGCGACTGGTAGTTAAGATATCCCGCCGTTATATAAACCGGGGCATGGCATTGCTGGATATGATAGAGGAAGGCAATCTTGGTTTGATACACGCCGTGGAGAAATTCGATCCGGAGCGAGGTTTTCGATTTTCAACCTATGCCACCTGGTGGATACGTCAGAGTATTGAGCGCGGTCTTATGAATCAGGCTCGAACGATTCGTCTGCCTGTCCATGTGGCTAAAGAGCTGAACTCGATGTTGCGTAAAGCGCAACAGCTCGGCAACAGAAAGTCGCGGGACCCGACAGTGGAAGAAATTGCTGAAGAGGCCGACAAGACGGTGGCTGAAATTCAGCGGCTCTATCACCTTGGTGAAAAAGTTGCTTCCGCGGATGCTCCAGTTTTAGGTAATACAGGAATATGTCTGCAAGATACCTTTGTTGCCGAAAAGGGGCAGGGTCCGGCGACACTTTTTCAAAGTTCAGAGCTGCGTTCAAGGCTGAGTAGTTGGCTTAATAAGCTCCCGGAAAAACACAGGGAGGTGCTGCTGCGGCGCTTCGGACTCAACGGCTATGACAGCGATACCCTGGAAAATGTTGGCAATGCCATCGGCTTGACCAGAGAGCGAGTTCGCCAAATCCAGATCGAAGCACTGAAAAAACTTAAAGCCATTGTCGGCCGCGACGGTATCGCTAGAGATATCTTCGCCGAGTTCAGCTGAGTTAAATCAGGCGAAAGCTGGAAGTCCCTAGATTATTCGCCGCTCTCCGGCAGATCAGCACTGAAGATTTGATGCTGTGTTTGCTGCCGATCATAAGCTGGATTGTGCTTGATACTGTATTTTGGGAAACCGTACTTCGATCTTACTATTAGAGATCTTGAAAAATCCGGGAATCGTCAGCCCCAGAGGTGAATAAAAACCATTGACAGTAAATGCTAATTCCCCTAAAGTCCCGCGCAGTGACAGTTACACTATTAATGAATTAGCGTCTAAATATAGACGAGCAGTAGATTTTAACTAGTAGAGTTTAATTAGTAGACAAATGACAAGTACAGTTTTAAATGTAGTAGAGAACCAGGCGGCAGCGGCAAACGCGGCAGCCCGCCGTGCAGCGCGCGCGGCCTTAACTCAAATCGGAGACTGTGGTTTTAGATAGTTACTAGTACAGATTAAAAAACCTCTAAGAGTCTCCGACCTTAGAGGTTTTTTTTGCCCGTAAAAACTGATGAGAGCCTGAAAATGAAGATGTCAATAATCGAAAATGTCAGCAGACTGGCCTGGCCAGCGCTGGAGGAAAAGCACTTATCATTTGGGGTGTTGAGGTATGCCGGTGGTGTGAGTCGCCGCTCGAATTCCATGAACATTCATCCCTGGGCCGATTATCAGCATGGTGAAGTGCTGCGCTCTACCGAGTCTTTTTTCGAGCAGCGAGGTTTGCCCGCCATCGTCAGAATTTTAGGCGACAAGCGAGGGGAGCGCATGGATGTACGCTCTTTGGACAACTATCTCGACGGCAAGGGTTATGGTCTGGAGGCGCCTACGAAAGTATTGTTCTGTAATTTACGGAAGTTTGAAAATAAAGCCTGCTCCAGCATGGAGTCAGTAACGCTGCAAGACTGGTTAAAGACATGGCAAAAGCTGGCAGGCCACAGCGATAAGCAGGTTTCTGTGCATAAAAAAACTCTCAAAAAAATTAAGGAAAAGCACTGTTTTCTAGTTTTAAAAACCGAGTTGGATGCCACGGTGAGCTGTGGCATGGCCGTAATCATTGCCGATGTTCTGGGTATTTATGGAGTTGCGACCAGCGCCACTCATCGCAGCCTGGGCTACGCTACGAGGCTACTGCAGCAGCTAATGTACTGGGGCTCATCAAACGGAGCCGGGTTTTCATATCTACAAGTGGAATCGAGCAATCTCCCAGCCCTGAGCGTGTATGAAAAATTGGGCTTTACGGAATTGTATAACTATTGGTATCGGGTCAAGAATGAACGCCAGGGAGGGAGTTATGAACACAATAGGCGTTGAAGACAAACTCGGAATTACCTTCTGTGATCGTCAGGCAATTTCTATCGACCGAGGCGAGGGTGTTTACGTGTGGGACGAGGCAGGAAAGCAATATCTGGATTTCACCTCTGGTTGGGGGGTGACATGCCTCGGACACTCCCATCCGCTTATAATAAAAACGATTTATGCTCAGGCGCAAAAAATTATTCAGAATCCGAATTCTGGTTTCACCTACTCGCCATCGCGAGCCGCTCTACTGAGTGTTTTAAAGTCAGTGTTGCCGGAAAATTTATCCAAAGTATTCTTCGCAAATAGCGGGGCCGAGGCTAATGATGCCGCGATTAAATTGGCCAGGAAAGTGACAGGGAGATCAAAAATTGTATCGACAGTGGGCTCGTTTCATGGCCGCACGTTCAACACACTGACGGTCTCTGGTGGCATCGAGAATACCGCCAGGTATCTGCCGACTATGGTGGACACTCACTTCGTGACATTTGCTGATGTCGCCGCCATGAAAGCTGCACTGGACGACACCACGGCAGCCGTGATTCTTGAGCCGATTCAGGGCGAGGGCGGAGTCCGTATCCCCGCTCAGGAGTACCTGTCGAAGGTCTCGAATTTATGCCGAGAATTTGGAGCCCTGTTAATAGTTGATGAAGTACAAACCGGCTTCTGCAGAACCGGTAAATTTTTCGCGCTGGACCATAGTAAGTTAGTGCAGTCGCCGGACATACTCACTATGGGCAAAGGCATAGCCGGTGGTTTTCCATTTGCCGCCTTCGCCGTCAGCGCCGAGGTGGATGCAAAAATACAGAAAGGTGATCACGGCGGTACCTACTGCGGTAATCCCTTGGGCTGCGCAGTGGCGGCAGCGGTGGTACAGCATTTGCGAGACAAGCGCATACACAAAAGAGTAGCGGTCATGGGCAAGCTAATGATGTCCGGACTTGAAAGCCTGCAGCGTAAATATCCGCTACTCATACGGTCAGTGCGCGGTGAAGGCTTGCTGCTCGCTCTGCAGATGTCTGCTGACGAATCGGTGCAATTGCTAAGTCAGACCTGTCTGGAGAGAGGCTTGCTGGTCACTCCTACACGCAACGGCGTGATTCGCTTGTTGCCTTCGTTGCTGCTGGAGCGCAGGGAAATGGAGCAGGGTATACAAACACTGGATGCCGCTCTGGCCGCAGTTGTTCCGCTTCAGTGAGTTAATGTAGACTGCAGCGCGTAAGCCGATTTACAACAGGCTTTTTGCATATGAGCTTCGCAGGAACAGATAATGACTAAAAACACCCAGGTACTACTCGCCAAGCGTCCAGCTGGGGAGCCAGACGATGCCTGCTTTCGCATCGAAGAAGTGGATATTCCGGAATTGCAGGCAGGTCAAATTCTTATAAAAGTTTGTTGGCTGTCGATTGACCCCTATATGCGTGGACGTATGAACGACAATAAGTCCTATGTTGCGCCATTGGAGATTGGCGACATCATGTCCGGAGAAAGCGCCGGCATTGTCATTAAATCTACTGCAAATGAATTCGCTGTTGGCGATCGTGTTGCTGCACACATGGGTTGGCAGTCTTACATCGTCGCCAATGGTGATGATGCGGGCTTGATGAAAATAGATTTAAGCAACGGTAGCCTGTCTGCGCACCTAGGTGTGGTGGGCATGCCGGGGCGCACCGCCTTTTTCGGCCTGACCGAGCTTGGCAAGCCTCAGACTGGCGAAACCCTGGTCGTGGCTGCGGCATCGGGTGCTGTCGGCTCTGCCGTTGGCCAGATAGCTAAAATTAAAGGTTTGCGTGCGGTGGGTATTGCCGGTGGCCCGGGAAAATGCCGATACGTAAAAGAAGAATTAAATTTTGACGCCTGCATCGATTACAAGGCAGGGAATTTGGCGGCTGAGCTTGCCGCCGCTTGCCCGGGTGGGATTGATATATATTTTGAGAATGTGGGAGGAGAGGTGACCAAAGCCGTGGTACCGCTACTAAATTCCGGCGCCAGGGTACCGATCTGTGGCTACATTTCGAACTACAACGACGAAGATATTACCAAGACCGAGACGCCATTTCACATTCTTGAACGGTTGCAGGAAGTGCCAGAGCATCGATTCTTCGTGGTAACAGAGTGGCATGATCGCTGGGCTCAAGCCACGCGACAGTTGGGAGCCTGGATTGCTGATGGTAGCCTCAAATACAAAGAGTGTGTTGGCGAAGGTCTGGAAAATGCGCCAGCGTATTTAAGAGACGTGCTCAAAGGTAGAAATTTTGGCAAGCAACTGGTTAAAGTGGCGGCAGAAGAGTAGTGACAGACAACGGCGATAATAACTATTATACCTCCAGCCTATTTTCCCTCGAGGGCAAGACGGCGCTGGTTACCGGTGGCTCCAGTGGGCTTGGCTTCATCATGGCGAAAGGGCTGCTGCAAAATGGCGTGCGAGTACTCATAGCATCCCGGAAGAAGGGAAAATGCGATTCGGCCCTAGTGCAGTTGCAAGCCTTCGGGGATTGCAGTGCACTGGCGGCAGACGTAACCAATGCCGACGACAGGTCCGCGCTGGTAGCCGCAGTCACATCCAGCTTCGGCCGTCTCGAAATTCTCATCAACAACGCCGGGGCAAACTGGGGCGCAAAAATCGAAGACTATCCGGACGCAGGTTTTGCCAAGGTAATGGATACCAATCTCAATGCGGTGTTTTCGTTGACGCGGGACTTCGTGCCTCTTTTAGCGAAGGCGGCGAGTGCAGAAGACCCTGCCAGAGTCATCAATATTGGATCGATGGACGGTATTCATGTGCCTATTGTGCAACGGGTTCCTACCTTTGCTTACTCTGCCAGCAAGGCTGCACTGCACCATCTTACCCGTAGCCTGGCGGTGGACCTGGCTGCCAGGAACATTACGGTCAACGCCGTGGCGCCAGGTTTTTTTGAGTCCCGAATGACGGACTATGTATTTGAAAATTTCAAAGCGGACATCGAAGACGATTGTCCCTTGCATCGCGTGGGCCAACCACAGGAAATGGTGGGTATTATCACCTACTTGGCCTCCAGGGCCGGTGCCTACACCAACGGTGCGGTGATTCCCGTTGATGGTGGTACCAGTATCTCCAAAGGCCGGCGATCCTGGACAGAGTAAGTCAGGCCATCGATCAAGCTAGCGGGCTGGTTCCGACATCGCTAATTGAATGGAGTGGAAATGAGTTTATTCGATCTTAAATCTAAAGTTGCACTGATCACAGGTTCCAGCAAGGGAATAGGCGAGGCGATTGCAACTCGTATGGCCGAACAGGGAGCCAGCGTAGTTATCTCTAGTCGAAGCCAGGAGGCATGTGACACAGTAGCTGCCAGCATAATTGCACAGGGAGGCAGGGCGATAGCGATTGCCTGCAACATTAATTACAAGGAGCAGTTACAGGAACTGGTGGCTAAAACCGAGGAGCAACTCGGGAAAATAGATATTCTTGTTTGTAACGCGGCCATAAATCCCTATTTTGGGTCTTCGCAGGACATCCCTGATGCCGCCTTCGACAAGGTGATGCACTCCAATATCGGCAGTGTCCACAGGTTGTGCCAGATGGTGATTCCGTCCATGGCCGAGCGGGGCGGAGGTGCTGTAATTATTGTGTCATCCATTGGCGGTCTGAAAGGTACTGCCGCCCTCGGAGCCTATGCTATTTCCAAGGCTGCGGATATGCAGATTGCACGCAACCTGGCAGTGGAATGGGGGCCAAGTAACGTGCGCGTCAACTGTATTGCCCCGGGCCTGGTTCGAACCAATTTTGCCCGCGCCCTGTGGGAAAATCCTGAGATTTACGAGGCTACCGTTTCCAAATACCCATTAAGACGAATCGGAGAGCCAGACGAAATTGCCGGTGCTGCGGTATTTCTAGCGTCGGATTCTGGAAGTTTTACCACCGGACAAACTATTGTGATCGATGGCGGTGGTACAATCGCGGGCTAATAGCTGAATTTTGTGAACAAACTGGTGAAGGTTTTACTACGATGATGGATTTGGGGTTATCAGAAAAACTGGTTGAAGTGCGAGAGACAATTCGAAACTTCGTCGAAGAGCAGGTTGAGCCAATACAACAGGAGTACCATGACGAGATTGCTGTTGGAGATCGCTGGTCCCACACGCCACGTCAGGATGAGATTCTGAACAGTTTAAAAGACGAGGCCCGCAGACTGGGTCTGTGGAATTTTTTCTTGCCGGAAAGTCAGGGTGGCGCCGGTATTTCTAACCTGGAGTACGCACACCTGGCCGAAATTATGGGTCGCAGCCGATTGGCGTCGGAAGCGTTTAATTGCAGCGCTCCGGATACAGGCAACATGGAAGTGCTGGAGCGGTACGGTTCCGAGGCGCAGAAGAAGCAATGGCTGGAGCCTTTGTTGGCCGGTGAAATACGCTCGGCATTCGCTATGACCGAGCCTGGGGTCGCTTCGTCAGACGCTACAAATATCGCTACCGCAGCGGTGCTGGATGGTGACGAATGGGTCATCAGTGGTGAAAAATTCTATATTTCCGGCGCCGGTGACGCCCGCTGCAGGATCATGATTTGCATGGTGGTAACAGACCCGGATGCGCCGAGACACAACCGGCAATCCCAGATTCTGGTGCCAATGGATGCGGAAGGTGTCGAAGTTGTAAGGCCCATGGAAGTGTTTGGCCGTGATGACGCCCCCCACGGCCATATGCATATTAAATATCACAACGTGCGCGTGCCTAAAGATAATATAATACTGGGTTGTGGCCGCGGTTTTGAGATATCCCAGGGTCGCCTTGGCCCGGGGCGAATTCACCACTGTATGCGCTCCATCGGCGCCGCTGAAAAAGCACTGGATTTGATGTGCAAACGCGCAGTGAGTCGAGAAGCCTTCGGTAAGCCGCTGGCGGAACTGGGGGGCAACTACGACATCATTGCGGATAGTCGCATCGAGATTGAAATGTGCAGACTACTCACCTTTAAGGCAGCCTGGCTCATGGATACTATTGGTAACAAGGCAGCCAGAGATGCTATTTCACAAATCAAGGTTGCTGTGCCGAATATGGCGCTGCGGGTAATCGATCGTTCAATTCAGATGCACGGTGCCGCAGGTATCTCTCAGGATTTTCCACTGGCGGCGTTGTGGACAAGTCAGCGCACCTTAAGATTGGCAGATGGCCCCGATGAAGTGCATCGCCGGGTTATCGCCAGGAAGGAATTGGCCAGGTATACCTGAGCTAGCTGACTACCCTGCGACTAGCCGAAAAGTAGCTGGCTATGCATAAAGGTGGTGGCCAGAAGCTGGTGTGTAAAAGGCAGTATCTATAAGACAGTAGACAAAACATGAAATGGGAGCTTAGGTTCCCATTTTTGTGTATCGATTTATGAACGCCGTTGCAGAAATAAACACCATGCATGCTACCGTTGCAGTAATAATTCCAGTGTTTAACCGTGTCCAGTTACTGGGTCGTGCCCTGGCATCGGTGTACGCCCAAACTCTGCTCCCGGATGAGGTCTGTGTGGTCGACGATGGGTCGACCGATGGTGCCGAAGCGTATATAAAGGAGAAATTCCCCCAGGTTATTTATCACTATCAAAGCAATCAGGGTGTGAGTGCTGCGCGGAATACAGGTGTGGCCGCCACGAAAAGTCACTGGTTGGCGTTTCTGGATTCGGATGACGAGTGGTTGCCGGGGAAGTTGCGCGCGCAGATGGATGCTCTGAGAAAACAGGCTAACCATCGCCTGGTGCATTGTGATGAGATCTGGATTCGCCGCGGCACCAGGGTAAATCCCGGACGCAAACACCAGAAAGGCGGTGGGCTATTGTTTGAGCGCTGTCTGGCTCTGTGTGTGATTTCACCATCGGCGGTGGTGCTCGAACGCGAGCTGTTAAGTGAGTTGGGCGGGTTCGATGAAAGTCTGCCGGCTTGCGAAGACTATGAGTTGTGGTTAAAAGTATGTAGTCGCTATCCGGTGCTCTATGTGGATGAGCCCTTGCTGCGTAAATACGGCGGGCACGAGGATCAGTTGTCCAGTAAATATTGGGGTATGGACAGATTTCGGGTTCAGGCTCTGGATAAGCTTCTGAATAGTGGAACGCTTGATCTGAAACAGGAGTTGGCGACGAAGACTATGCTTATCAGGAAAAGCAAAATATTAATGAACGGTGCCGTGAAAAGACAGAACACCGAACTTGCCGGAAAATACAGCAGTCTGATTGCCAGGCATTCAGTCAGCACTCAGGACGATAAAAAATGACGCAGGCTTGCAAACTAAATCTGGTGGTGGCGCAT
>CAVOFA010000083.1:0-12472 GCA_963694865.1 Gammaproteobacteria bacterium | reverse complement strand
CTCTTCACCAAAGCCCATGTCCAACAAAATTTTGACCTGTTTGTCCTCAAGCAGACGCAGAATCAATTCCACTTCAAACTCGACCGGCAAACACTTTCTCGCATTCCCGCCCACACCCAGATTGACGCAGACGATATGACTGTCCTCAACTCTCAGTAGTCGTTGTTGAAATGCCCCGGCACTGGCAAGCTCAGCAGGATGCAGCCAGACTTTCGGATGGCAGAAAACTTCCTCGCCAAAAACGGCATTCAGCCAGATATTGGTGAGCTCGGAAATGGAGGCTTTATCGGGGTAGCCAGTTTTACCGCGACTGTTGAAGAAGCGATAACGACTGGCCGGAGCCACAGGCAGCACGCCTAATTGAGTCAGCCGTGAGTCGGGGTCCAGCACCAGATAGTTACTGCCGGCTAGTTGCGAGGTCTCCTCTTCGACGAGTTTCAGCAAGTCTATCCAAACCTTGAATCGCTCTATGAGACCGCCACGCCGGGTATATCCCAGTTCACGAACTGTGGTATTCGGTGCATCCGCCATTACCTGTATCAACTTGCCACTGCCGACAACAATTATCTCGGCCTCAGGGTATTGGCGTCCTACTCGCTGACAGATGACACTATTGATGGCGACGTCGGCACCTATGGTCACTCGAGAAAGTACTATGACCTTCTCGGGAGAGAAATTTGCTGGCAGCTTCTCATCCGGATTGATGCAGTTATTTTCAACCCGTTGATAAATTTCTTCTTCCGTAAGCAGGCCGAATCTTTCCAGTTGCGCATTCAATTCAACGCCATCTGCAAGCAGGCGAATAGTACTTATAACCTGGGAAATCAGCCGATTGTAGGCTTCTACCTGCAGTCCTTCGAAGTCATCACAGAGCCGCTCAACAACAATGCCAAAGAATGCTCGTGATGCAATCTGATTTAGCTCGGGGTCGTCGAAACAGCTGGCCATATCGCAGAGCAGATCGATGTACTGGCGCTCGTATTCGTCATTGTAAACATAGCGATCGATAAAAGTCGAAGCGATACGATCAGACAACGATGTCAATAACTCCGGGTCAGGTGTAATTTTTAAGACTTCCCACTGTCTGACAAAGAATTCGGGCTTCATTGTTCGCTCTTTAACTTCGCAGGATGGCTTGCAGCAAGCAGTCGATTGGCTTGCGTCGCCACCGCCTCTGGTGTCAATTCGGTCATGCAGGCGTGATGTTCATAGGGGCAGGTTTTCTTGTGACAGGGCGAGCAGGGTAATTCTTTTCGAAGTACCACAGTCGATTGCAGATTTCTCGCCGTGTAAATTGGATTGGTCGGCCCCATCAAAACAATATTTGGCACCTCGAAAGCCACCGCATAGTGCCGTGGACCGGTGTCATTAGTAATGAGCAGATCGCAGCGTCGTATCACCGGTTTTAACTCCGCTAGGTCGAGCTTGTCTGCTGCCGTATTAATAATTGTGGCTTGTGACTGGCTGACGATTCGATCTGCAATCTCCTCCTCGCCCGGGCCTACTAGTAGCAGAATTTTGCAGTCATGCTGACGCTGTAGTTTGTCACACAGCGCTGCAAAACTATCTGCTGGCCAACACTTTGAAGATCCAAAGCTGGCTCCGGGATTGATGCCGACTACCAGGTCGGTGTCAGTAATGCCGTAACTGCGCAGTCGTTGATTGCCACGCTCCTGAACCTCAGCGGCGATATAAAGCCGGCACCTGGGTTGTTCCGACATGCGCAATTGCAGATGTTCGCACAACCTCAGATAGTAGTCCTGCATCGGCTCCGGCGTAATCTTTCCATTTCGCGTCGGCGGCAATGGTCCTGCCGACAGGAATGGCTTTCTCCAGTTGCGTTTATAGCCAATTACTGTAGAGATGCCTGCCAATTTAAAAGTCAGAAACGAGTGGGTGGTATTGGTTAGCAACAGCCCGGCGTCGACATTATGTTCCCGCAAACTACGCCGCACCGATTGTACGCCTTGCAGAGACTTATCATCGCAGTGGACGATAGCGTCGATATAAGGATTATCCGCGAGAATGCCTGTGGCGTATGGGCGCACACAAGCTATCAGCCTGGTATCGGGAAGGTTTTCCTTGAGGCATTGAAAAACCGGAGTCGCCATGACGATGTCTCCGACCCAATTCGGACATCGAATCGCCAGGCTCTGCACTGATTCTATAATGGGGAGCATGTATTCCTGAACTGAGCTGAGATTCCCTGGGGAACCTAACTTTGATCCAGTGTATAAGCGATAGCCTGATCTACTTTACCCGCCGCCATCTGCTCCCGTTCCTGCTGGATGTAGTCTGAACGCACACCCATCACGTTGGAGTAGCGAATAGTGTAGTGAATCTTGCCCTCGGCCAGTAATTCCTCCGACAAGGTTCTATCGTAGGCTACCAGGTCTTCCCGTTCCGCTACCCAGGTGGCTTTGTCCATCGCTTCAATTTTTTCTACCAGGTTGCGATAGATAGGCGCGCTTTCCCAGTCGGTTGCTGCATTCACATACCAATTACACAGCGCCGAGAGCTTGTCGAGAAACAAGTCATGTTCCTCGCCAAAGTTAAGACAGGAACCGTCGAAGTAGTTACCCTTACCAGCCATTTTCGATTCATCGATAAGCGGCTTGGCGATCTCATAGCCTGCGGTTCCCTTGAACGGAAAGAACAGTGCCCAGCGGAATCGGCCCATCTGTACTTTTGCACACAAGGCGATTGTTTCCATTATTTCGGAGCGAGTTTCATAGGGCAAGCCGAACATAATGAAGGCAGAGCTGTGCATGTCGTAGGCATGGGCGGCATGAAATGACCGCTCGATCTGTTCATTCTTCATGTAACGTTTAAGCACCTGCATGCGCACCCTGGGCGAGCCCGACTCCAGTCCAAACTTAACGATGATACAGCCGGCTTCACGCAAGGCTTTCGCCGCCGTTTCATCGAAGCAATTAACGTGACCGTTGACGACGAAAGGAATATTTACTTCATGCTCGATGTAGGCCTTGCAGAATTCGATTACATAGTCTGTATTCAGAGTAAAAAGATCATCATCGAATATGAAGGTATTGATCTGAGGGTTTTCCCGCTTCAGCTTTTTTAGATCTTCCATCATCACATCGACGGGAAAGTGCCGAAGAAAGTCCTTAACATTCTTGGCGGCACCGTCAGAGATATACTGGTCCACGATTTCGATGTTGAAACAGTAGGTACACTTGTAGGGGCAACCGCGGGAAGTGAGTATTCCCATCCAGCCCCGAGTCTCTTTCATTATCGCTGTCATATCGAAGACGCCGTAATCCAGCGCCGGCAGAGTATCCAGATTCGGAAAAGGCGCCACTGGATTTACCACGGGCACGCTGCCCATCCATGAACGCATATTGGCAAGCATCTGGGTGGGCTTACCCTGTTCTATCGCATCCATTAACTCCAGCAAGGCATAGTCGCCTTCGCCGACGCAGACATAGTCGAAGAGTTTCGATTTGTGCACCTCATCGGGCACCATGGTGCAGTGCACGCCACCGATCACCTGGACGAAATCCGGCATGGCAGTGCGGATATCCCTGCTCTTCTCCTGGATCCACTGGTACTGCTGGGACATGGCCGAGAAGCCCACCAGGCCTGGCTTCGTCTCCTCAATATAATCCAGTATGTCCGCACTGCTGGGCACCGGTTTGTATTTTTCCGACACATGCATCAGGTCTAACTCATGCCCGTTGGCGTGCAGCACTCCCGCCAGCGAAGCGATGCCGTGGTTGGTACCAAGCGGCGCGTCGATTTGCGGATAGATCATCAAAATCTTCATAGGTCTCTCAATAGCAGGGAATTTGGTGCGAATTAGTGAAAACAGGATAAGAGCTATCTCTATGGATGTCCATTGCTATGGCATTATTTATAGTTTTCAACATATTAGATAGACATTTAGTTAAGCTTGAAATTCTATTACTCGACTAATGGAACTTGCAGTTGAAACGAATACTGAATTTGATAGGGGATTGGGAAGTGGTGTTGTTTCGCAGTGACCAGCGCCCAGGGATGGTGCGCGGGTAAAGACACATTCGGTATGCCACTGGATTTAACTGCGACGCAGCATCAGCAATCACAGCTGATGTGAGCGCCTGACTTAGCTTGACGCCTCTGTACTCATTCGCTTGCTTCTCTTTCCGCAAGCCTGGCGCCGGCGAGTACACCGGCTAGTGAGTAGTTGCCCTCGTGACAGGCGTATTCATAGAGCCTGTCATCGGTCAGATTCAGAGGCATCTGCGCAGACCAGGACTGGGTATAGGTATCCGGGTCTTCTACGGTGAAGGCGTAGTTGATTATATTGTCTGCTACCCGGCTGAAGCGCTCAGTGATCTTGAAATTATCCGACGAGCCTCTGAAGCGCTGACTCGGATTGAATTTACTGGTTTCCACTACCAGCGTATCGCCTTCTCAATGGCCCACGGAGTCACCCATCCAACGCCTCATAATCGCCGGTAGTGGCTCTGATCGTCCAGGCGGATAATTCTGACATCGTGCACCATTTCCACCAGGATCATCACATAGCCGGGTGACTGCACAATCTGGTAGTGGTTGTTGTACAGAATTGGCAGCATGGGCGGGCCGGAACTGGAACCGAAAGACATAATGCAGCGCTCTGCCAGCGGTCGGGATTCAGGTCCATCGAAGGCTCCACGGGAACGCCTTAGTTGAATGGCAGCGTCGACTCTAGCCTGGGCCTGCTCGGTGTAGGGCGGTATCTTTCCATTGGCGGGATCAACGATCAGGGAACTACGAAATTCGTTGTTGTCGATGACGACCCGAGTACCACCGTCCATCCAAAAATTGTTATTGCTTTTCCCCGGGGAATCCTCTCCAATGTCCCGCAGGAGGAAAATATCATGAGAATAACAATAATAAGCTCACTGGCACTACTGGGATTGCTGCTAGGTTTGAGCGCTCAGGTAGCGGCCAACGAAGGCAGCCTGGCCTTTGTGGGGGCTCGCATTATCGATGGCACTGCCGCCGAGCCAATTGAAGATGGCGTGCTTGTCATCACCGACGGTCGTATCAGAACCGTGGGCCCTCGTAGCGCTGTGACTATTCCTGCGGGCGCCAGACAAATAGACGTTAGCGGCAAGACTATTATGCCGGGTCTGATTAACGCCCACGGCCATGTCGGCAACACTGTGGGCCTCGGCACCGGACCCTACGATACCGACAACCTGTTGCGCCAGCTTGGACTCTACGCCCGTTATGGCGTAACCACGGTCAATAGTCTGGGGGGCGATGAGGAGCAAGGATTTGCATTACGCAACAGCCAATATGACAGCGACCTGAATCGCGCGCGCATTTTCGTAGCTGGCAGCGTCGTGGTTGGTGACAGCGAGCAGGCCATCCGTGACGAAGTCAATCGCAACGCCGACATGGGAGCCAACTTTATCAAGGTAAGAGTGGATGACAATCTTGGTGCCACCCAAAAAATGCCCCAGAACCTGTTCGACGCCCTGGTAGACCAGGCTCATATTCGGCGACTGCCGGTAGCGGTTCATCTGTTTTACCTGGATGATGCCAAGTACATTCTTAATGCCGGCGCAGATCTGATCGCGCACAGTGTTCGAGACGTGCCGGTGGACAGTGAGTTCATCAAGCTGCTTAATGACAAATCTGTCTGCTACATCCCAACCCTGACCCGCGAAGTTTCAACCTTCGTCTACGAGGCTGAGCCGGATTTTTTTTCTGATCCCTATTTTCTCAAGGAGGCTGACCCCGCAGTACTCGAAGAGTTGATGACCCCGGAGCGGCAGTCTCGTATGCGCAACAGCCGTTCCGCCCAGCAATATAAAATCGCACTGGACGTTGCCATGGCGAATATTAAGGCGCTCAATGATGCCGGCGTCAGGATAGCGATGGGCACGGACACCGGACCACCGGCCAGGTTTCAGGGTTACTTCGAACACATGGAAATGCACATGATGGTGGAAGCTGGTATGAGCCCACTGGATGCAATCCGCGCCTCCACCGGCATCGCCGCCGATTGTATCAATGAGGGCGACGTGGGCACTTTGGAGCCAGGGAGATGGGGAGACCTCATCGTCTTAGCGGCTAACCCGATCGAAGATATAGAGAACACCAAGACCATTGAGAGTGTCTGGATAGCGGGAAACCGAGTACCAGATTGAAAATTGAGAAAAATAGAAAGGGCCGGAGGACTACTTAACACTCCAACCCTTTCTGAGGGCGCACTACTTGGAATCAAAGGGTCAGAGTACTTTGATATCTGAGTGAATTGATCTGCAACAAGCCGACAACAACCGGAATTAATGAGCAACCACGTAGGTTGTCAAAATCGCCATCAAGACCAATTGCTTGGCCCAGCTGAGCTTCCGTTTCTTATTAGCTATTGTTTGTTGTTCATTTGTGTTCATGGTTTACAGACTAAAGAATCTTAGCCCTGCTGACTATGCGTTAGGGATACCATGATTATTTATACAGTGGTCTCGCTGATGTATTACCCGGAAATCAAAGGGGTCAAAATCAAAGTACTCTGACCCCTTTGATTTCCTAGCCGTTGCCCATCGCTTTCTTAAACTGTTGCACAACCATCTCGACACTGTTGGTGATCGCTCGGGCGGAAAGCCAAAAACCCAATCTGATACGCTGAGAAACAGACAAGGTGTTTATTGCATCAGCAGCTTGCATCCATGCCCTGGTTTTCGAGTTGCTAGTGAGAAATGATTCGAAACGGCTGGAGATTCTCGCCAACAAAATGGCGGCAATAAACAGAAATATAAAGCCGGGGATAATGGGAAGTATCAGGCCGATTAGCCCGACTACCACACAAAAAACGATGAGCGCTATGCAGAAGACTTTGCCTAAAACAGGCATACCGTAGGAGTTACTTTTCCTGGGGCTCACAACATCGCTCTCCTGTACATTATCCACTATTGGAATCAAAGTACTCTGACCCCTTTGATTTCTTTGATTTAATAAGAGCTGATGCAGCAACCATGCCATAATATAACTTGTTGTATTTACGAAGTATTTTAAAATTCACCTCGCCACACCCACTCCTCAGGCTGGCGAATTTCGCCACAATCTAAGCTTTCTTCGGTAGCGTTTCCGGCGCCTGCTTAGCGGTTAACAAAACCGTCGAAGGCTTTCAGCTCGTTACCCAAGGCCGTGTAGTAGTGCTCCATACCACCTTGCAGAGATTCCCAGGCATCGTCGCTTGCATCCAGTAATTCATGCATTTTTTCTTTAGCTGTCTCTTTTAACTGCTGCAGCTCAAGCACTCGGCGATGATGCTCAGGACCCAGTTCGGCTTCGGCGTCGAGGACGTGCTTTCTCAGCACTTCGATCTCCGCTTCCAGCTCTTCGAACCTTGCCTTTACTCTTTGCTCATATTCTCGTCTATTGCTCATGGCTAAACTCCTGTAGGAATTTGGAACCGCAGGCACCGGCACCTCGCATTTCCCGGCAACCACCTACAGGATAGAGCCGCTGCGAGAAAACATGCAATGAGTGATTGCCTAATGCTTGACGTTAATCAAAAAATAAGGCACACGCGAAGGAGCTGCAAAGACAGGAAAAAGGCTGCCGGAGTACTACTCCGACACCCTTACAAGCATTTCAGGATTTATTGTAGTCCGCAAAGACTAGCGTGGGATGAACTTGGTAATGCCCTGCACCGGTCCAACTTCACCGGCATAGACGACACCATTGCGGTCCACCGTCACACCCTCGCCCATGGAGCCGATTCCACCCATACCCGAAGCCCGCTCCGATTCATGGGCGGGAATTGCCGCGGTCGGCTATAAACAGGCGACCCTGAGAATCCATGGTGATGGAATGGGGAGAGCGAAATTGCCCGTCCTCGAAGCCAAATTCACCGAAAGTCTTTATGAAGGTGCCATCGGGCTCGAACATGGAGATACGACTCTTGGAGGTCGGTCCAGCGGCATCCTGAAATTGAGCGCCGTGGGTATCGCCTACATAGATCGTGCCATTGGGTGCTATGAAGACATCCTATCGAGGTTATCGAACGCTTGATGTTCGATGCCGGCATCCCCACGGCGGGGCCAAGACCGGAAGTGATCGACCTTTACGCAGTGTCGGATTAGGGGACAGACCACGTTTTTCTGTTAGTGCAACAGCTGAGTTAGTTTAGAAATTGAAAACCGTGGACTGTCCCGGTGTTCCCCTGGTCTGTCCCTATTTTCCAGCCGCAAGTTCACGCAGCAACGCCGCAGTGCTCGGACGAAAATCCGCAGTACGAGTAGCCACATCCAGCGGGGTCCGCCCACGTCGGTCCTCGGCCATTGGATCGGCACCCTGGTCCACTAAAAATCGGATGAGCGCGTCGCCGGACACACTGGCGGCGCCGTGTACCGCGGTCTGACCGCCGCGGTCCACCGCGTGAATATCGGCGCCGATATCGAGTGCCAGCATCGTCACCGCTGCCAGCAAACTATCCTGAGTCACCATCCGCGAGTCGGTCTGGGTGATACCGGCGGCCACCAGCAGTGGCGTTACGCCATAGGCCGACGGCAATTCCGGGTCGGCACCAGCCGCCAGTAACGAGCGCATCATATTGAGATCGCCGCGACGTGCCGCCAGCCAGAACGGTGATGCCCCGTTGTAGGCTTCGCGTCCTACATAGTCGCCGCGCCGGAACGGTAGCCCGGCAGTCAGTTGTGCATTGGCATCGGCTCCCTGCGCAAGTAGCGCCTCTAGCAGCGCCGGCTTGCGCATCTCCACCGTGTAGTGCAGCGGCGTCGTGCCGTACTGGTCTGCCTGGGCCACGTTGGCACCGTGCTCCAGTAACAAAATACCGAGTGCCTCGTGATCGCTCTCCTGCACCACCAGACGATAGTCACTGCCAGTGATCGCCTCGAGACTGGCGGCAGCAATTAAAAGCGGGCTAAGCCCGGCAGACGTCACCGTGTTAACTGTGACACCTGATCCTAACAACAGACGCGCCACTTCGAGTGCGCCGGCCCGGGCGGCAAACATCAGTGGTGTAAATTCACCTAAGGAACGGGCGTTCACCTCTGCCCCGGCATCGATGAGTACGCGCGCTGTAGCAGTGTGCTCTCCCGCCGCGGCCCACATCAGTGCGGTCTGTCCGCTACTTGTTTCTATGGCGTTGGGATTTGCCCCTGCCAACAACAACTGCTCTATCGCCGCCGTGCTCCCGGTACGCGCACAGCTCATCAGCGCGGTTTCGCCACTGGGCTCCACGGTGCCGGCATCCGCCCCACCCGCTAGCAGCGCGTTGACCATGGACACACTGCCATTGCGACATGCTATGGAAAGTGGCGCCACGCCGAGATCGTTGACGACATTTACCGGGGCGCCAACCTCGAGCAGGCGCTGCGTAAGCTTGAGCGCATCCCAATGGGCAGCCCAGTGCAAGGCGGTGGCTCCGTCCGGTTGGGTAGCGTGCACATCGGCACTGTTCTCGCCCGCAACACTCTCGGCCAGCAGCGCCAGCGCCGTGTCCGCATCGTTGCGCTCAGCCGCGTTAACCAGATCGAGCTGGTCCGCCTGCACGACTCCTGCCGCAGATAGAAGTATTGCCATAAAGAAGACGCATAGATCCTGCCAGCCCTTGAACACTTGTCTTATCCCCCTGCCAACACGTCGAGCGGTCCAGTACTGTCCCCGAAGTTATCGAGCGGCACACCTAGCTTGTTGAGTACATTGAGGAACAGGTTGGTGACCGGCGTCTCAGACTCTCTAGAATACTGGAAGTGGCGTCCGCCGCTGACAGAGCCGGTGGCTCCGCCCACCAGCAGCGATGGTATATTATGGTGGTTGTGTCCGTTGCCGTCGCTCATGCCACTGCCATAGAGCAGCGTGGTATGGTCCAGCAGCGAGCCATCGCCGTCTGCAGTGTCGCGCATGCGCTGGAGATAGTAGGCAAACATCTGCACGTGATACTGGTTCACCTTGACCAGGTTGACGATCTTATCGGCGTTGCCACCGTGATGAGACAGCGGGTGATGTGCATCGGGCACGCCGATTTCCGGATAGGCACGCTGGCTAGTTTCGTGCCCCACCATGAAGGTGATGACACGAGTCAGGTCCGCCTGATAGGCCAGCACTTGCAGGTCGAACATGAGCTTGGCGTGTGCTTCGAAGGTCGGGGGTACACCGGCCGGCTGATCGATAACCGGCAGCTCGCGCTCGCTCTGTGCCTCGGCCATCTGGATGCGACGTTCCGCATTGCGGATTGCCTCGAGATATTCATCGAGCTTGCGCCGGTCGCGTTGTCCCAGGTCGCCCTGCAGTCGGGCAATTTTTTCGCCCACCGCATCGAGGATACTGCGGTCCTCCTCGCGACGTGCTCGCCACGCCTCAGGATCGGTGCTCTCGTTGCCACCAAACAGACGCTCAAACACCACTCGCGGATTGTTTTCCATCGGCAGCGGCGTGGTAGCGCTGCTCCAGCACAAGGTGTTGGCATAGGCGCAGGCATAGCCAGGGTCGCAGGAGCCGACCGCCTCCCTGGACTCGAGCGACAGCTCGAGGGAGGTCAGTTGGGTCTCGGTGCCGAGCACCCGTGCCGCTATCTGGTCCACCGAAAGCCCGGCCCGCAGGTCGGCGCCCTCGGTCTTTTTGGGGTGCACGCCGGTCAGATAGGCACCGGCGGCGCGTGCGTGATCGCCCGCCCCTTCACCTGGCCAGGCGTCTCCCATCTTGTTGGAGAGCCCGGTCACCACCACCATCTGGTCCTGAAAAGGTGCCAGCGGCTCCATGCTCGAGGGCAGTTGGAAGCCGCTGCCGTCGTCGCCCGCCGGCGTCCAGTTTGGCATGTAGATGCCGTTGGGGACATAGACTATACCCAGGCGACGCACGGGTTGGGCTGCGGTCGCCGACTGAGCGGTCAGCGCCGGCACCATACTATCGAGCAGCGGCAGCGCAACAGTGGCTCCGAGTCCTCGCAAAAAAGTCCGCCGCGGCAGGTGTTTCCTGGTGATAATGTTCATAGCTGTTCTGACCTCCTCATTTGGAATGGCACGCTTTCGACGATGCCGGTCAGCAGCGACGACCAACTATAGTCGTCGGCGGCAGCGGCCCGCAAGATACCGCGCACTGCTGGCGGGTCGTATTCTTCGAGTCCCCGACCCAGCGCGTAGGTTAATAACTTCTTCGTCAGCGCGGCCACGAAGCGCTCTGAATTGTTCAGCAGAAACTCGCGCACACCGGCAGGCCCGACGAACGACGAGCCGTCTGGCAAGGACGTCGACGCATCGATAAGCTCATTACCATCGTGGGTGCGCAGGCCGCCGATCGCGTTGAACGGCTCGAGCGCGAGACCAAAGGGGTCCATGCTCGCGTGGCAACTGGCACAAACCGGGTTGGCGCGATGCGCCTCTAAGCGTTCACGCACCGACTTCGGACTGATCGCGTCGCTGTCTTCCAGATCGGGAATGTTGGGTGGCGGCGATGGCGGCGGCGAGCCCAGCAGATTGTCGAGCACCCACTTGCCCCGCAGTGTCGGCGCTGTCCGGTTGGGATAGGAAGTGGCTGTCAGAATGCTACCCTGTCCCAGCAGCCCGCCGCGCAGGCCATCGTCCAGCGGCACACGGCGGAAGTGATTGCCATAAACACCGGCTATCCCGTAGTGACGGGCCAGCCTCTCGTTCACGAACGTGTAGTTTGCCGTCAGCAGCTCCACCACATTGCGATCTTCTTTAAGCTGACTCTCCACGAACAGTTCCGTCTCGCGACGGAACGCCTCACGCAGATTGTCGTCGAACTCGGGAAAGGCATCGGGATCCGGCGCAACGCCGGGCAGGTTACGCAGATACAGCCACTGTCCGGCGAAGTTTTCAACCAGGGCTGACGAGCGTGGATCGGCCAGCATTCGCTGCACCTGGCTACGCAGTACCTGCGGCTCACTCAACGTTCCCCCTTCGGCCAGGATTAGCAACTCGTCGTCAGGGATGCTGCTCCACAGGAAGAAAGACAGTCGTGACGCCAGTTCGACATCGCTCACTCTATACGCCGTTGCCGAAGCGACAGCAGAGGGCTGGCCCTCGATCCGGAAGAGAAATTCCGGGTCTACTAAAATGGCACGCAATGCGCGCTGGATGCCGCGGTCGAATCCGCCATCGGCTCGACCCGTGGCGTAGAAATTCATTAAGCTGCCAAGGTCATCGTCGGTCACGGGCCGGCGGAATGCTCGACGCGCCAGCGTTGACAAAATCTCGGCGGCACAGGCCTGGTCTGCGGTCACCGTGCCGGGCGGCTCACAGCTAAACAGCCTGGTCCGGCTTGGTGTCTCGGTTGGCCTGGTGGCGTCGTAGGGCCCACTGATCTCGATGCTACCCAGCGCCATCGGTGTGTCGCGGTCTCCCGCAAATTCATAAGATGCCGACGACAGACTCGGTTCGAGCAGTCCCTCGGGCAGGCCGCGCTGTTCGGAAAAAGCGACAGCGATGGCGTGGGTGCCAGCATTTACGTTGAGTGTTAGTTCCAGGTCGTCATCCGCCGTCTG
>CAVOFA010000082.1:0-12504 GCA_963694865.1 Gammaproteobacteria bacterium | reverse complement strand
GATGCGACCGGCGCCTTTGTTCGTAGCCGGAATTCACCGGCCATCGATGAGGCTCGGCATCGGGGCTATGCATTTCAATGGTTCGCGATGGCAGTCACCGTCGTCGCCATAGCGGCAGTAATTTTATTGGCTAAGGACAAAGCAGGGATCCCATGACCACTACGCCGGCAACCGCAACCACAGTAACCAAATCTCGCCTAATCCTGCTGGGACTATTGGCAGTGTTTGTATTGCCTTTGCTACTGGCATGGTTGCTGGTCAGGGGGCCGCTAGAATGGCGGCCACAGAGTAACCTTAACTATGGGGCGTTGTTGCAGCCTCCACTGCATCTGAGTTCTTATGGCGTGCGCAATGTAACGGGTGCTGCGCTTACTGCGAATGCAATTGCCCGAGACTGGTTTGTGGTGGTGTCGCTTGCTGACACCTGCTCTGAGACCTGTCTGCAATTGGTAGCAGCAGCAGAGCAGATCAAGATCGCGGTCGGCGGCGACTCACCTCGGGTTAATTTGGCCATGCTCAGCCCACCTGGAGCAGCAGCGTCCGTGCTGGAGAGAAACTGGTGGCTGCCAGCGGACAGCGGATCGCTCGAGAGACTGCATAGCGCCTTGAGTAGTACGCCGATTGACGCCCAATTACTCCTCGTCGATTATCAGGGTTATGTGGTTTTAAGCTATCTCCCTACGGAGGACGGTCTTGGTGTACTCGAAGACCTGAAGCGCTTGCTCCGGTCCGCGGCCAGCTAAACAGTCGCCGTTAGTTTACAGCCCGAAATGGACGCTGAAAGTCCCGGCACAGTCCTCACAACGCCTGCTGCCCGGGGCTTACCCACATTGATTATTTGGATAATGATGAGCAGATTCAGACCTTTATTGAGTGGTCCTCTGTTTTCGAGTATCAGAGGAAATCCCAGGTGATAGATATTCTTATTATCATTGTGATGTTTGGTATTTTCGCCAGCCTGGGCAGTGGACTATATTTCCTGGTACATGACCGCGGCAAGACTGAACGCACAGTTATTTCACTGAGCATACGAGTGGCCCTGGCTATCCTGCTATTAGTTCTGCTGGCGCTGGGATTCGTAAGCCGCTACTAATAGATACAGGAAAACCAGACCCGTAGAAAAAGCAGGGAAACAGGACGGCGCTGAAAAGGGATGATGGCCTATTTTACGACAATTTTCCGGTACAAGTGCCACGTCGCATGACCCAATATCGGTAGTGCAACTGCAAGCCCGAGGAAAAATAGAGCGGCCCCCACAGTCATAATTACAACGACAATCAGTCCCCATACGGCTAGCACCCAAAAATTAGTAATGAATGCATTGACCGACACCCAGATGGCCGTGAATGAGTTGACCGGTTTATCGAGAGCCAGGGGAAAGGCGACAAGCGAAATTGCCATCGCGGCATAAGCGAACAGGGAACCGACGAAATTGCCATAAAAAATCAGCGCAGCACCGTGACGTGTGCTGACCAACTGATTGAGAAAGTCCGCTAGCGAGGTTGGTGGAGTGTCTGCAAACAGGCTGAAATAGATGATCTGAGCCGAGTAGAGCCAGCCGGAATAGAGCAGCGTCATCAGGACAGATAAGGCCAGGATTGGGGCGAAGGCAGAGGTATGAACAAACCCGAAGGCTCTACGCCAGCGCATTCTTTGCCCGCGTTCGCGGTGTCGACTCATCTCGAAAAAAGCAATCGCCACTATGGGGCCAAGAAGGGTAAAACCGGCCACCGTGGGAAATGCCAGAAACCGCAGATCCTGGCCCAACGCGGCCCGAGTGAAGACCAGTGTGATTAGTGGAGAATAGACTAGCAGCAGGGTGAGAGTGGAAATCGATTTTTCACTGTAATCTTCCCAACCTTCCCTTAAAGATTGCCTAAGATCCTTCAGGCCAATCTTGCGGATTTCTATATCATCCGCATGCAGACATATGTCTCTGAATAAAGGTACTTCATTTCAATGAGTAATTGCAACCATAGCGATACCGCCCCGTATCATAAGGTCCGCAGTATGGTCGCTCACTTAATACTTCCGTTGAGAATAGACAAAACGCAAATTGCTGGAAGCAAATGCTAAATGGCAGATTCGATCTCAAAAACTCCCACACATGCAGAGCAAATTCCAAGAATAAATCCATCAGGAGGGACAGTTTACTCTCGAAAACGAAGAGAATACACCCCCTGTGGAACAATTTTGTAAAAACCAGGAATGGCTGAATTTTAGGGACTTGAGCCCAGCTATGCAGGCCGAGTTTTCGGGAAATAACGGCGTCCTGGACCAGTATTCCCTAATTCGCAGGGGGTCTATAATTCGCCCTCAGTTGTATGCTGGCCCTGATCAGCTGATCCAAAGCGAACCCTACTTGTGCTCCAAAGAATCAAATCCACTGTCCCCTTTATCCATGTTACTTGGACTACCTGTGATATCCTGCCACGAATCTTGTATTTAAAGAGGCGGTGTTTTTCAGGGTAGTTGGCACTATTTTCTTTTTAAGCAGCCGCCTTCAACGGTAGCTGCCTTTGCTCGTCTGGATTCAGAGTCACTACTCCAATTGGTTCGCAGTTTCTCACCTCTCCTGACCACCGGTTAGGGTTCATCTCTTTTGCCGCTTCCAGTACCAATTTACGATTTTTCAGTATCTCTCGATCTTGCCTGGCATGACGCTGCGCTGGTGTAACAAAGTTCAGCTTGCTGTGTCTGTGCTCGTTGTTATACCAATGAGTGAAATTCTCTACCCAATCGCGAGCTTCAGACAAACTTACAAAACCCGATGAAGGCCATTCTGGGCGATATTTCAATGTGCGAAACAAGGCTTCTGAGTACGGGTTGCCATCGATCCCAAGACTGGTGAGACGCTGTGGGCGTATCGGCTGCCCAATACAGCGCGCTGGGAATATTCCATGCGCGCCTCGTATGGCAAGGGAATAACGTACTCACGAATTGATGGCAAAGGCGTGGTCTACATCTCCACCCCTGGCTTTTTTCTAGTAGCACTCGATGCCGAAACTGGCGAGCGTATCTGGCACTTCCAGACGGTGCACCACGATGTGTGGAGCTATGATAACCCGGCGGCACCGATACAGCTGGACCTGAATATTCCAGGGCGAGGAATAGTTCCTTCTGTGTCCCAGGTAACAAAACAGGGCTTTGTCTACTCCTTCAACCGCATGACTGGTGAGCCAATTTGGCCAATGGAAGAACGCGCCGTTCCCGCCTCAGCAGTTCCTGGTGAGAAACTGTCAACAACACAGCCTTTCCCAACCAAGCCGCCTGCTTACGAAATGCAGGGCATCACTGAGGACGACCTGATCGACTTCACCCCTGCACTGCGCCGAGAAGCGCTTGAAGTGATGGCTAATTACGACATGGGGCCGCTGTTTAATCCGCCAATCCATGCGAGTGATTCAGCAGGCAAGATAGCCTCTGCTATGTGTCCGGGAGACGGTGGTGGTGCAAATATCAATAATCCTCCAGTGGCAGATCCAACTTCAGGCTTACTCTATGTTACGTCCAGGAAAGCTTGTAGCTGGCAACGAATTATTCCTGGCGAAGAGGCTGATGCTCGCATCGATAACCCAACGGGAGCTACTTTCGCAGCCTATGCCAATGGCCCCCCCTCGTGCACCTCGTCATGATTCAGGCTTGCCTTACTTTAAGCCACCGTATAGCACTATTACTGGCTACGATATGAATACAGGTGAGATTGCGTTCCAGATTCCAACTGGTGAAACTCCTGATCGTATCCGCAACAATCCTGCTGTGGCTGGCATTGATGTGGAGGATACCGGTACTGGAAATGCTGTTACCATGATAACTACCGCGAACATGCTGGTTTATTCAGACATGGATCACGACGGTGAGACTGCACTTCTTTACGCCATCGATAAGAAGACCGGTGAAGAAGTTGGTCGAATCGAAGTGCCAGCACAGAGCCGCTACGGCATGAGCATCCTGGATGCACGACGGACATCAGTACATCATCTTGCAGAACGGAGCCAAGCTTACGGCGATGGCCTTCCCCTGCGCTGACAACGGTGCGCAATTGCGAGGTGCCAGAGAAATTGCCCGGCACCTCATGAGGCGCTAAAGGCGGGACCTTTTTAGCTCTACATCAGCGTTACGCCAAAAAGATTGGAATTGCCGCTCAGTAATTATAGCTTGCTGATCCTTGCCCTGAGCTTCCAGAGCCTGATACAGCCCAAACGTAGTCCAGGCGTTTTGTTGATTCCATTCCAAATCTTTCCTGTAAACCGCTTCAGCATCGGCCGCACGACCTGCATCCAATAGAACCGCGCCCAGATAGAGACGTATAGACTGGGACCAATCGGGTGGCTCGGTGTAATTGAGCGTGTCCTGTAACTCGACTGCCGCGCTATAGTGTGCCGCGGCGACATTCAGGTTGCCATTGGCTTCCTCGATTTCACCATTAAGGGCGTGAGCAGCTAAATTCAGCACGTGAGAGGCCGGAGTTGGACCAACACCATTGTCATCGACATTGCCGGCTGCCATCTGCGTGCGAATATTCGCTAGTTCTGCTTCCGCCGGCCCCATATGTCCTTTTGCAACATGAGCACTACCCATCACATAACTCCACATACCTTTCAGGTAAGGGGTGTTGGATTGACTATTGGCAGCATTGTCGCCATGGATTTTGTCCCACCTGGCAAAGATCTTGTCGACTAGCCAGGCATGAGCAATGGTTTTTTGCCCCCTGTTTCCACCGGGAGCTACATTGGCTGCATTGCGATTGGCAGCCTCCGCAGAAGCAGCATAATTACCCTGCAGGTAGTTCGCATAGCGCACAAAGTCCAGCGCATGGCCGGAGTGAGTCTTGTGAGACAAGGCATAGGTCCCGATCACTGGAAAGTTGGTGTCGCCCCAGATGTCGGCGAACTGCAGATCGACTATCTGTGAACGCTCATTGATATCGATGGCCTTCTCGTATTCGCCTACGCGCAGATAAATATGGCCAGGCATATGCACCATGTGACCAGAGATAGGCAAGGTGCTTTCCAATTTCTGCGCCGCTGGCATGGCCAACTCTGGCTGTGAGGAAGCCTCCATTAGATGGATATAGAGATGGTTGGCACCGGGATGATCGTGTTCTGAACGCATCGCGGCTTCCAGCGTGGCTTGAGCTTCCGCCGTACCGCCCTTTGCTGCCCCATCCAGCGTCCAGTAATCCCACTGGGTGGTGTTCATATAGGATTCCGCAAACATGGCACCTATATCCGGATCCTCAGGGTATTTGGCATGCAAATTACGCATGGCATCCAGATAGGCGAAGTCCCGCTCCCTGCTGTCGGGGATCGCATCCTTGTTATAAAGCACAAACAAGCCGTTAATCATCTCGCGCTCTAGCTGACTGCCGTTATTAATCAGCTCCAGAGCTTTACGAATCGCCGCCAGTCCGGCTCCCTGAGGATCGTCTGGCAAGCCCGCATAACGGCTATTCGGATTAGGACCGGCAGCGTGGGCGAGGCCGAAATACGGCATTGGGCTGTCAGGGTCGAGCCGTGAAGCTTCTTGATACGAGGCAATAGACTCCGGGAAATAGAAGCCCCAGGCCAACCGCAGGCCCTGATCGAAAAACTGCTGCGCCAGCTCCGAATCGGTGGAGATGGAACGGCCATAGGTGCCGCTGCCTGGCACCAAAACGGCCAGAGGCCCGTCAGAATTCTGAGCGTGGGAAACCATTTGAGACACGAGTAAAATAGTCGCTACGGTGGCCAATGCGATTAATCTGCGCATACAACCCTCCTTTTTTTATTTGATGTTGTTGTAGTTATTGCGTACTTTCCGATACTTCGGGATAAAATGAGTGTCGGGAAAATGAAAGCCGACACGCAGTATAACTCATGTTTAGCAAATAGCAGTGCGTGCAACAGGCCCTGGAAGGGTTCGGTAAAATGATGCAAGAAACCAAATAGAGAGCAGCAATATGAGCAAACTTGTCCTGGATGTCTTCACCGACTACGTCTGACCCTGGTGTTACCTCAGTACCGTGAGTATTGAAAAACTTAAGGCCAACTATCCGGTGGAAATCCGCTGGATTCATTTCCCCCTACATCCGGAAACTCCCCCGGAAGGTATTTCTCTGGCCGAGTTGTTTGCCGGCCGAGACATCACCCCTATCAAAGAACGGTTACAGGGCTTGATGAGTGAGGCTGGATTGCCTTATGGAGACCGCACCCATACCTATAACAGCCGTCTTGCTCAGGAACTGGGTAAATGGGCTGACACTCAGGTGGGCGGAGATGCGATTCACGACAGACTGTATTCGGCTTACTTTGCCGACAATGTGAATATCGCTGATGTAGATGGATTGCTTAAGATTGCCGCATCGGTTGGTCTCGATGTAGCAGCTGCGCGAGATGTCATAGATAATCGTACATTCAAGAACCAGGTAGACGAAGACTGGCAACGTTCCAGATCAATCGGTGTCAGCGGCGTGCCAACTTTTTACGCCAATGAGTTGGTGGTAGTCGGCTGTCAGCCTTACGAGACGCTGGAAAAATTCGTAAAGCATTTGTTGCAAGCGATGGAAAGCGAAAATGAAGATGTGCATGGACAATAGTAATGACAAAGCGCAGGAAAGGAGATTGGCGCTGGTGACCTGAACTGCATTCGCCGGTGATTGTTTTCTATGCGCAAAACTGAATACCTTCAGGTGGCCTTAAAAACAGCAGGCGATATTCTAAACCAACTTACTCTTTCTCCCCTCTCAGAACGGTTTGCGTAACTCGGTTTTCAGAATCTTGTTAATTGGTGATAGCGGCATAGGTTCAGCTCTGAATGAGACGCTGACTGGGCATTTGTAGTTGGCGATTCGCCTTTTACAGAAATCAATTAGCTCAGCTTCTGTAGCTTGCGTGTTAGCTTCGAGAACTACAATGGCATGAACAGCCTCTCCCCAGACTTTATGTGGAATTCCTATCACCGCGCAATGATGCACCGACGGATGATATGACAGCACGTTCTCAACTTCGATCGGGTAGATGTTTTCACCGCCACCTACGATCATGTCCTTGACTCTACCTTCCAGAAAAAGAAAACCCTCTGTATCCAGATAACCCGCATCTCCAGTGTGATACCAGCCGCCTCTTAAAGCGTCTGCCGTTAGCTCGGACAGGCCCAGATAGCCGCTCATAATATTGTCACCCCTTGCAATAATCTCACCTATTTCACCGGCATTGAGCAACGTGTCGTCTGCATCGGCAATCTTCAATTCAACGTGGCTAACGCCTTTGCCAACCGAAACCAGTTTGTTGGCGTTCGCTCCCTTTAACACATGATATCTGGAATCGAGACAGGTGAGGATCGGAGCGGCTTCTGTCATACCATATGTCTGAAATATGTCCACCCTGGGAAATGCACTTATTACGCGGCCTAGTAAGTCCATAGACATGGGTGCCGCACCGAAGCCCAGCATTTTCAACGAAGTCAGATCGAAGTTAGAGAACTCAGGATGATCCAGCATCATCTGCAACATGGTTGGCACTAGGGTGACGGAATTGATCTTGTATTTTTTGATGGTTCGGAGCACCTCGAGCACATCAAACTTGGGTAGGATCACGCAATGCCCACCCAGTGCTGTACTGCTGAATACCCTCGAACCAGCCGACAGGTGAAAGAGCGGCCCGGGGACTATGAATTTCCAGTGCTCCTGCATGCGATACAAAGGAATGGAGCAGTCGGTGTTACATTGAATATTATTGTTACTGAGCATGACGCCCTTGGAGCGTCCAGTGGTACCTCCGGTGTAAAAGATAATGACAGTTTCATCATCTTTACTAGCGCTTAAATCGCACAACCGCTTACCCTCGGAAATTTCGCGAATGCTTTCCTCATAGCTCATCATGCCCGCTGGAGTCTCTTCCTCGCCGTTGTCTGCTGCGGCATAGACCAGAGTGCCGATGCTTGAGCAGGCATCCCTCAGCGCCAGGCTGTGCTCGACAAAATGTGGATCAACTATCAAGACTTTTGGCCTGCAATCTTCTACACACTCGATCATTTCTCGTAGTGACAATCGGTAGTTCATGGGCACCAGGATGGCGCCGATTAGTGCAGGCGAGTAATAGCTTTCCATAAGAACATTGGAATTAAACCCCAGATAGGCAACCTGATCTCCACGCTCCACTCCGACACTTTTTAGAAAGCAAGCGAAGTCGCGACAACGCTGAAAGGTTTCGGACCAGTTCCGGGTTTTACCAGCAAAGGTGATTGCCGGCTCATCTGGCCATTTATTCGCTGCGGTTTCCAGCAGTGAGCAAACTTGTATTGCTGAGTTGTGACTTGTCATCGAGTCCATTCACTTTTAGCTAAACTAAGATTGTCCGAGCCAGAGTATAACTACCCGGGCCAGTGAAAGTGCGAATTACTTACCCGAATAACCCAACCAGAGGCAGCAGATTCATTCCCTGCCAGCGCCAAAAATCTGATCGAATCGAGTAACATTCGCGCTCAGTTGCGCCAGTGCCATGCTGCCGAAGGTGCCGCTATAAACACGTTGCCCTCGACGACACGCAATCCACTTAACAGTTTTTGCAATAAACTCTCCTGTCTCGCTTATTCTGGCTGCGCTTATTCAACTAACAAATAGGCATTGTTTATAACAATCTTATCCTGTTCTAATGACTTGCAGCGAAATGCCACCTCATTGCCATTGCGCCAGATTTCTGTGCGAATGGTCTCGCCAGGATAAACGGGGGCCGAGAAACGCAGTCGCATTCTCTTAAATTTCGATGGCTCATAGTCGCAACAGGCTTTCATCAAGGCATGAGTCATCACCCCTAATGTACAAAGGCCGTGCAGAATTGGTGCTTTGAAGCCGGCAGCACGAGCCACCGTTGGTGAAGCGTGCAGGGGATTAAAGTCGCCACACAATCTGTAGAGCAACGCCTGCCCCGGCAACGTTGGTAAATCACAGACTTCATCAGGTTCAGTATTGGGGACTACATCGGTATTGGGACTGGGTTTGTGTTCACCACCAAAGCCGCCATCACCGCGGGCAAGTATTGTGGTTACCAGAGTACAAAGATCTTCGCCTGTCTCTACATCGCGGACGACTCGGTCGGTAACGACGAGCGCACCAATGCGCTCACCTTTGTCTGCTACTTGCGTTACTCTTGTAGTTGCTTCGACGGTGCCTGAACTTGGTATTGGGTTGTGCATGATTATTTCCTGGCCGGCGTGCAATACCTTAATCCAGTCCAGGCCGGTGTCCGCTTCCTTTGCCCAGAAACCCGGATGTGCCATCATCACGGCTTGGCTGGGCAGGACTTTTAAATTTTCTTCGTAGACGAAGCGGAGGCATTCTGGGTGCAGTGGATCTATACCCATGCCTACGCCAAGTGCATATAAAATGCAGTCTTTTTCGGTGTAGGTTTTTCTAACGGTTCCAAATTTTCGATTTAATAATTTTTCGGCATCGAAGGGCATTTTGTGTTCCTGGATGTTCTGTGATTTTCGCTGGGGTTCTTTTTCGGATCAGAAAGGTATCGACGGCTGACTCAATACTGCTTTTTCGATCGGTTCCCGTGCTATGACTTTTATTGCCAATACTTCTTCTGCTCCCTCGAAGATAGATAACACACGGGCGTCGACGAAGAGGCGGGACACGGTGGATTCTTCGGCGTAACCCATGCCGCCGTGAATCTGCATGGCTTCACGGCTTATCCATTCGGCAGCACGACAGGCAAAGAGTTTTACCAAACTTGCCTCCATCTGACCGGCACCGGCATCCATTAATTCTGCCACGGCGTAACTAAATTGCCGCGACGCCGTCAGGGTCGCTAACATGCGGGTCAGCTTTTCCTAGGTAAGTTGATAATCGGCTACCGCCCTGCCAAATACCTGGCGCTACCTGGCGTAGCGCAAGGCGCTTTCGAACGCCGCCTGCATCACTCCGGTGGCACGGGCGGCAGTCTGGATACGACCACCGGCGAAGCCGGCCATGGTGTAATAGAAGCCCCTGCCTTCACCCTGTTGCTCGCCGATGAGGTTCTCGGCAGGGACGAAATAGTCTTCGAAGAAGAGATCGTAAGAATGCATGCCTCGATAGCCCAGGGTGGCGATGGCGTTGCCGCTGAGAGATCCACCCTGGCGCTGTTCGTGCTTGAACTGGTTTCCGCTATAGGCCGGCTTCTCCAACATGAACAGACTCAGGCCTTTGTAACCCAGCGATCGATCCGGATTGCTGCGAGCAAGCACTACGATCAGTTCTGAGCGGCCGGCGAAAGTGCACCAGGTCTTGCTACCGTTTAATAGCCAGCCGCCGAGGCTGGCCGTTGCCTTTAGTGAGACCGCTGCCACGTCCGAGCCGGTGTTGGGCTCGGTAATGGAAATAGCACAGAGCAGTTCGCCGGCGGCTAATTTTGGTAACCCCTTCTGTTGCTGCGCTGCGGTGCCGCCGCTAAGCAAGGAACGCGCGGCAATTTCGGGGCGGGTAATCAGGCTTCCTGCAGCACCTAATGAACCTCTCGATAGCTCTTCGGTCCCCACTATCATGCCGAGGCTATCGGGCCTGTCGTCGGGCTGCAAGCCACCGAAACGTTCTGGAATGCAGGTGCCGAAACAGCCGAGCTCGGCAACAGGTTTGAGGATGCTGTCAGGAATGTCCTGGTCTTCGCGGTGGATTGCTGCCGCCAGTGGCGTCACCACATCGTTGGCAAAACGGAAAAATGTTGCTCTTACCAGTTCTTTTTCTTCATCCAGAATGGAAGGCAGCCGCTGCAGATCACTTTCAGAAATTTCACCACCAATGGCGCCGAGGAGCTCAGAACCGAGATAGGTATCCAGCAATTGTTTAACGCAAGGCCTGGCGTAGACGTCGAGCAATTGGGCTCGAGGTACGCCAAGCTCTGCAGATTGTGCGATCAGTCTTTGCAGGACAGTTTGCAGGGTTTCGGCGCAGAAGCTCAGGCAAATTTTCTGCGTAATCTCACTCTGTTCAAGTTGCAGGGCGTAGCCAATAAAAGCCTTCGCCGCGGAGATTTCTGCTACACAAAAAGCCAGCTCATAGCTGACTAGTTGCCAGTTATCTAAAAGTTCAGCGTCGAGCTTGGCGTCAACCAGGCACTGTAATCTAATAGAAGCGCAGGCGCTGTCGACAAATGCTCGCAAGCAATCCAGCTCACTGTCGGCCTGTGCAAGCAGTTGCGGCAGCTTATCCACAGCGGCCAGACTCGCAGTTACCGACATGACGAATCACTATTCATAGTGGCCTATGATCGAAATGCTGCAAATATTCTGATGGGGAAATCCGCCCAGATTGTGATTGAGCCCGAGTTGCGGGTCGGATAGCTGGCGGGCGCCAGCCCGTCCCTGCAACTGCAGATAATTTTCATAGATCATGCGCAAGCCCGACGCGCCAATGGGGTGACCAAAACATTTGAGGCCGCCATCGATCTGGCAGGGGTTGCTACCGTCGGCGTCGAAAGCGCCATCCAGTACGGCGGTCACCGCCTTGCCCTCTTCCGCTAATTGCAAATCTTCCATCGTCACCAACTCGGTAATTGAAAAGCAGTCATGCACCTCAGTCATGCTGATTTCTGTTTTCGGCTTTTTCACTCCGGCTTCGTCGTAGGCACGCTGTGCAGCTATGCGAGTCGTCTTCAGGTAGGAGCCATCCCAACTTTCATGGCTGGATTCGGTACCATTGGAAACCGCTAGTTGCAGCGCCTTGACGGCAACCAGATTGTCTTTGCCCAGGCTTCTGGCGATCTCAGGGGTGGTGACGATTGCACAGGCCGAGCCGTCGCTCACTCCACAGCAATCGAACAGTCCAATAGGCTCCGCTATGTAAGGCGCGTTCAGCGCCTGCTCTTCGGTGATTTCCCGGCGCAGGTGCGCCTTTGGGTTCTTGACGCCGTTGGCGTGGCTTTTAACCGAGACATGGGCCATGGCGCGCTTCAGATCGACCTGGTTAAGTTTGTGCTTGGCCCGGTAGCCCGTAGCAAGTTGAGCGAAAGCGCCGGGGGCCGACAGATTCGGCCAGTACATGTCGTTTTCAACGCCACGGGTGCGCTGAGGTAAGCCGCCATAGCCGGTGTCTTTGAGTTTTTCGACACCGAGGGCGAGGGCAATATCACAGGCGCCAGATGCCACGGCGTAAACTGCACCACGAAATGCTTCGGTGCCGGTGGCACACATGTTTTCGACCTTGGTGACAGGAATGTAGTTAAGTCGCAGTGCGATTGCCAGCGGCATGGCGCTGGAGCCGACGTTGAAGGTGTCGATGCCGGCTCCAAACCAGGCTGCGTCTATCCGCTTTCTTTCTATGCCTGCGTCCTCAATGCATTCTTCGAATGCTTCCACCATTAGATCCGCCGGGCTTGAATCCCAGCGCTCGCCGAACTTGCTGCACCCCATTCCAAGGATGACTACTTTGTCTTTAATGCCGCTGGCCATTTAGTATTACCTTTTATGATCTTTTAGTGTTAAGTCAATTGAGCATCCATAACGGCACGCTGCGCTCCCTTTTAACACTGGCACTATGTTATT